>JANNNC010000026.1:0-4026 GCA_031398335.1 Massilia sp.
AGTAATCGGTGGGTCAACCAGGCCGCGCAATGCGCACTGGCAGATGTGGACGCGCGCTCATGAAATATTATTTCATCCAGCCAAGTTCGGTGAAAGTTTATTTCACTGAATAATCCCGCACATCATCCGCGCCCCGCCCCCGCCCAATGGCGCCGGATGATCCGCATGATTATCCCCACCCGCGTGCACCATCAAGGCCTTGCCCTTCACAGCGGCCAGTTTTTTCAGGCGCGGCGCCAGCACCGGATTATTCGCCGCCCCCGCGCTCTCGACGTACAGGGCCGGCAAGTCGCCGAGGTGGCCATCGCCCCACGGCAGGCCATGCTTCTTGCTCTTGGCCGTATCCAGGTGCCCGCCCGCGGCGCCCGCAGGCACCGGCTTGCCCTCCTTCTGGTTCGTGTCGCAGCTGCCGTTCTCGTGCACGTGGAAGCCATGCACACCCGCCGGCAGGCCGGTGAGGGCCGGGGTGAATACGAGACCGTATTTCGATTCGCTGACCGTCACCGTGCCGCTCGAGGCGCCGACGCCGGCCTCCGACACCGTATTCATCGTCGCGCGCAGTTCGGCCGCGTGGGCGCTTGCCACCGCCCAGGTCGAACTCAGCACCAGCGCGCAGATCCATTGAGCTTTCATGTCACTCCCTTTCAGTCATCCGGTTATTCAACGTGATACACCAGCGCATGAGTGTAGAACAATCGGAACGATGAGGGAGCCCGGCTGGCGCCAGGGGACGGCGCAACTGTCAGCGATTCGGCTTTGAATCTGGATACGTCGAACGTGGCCATTTGGGTTTCCTGCTGGCTGATAGTTCAAGTCCCAACAGCCTGAGCACGTCGAGAACTTTCTGTATTTGCAGCGTTTCCTTGCCGCGCTCGAGGGCGATAACGAAGCGATTGCTTATGCCAGCCAAACCGGCGATATCCAGCTGGGTTAGCCCCTGTTCCTTCCTGATCATACGCACCAATTTGCCCAGTTCAACGGTGGCGCTAAACAGGCGGGTTGTTCGAGCATGTCCATATGTGCCTCAATGCAATATTTCGTCAGGCTTATCATGCCCGGGCTAAGCCATGCGGCCCAAAACAATGTGCAGCATACGCCGGGCGGATACTGCTTGCCGACAACCCAGTCGACCGCCTCCGCCGCTACTTCGAGCGGAATCACATGCCCGCCCTGGAATTCCTGATACGTAAGGTCATAACCCGCAGCCTGCAACTGGCGCGCGATATTCCTTCCGCAGGTGTCGATCGCCAGGACAGCGTCAAGTTCGCCATAGGAAACGAAAATGGCCGGCTTGCCGCGGTGGTCGATCGGCCCGATAAAACCGGGCGAAAACGCCAGCACATGCGTGAACAGGTCGCCATTGGCCAGGCCCAGCGTCAGCGCATACGAGGCGGCGTGCAGAACCAGGGCCACGAGAATCAGGCCGGCCTTGTCGGCCAGGTGCAGCCGGATGCGCAAGCCGTCGCGGGCATGGCCGCCGGCGCATTGCAGCAGTAAAACAAGCGGCAGCGGCTGGTCGGATTGGTAAGCCTCCGGCATATAAATATAACTCTCGCGCCGGCTGCCCAGCCCGCGCTTTTTCAGGCCGGGCTCAGCATGCGGCGCATCGCGCGCACGGGTTTTATATGTCGCGCCGAGATGGCCCACATGGATGATGCCGCCCTCCTTCCACACGTCGGCAGGCGCAGTCTGGAACGGGACGCCGGCGGGCGGCGCGAGGTTCATTTCAAGCGATGCTGACGGCCTGGCCAACCTCACCCAGCACGCTGCGCGTGTCCATGATCGTCGCGTATTCTCCGTTCAGGTTGGCAAGCGACATCGCGTGTACCTCGTCTGCGCTGCGCACCGTGCCGGCATAGTCCGTCATGGCGAACGCAAAGCTCGCGTCCGCCACGACCACGGTATCGAAGCCGAGGTTGCCCGCCGTCCGCGCGCTGGCTTCGACGGAATTATTCGTGCTGACGCCGACCAGCACGATCCGATTCACGTCCCGCACGCGCAGCCAGCGCTCGAGCGCCGTGTTGATAAACGCATCCGGCACGTTCTTCTCGACCACGTGTTCATGCCGCCGCGGCCGCAGCGCTTCCTGGAACTCGACGCCGGATTGTCCCGGTGCGAAGGGAGAATCCGGCGAGCGCGAGATGTGGCGGACGTGGACGATGTGCGCATTGGCCGCGCGCCAGGCTTGCAGCAGCTGGGCGATGCTCTCTTCTGCTTGCGGGTTGTTGCGGCTGTCCGCAGGCGTATTCGCCATACCCTTTTGCATGTCGATGATGACGAGGCATGGAAGTGGCTTGTTCATGCCTTGTCCTGTTGATCGCTGAGCTTCAGCTGCCAGTACCCGACATCGATCCAGCGCCCGAATTTCAATCCGACTTCGCTGAAGTGCGCCACCTTCCTGAACCCAAGCCGCTCGTGCAGGCGTACGCTCGCTTCGTTCGGTTGGGCGATGCCGCCGATGGCGAGGTGCAGTCTTCGCTGGCGCAGTTCGTTCAGCAAAGCTTCATATAGCACGGTGCCCGCACCTTTGCCGGCGTAGTCCGGATCGAGATAGACCGTGGTTTCGACCGCGAAGCGATAGGCGGCGCGCACCCGCCACTTGGTGGCATAGGCGTAGCCGATCAGCGTATCTCCGTCGAGCATGACCAGCCAGGGCAGCCTGCTTGCTGCGACATCAGCGATGCGCTGGGCCATGTCGGCGGCGGTCACCGGTTCTTCCTCAAACGAGATCGTGGTGGTGGCGATGTAGTGGTTGTAGATGGTGCGGATGCGGTCAGCATCGGCAGCAGTGGCGGGACGGATTGTTCGAGTGGATGTCATTACAAAACAGGCTCGTCAAATGAGTGTTAATTAAGCAACTATTCATCATAGTAGCGCGCATTTGGCCGGGCGGCCATCAATATGGTTCGGGCGAAAAAAAACGGCACCCGAAGGTGCCGTCTTGTTCAGCTAATTAGCAAAGACGATCACTCGCCATCGCCATGATGCTCAGCCGGAGCCGCCGCATTCTGCTGATCTTCCATCGCCTGCAGTTCGGCAGCCATGTTGGCTTTCTCCTGCTGCAGCAGTGCCTGGCGCTCTTCCGCCTCCCACACTTCCTTCTCTTTCTTGGCGCGGTGGAATGCCAGGCCGGTGCCGCCAGGGATCAGGCGGCCGACGATGACGTTTTCCTTCAGGCCGCGCAGGCCGTCGCGCTTGCCCATGATCGCCGCTTCGGTCAGCACGCGGGTGGTTTCCTGGAACGAGGCGGCCGAGATGAACGAATCGGTCGACAGCGATGCCTTGGTAATACCCAGCAGCACGTTTTCGTAGGTTGCCTGCAGTTTGCCTGCCGCTTCCATGCGATCGTTTTCTTCCAGCAGCTCCGAACGCTCCACCTGCTCGCCGACGATGTAGTCGGTGTCGCCGGCTTCGACGATCGCCACACGGCGCAGCATCTGACGCACGATCACTTCGATGTGCTTGTCGTTGATCTTCACGCCCTGCAGACGGTAGACGTCCTGCACTTCGTCGACGATGTAACGGGCCAGCGCTTCGATACCCAGCAGGCGCAGGATGTCCTGCGGATCGGCCGGACCGTCGACGATCATCTCGCCCTTGTTCACGACTTGACCATCGTGGACCAGCACTTGCTTGTCCTTGGTGATCAGGAACTCGTGCTTGTTGCCGTCCATGTCCGTGATTTCCAGACGCTGCTTGCCCTTCGTTTCCTTACCGAAGGCGACGGTACCGGTGACTTCGGCCAGCATGCCCGCGTCTTTCGGCGAACGTGCTTCGAACAATTCGGCCACGCGTGGCAGACCACCGGTAATGTCGCGGGTCTTCTGCGATTCGGTCGGGATACGTGCCAGCACTTCACCCACCGAGACCGACTGACCGTCCTTCACCATGATCAGCGAGCCGATCTGGAAGCCGATGGCCACGGCGTGTTCGGTGCCGGCAATCTTGACTTCCTGGTTCTCTTCGTTCAGCAGTTTCACTTGCGGACGCAGCACTTTACCGGCCGAACCACGGCGCTTCGGATCG
>JANNNC010000041.1:0-12354 GCA_031398335.1 Massilia sp.
GGAACCCACACCGCAACAAACTGAATGCCCGGCCGGATGCGGAGGCGCTCCGGCCACAATATTTTTTCACTCACGGACAAAGGGTACCCCCATGACCTCCTATTTTTGCCCCTGCCCCCGCGGCATGGAAGCGGCGCTGGCCGAAGAACTCGCTGAAATCGCCCAGGCGCACAGCAGTACGTTAAAAGTCCACAACCAGGTCCCCGGCGGCGTCCACTGCTCCGGCACCCTGGGCGACTCCTACCTGGTCAACCTGCACTCGCGCATCGCCTCGCGGGTGCTCATGCGCATGGGCCAGCGCAGCTACAACAACGAAAACGACATCTACGACCTCGTGCTCGAGCAGCCGTGGGAAGACTGGTTCGGCGTCGACCACACGATCCGGGTCGACGTCACGGCGGTCAAATCGCCGCTGCGCAGCCTCGAATTCACGACCCTCAAGATCAAGGATGCGATCTGCGACCGCTTCCGCGACCAGTTCGACAAGCGCCCGTCGGTCGACACGCGCGAGCCGGACATGCGCATCGTCGGCTTCCTCGACGCGCGCAATTTTATTATTTACCTCGACACCTCGGGCGAAGCGCTGTTCAAACGCGGCTGGCGCGAAGAAACAGGCGACGCGCCGCTGCGCGAGAACCTTGCCGCCGGCATGCTGCGCGTGGCGGGCTGGAAGCCGGGCACGCCGCTGTTCGACCCGATGTGCGGCTCGGGCACGATCCTGGTCGAGGCGGCACAAATGGTGCAGGGCATCCCGGCAGGCGCGCGCCGCCGCTTCGCCTTCGAAAAATTCGCCGACTTCGACCGTGATGCGTGGCAGGACATGAAGGCCGCGATCAAGGCCAACCCGCTGCCGCTTGAGCCGACGATTTTCGGTTCCGACATCTCCGGCGACATGGTTGAGATGACCCGCCACAACCTGAAAATTGCCGGCATCCTGTTCGACGTCCCGCTCAAGCAGATCGAAGCCCAGCACGTCGCGCCGCCGACCGAACAAGCCGGCATCCTGCTGACCAATCCCCCGTACGGCGAGCGCATCGGCGTGCGCGGCGATTCGACCGTGCCGGCCGACGAGATGGCCGTGTCCTTCTATTCGGCGCTCGGCACCACGCTCAAGCAGCGCTTCGCCGGCTGGACCGTGTTTCTGTTTACGGCCGACCTGTCGCTGCCCAAGCTCCTGCGCTTGAAAGAAGCGCGCAAGACGCCGTTCTTCAACGGCGCCCTGGAATGCCGCCTGTTCCGTTTCGATATGGTGGCCGGCTACAACCGCCGCGAGGAAGCCAAGCCGAAGCAGGACGTGAACCCGGCCCAGGAATAAAGCGATGCTGCCACCGACCGACCCCGACCAGCTACCCAAAGATCCTGTGATCCCGGTGCCGCTGCCGGCGCCGCACAAGATCGTGATGCTGTCGGCCGGTGGCCTGGCGAGCTTGCTGGCCGCCCTGGCGATGCTCGGACCGTTCTCGATCGACGCCTATTTGCCGGCCTTCCCGCAGATCCAGGCCAGCTTGAACGCCTCGCCGCTCGAAGTCCAGCAGACGCTGACGGCCTATATGCTGGCCTTTGCCGGCATGGTGCTGTGGCACGGCGCGCTGTCGGACGCCTTCGGGCGGCGCAACGTCATCCTGGTCTCTCTGGTCGTGTTCGCGATCGGTACCTTTGGCTGCGCGGCGGCGTCCACTGTCCACTACCTGTGGGTGTTCCGCATCATGCAGGGGGTGTCGGCGGGAGCAGGGGTGGTGGTCGGACGGGCCATCATCCGCGACCTGTACGCGGGGGCGCCGGCCGCGCGATTGCTGTCGATGGTGACGATGATCTTCTCGATCGCGCCGGCCATCGCGCCCGTGCTGGGCGGCTGGATCGTGACCTGGTTCGACTGGCGCGCGATTTTCCTGGCGCTCTCGGCCTACACGGTGGCGCTGGGCTGGGTGTGCTGGCAGCACCTGCCGGAGACGGTGCCGCCCAGCCAACGCCAGCCCTTCAATCCGCGCTTCCTGGCGCAGAGCTATGGCGCGATCTTCAGTTCCTTCCTGTTCCACATGAAGGCGGGCGTCACGGCCCTGAATTTCGCCGGCCTGTTCCTCTACATTACGGCGTCGCCGGTGCTGCTGCCGGTGCACCTCGGGCTCGGCCCCTCCGACTTCGCCTGGCTGTTCGTGCCGACCGTCGGCGGGATTTTTCTTGGTTCGATGGCGGCCAACCGCCTGGCCGGCAAATACAGTTTCGCGCGCCAGATCGGGATCGGCTTTGCCTTCATGCTCAGCGCCGTCACCTTCAATGTCGGCTACCACCTGTTCCTGCCGCCGGCGCTGCCCTGGACGGTGCTGCCGATGTTCTTCTTCACCTTCGGCAGCGCGCTCATCTCGCCGGGCGCCACGCTGCTCGCGCTCGACCTGTTCCCGCACATCCGCGGCACCGTCGCCTCCTGCCAGTCGTTCCTGGTCACGCTGCTGGGCGCGATCGTCGCCGGTCTGATCGCGCCGGCACTGTCGCATTCGGTACTGGCGCTGGCGCTCGGGCAGGCCGGGTTCACCGTGCTGGCGCTGGGATTCTGGCTCACGTCGCGCCATTACCGGCGCGTGCTGGCCCGTAAGGCGGGCTGAATGAACAGGGAATGGCACGTTTTATTGACATCCACCCAACAAATTGTCACACGCATGCATCATACATACGCCAAAATTCATACTTTTGACGGAAAGTATTGTTCCCAATCAGAAATGTATATATGCTAAGACCTCTTTTTGATCTGGATCAACAATAGGAATTTCCCTCTGTTCCAGAGATGCATGAATGTCATGTCGTGGTAGTCCTGTCCGGGAATGCCACCCCGAAAACTTCGTACCGTGGCGTCGCTTGAGACAATGCACCTACCAGACCAGGATATCCGCAATCGGCTGTTGATTGCCCGGCTGCCCGCGATGCCGCAAATACTCATCAAGTTGATCGGGCATCTGCAAGCCGACGACCTGGGCATGCCGGAATTGGCCGCGCTGATCGCGAACGACGCGGGCATGACGGGCAAGCTGCTGGCAACCGCCAACAGTTCGGCCTACCACCGCGGCCAGCGCGGCGTGAACCTCGAGCAGTCGCTCGTTGCCCTCGGCACCGACATGATCAAGACGCTGGTGATCAGCGATTCCGTCTTCCAGACATTTAACAGTTTTCCGCATTCCGGCAGCACCGACCTGCGCGCCTTCTGGAAGCGCTCGCTCGGCGCGGCCGTCATTGCACGCGATGTCGCTTGCCGCATCGACTACCCGCACCTGGAAGAAGCCTACTTGGCGGGCCTGCTGCACAATGTCGGGCGCCTGGCGTTACTCGCCACCGCGCCGAAAGAATACGCGTTCAACTTCACCGCGCGCGATGACGAAGACCTGTGCGCCGTCGAGCAGAGAACGCTGCAGATCACCCACGCCGAAGCCGGCGCCTGGCTGGTGGAACGCTGGCAGCTCGATTCCTTCCTGGCCGACGCCGTGCTGTACCATCACGAGTCGAGCGAGCGCCTCGAATCGGCCCACCCCCTGATCCGCATCGTGCGCCTGGCGCACCTGATGTCGAGTCATCCCGACGACGCCCGGGCCCTGGCCGACGGCGCCGCCCTGTGCGGCCTGGATGCTGGCGTACTGCCCGCCATGTTGACCAGCGCTGCGCGCCAGGTCGACAAGGCCGCTGCCCACCTCGGCATCGATCTCAGCGGCGCCGACGACATCCCGACCCCGCCCGCGTATGCCGCACCCGTGGTCGACCCGGTCCAGCAGCGCCTGTCGGAAGAAGTGCGCAACCTGGTGCTGGTGTCGGAAGTGGGGCAGACCTTCGCACGCCAGCAGGGCGAGTCCGACCTGCTCGAATCGATGACGCGGTCGGCGCGCATCCTGTTCGACTTCGATACCACCGTGATCCTGCTCGAGAACCCGACCGGCCAGATGCTGATCGGCGCACCCGGCGGCACGGCCCAGCGCATCGCCGAATTCGCGATCCCGCTGAACAAGGGCGGCCTGGTTGCCGGCGTCGCCCTGCAACGCCGTACCGCCTATATCCAGCGCGCCGGCCAGCCCCTGGGCCTGGCCGAAGAGCAGCTGTTTCGCATGCTCGGCACCGACAGCCTGGTCTGCCTGCCGCTGGTGGCGGGCAACCGCTGCCTGGGCGTGATGGTGGGCGGCGTGGCCGCCTGGCAGATCGCCGGTTGCCAGAAGCGCGAGCGCTTCATGCAGTCCTTCGGCACCCAGGCCGCAAGCGCGCTGGAGACCGCACTGTCGGAGCGTGGCAACGCGCGCCGCCAGCTGGCCAGCGTGGCCGAGGACTACCGCGAAGCCTCGCGCCGTGTGGTGCACGAAGTGAACAATCCGCTCTCGATCATCAAGAACTACCTGAGTGTCCTCGACAGCAAACTGGCGCGCCAGGAACCGGTGAACACCGAAATGTCGGTGCTCAACGAAGAGATCGACCGCGTCGGCCAGCTGATCGGCAGCCTGGCCGAACTCAAGCTCCCGGCTCCGGGCCCGCGTCCGCTCGACGTGGCCAAGGTGGTCGACGAGGTGGTGCGCCTGTTCCGCTCCGGGCAGTTCGTACCAGGCAGCGTCCAGATTGTCACTGCCATGGGCGAGGACGCGCGCCTGGTCGAGGGCGACGCCGACCTGCTCAAGCAGATCCTGGTCAACCTGGTCAAGAATGCGGTCGAAGCGCTGGCCGGCCATGGCGGCGGGCGTATCGACATCGTCAACCGCGGTATCGTCCACCGCGAGCGCACCCTGTACCTGGAACTGGCCGTGACCGACACCGGGCCTGGCCTGTCGCCTGACGTGATGGCGAACCTGTTCTCGGTTGTGCGCAGCACCAAGGACGGCGCCCACCGCGGCCTCGGCCTGTCGATCGTGCACGGGCTGGTGAAAAAAATGAACGGCCAGATCGCCTGCCGCAGCGGCCGCGGCGGCACCGCATTCGAAATTCTGCTGCCGGCATGGTCCGGCGCCAGCGCAACGCCGGCATTGATGCCGCGTGCCCTGGGTTCAGTTTAAGGTCATGATGAACGAGCACCGCACCAATGGGAACCCGGCCTTATCCACCCCGCATGAAGAGAGCGCCCATCAGCCCCGTCTCCTGCTGGTCGACGACGAGCCGCGTTTGCTTGCCTCGCTCTACGAGCTGCTGCGCGACCGCGGCTTCGACCTGACCACGGCCGGCTCCGGCAACGAGGCCATCGCCCACCTCTCGCGCAGCCGCTTCGACCTGGTCCTGCTCGACTTGCGCCTGCCCGACATCGGCGGCCACGAGATCATGGACTTCATGAACGCGCGCGGCGTCGACGCCGACGTGATCGTGATGAGCGGCGAAGTGGGCATCGACGCGGCCATCGGCGCCCTCAAGCGCGGCGCCTACGATTACCTGCGCAAACCCTACAGCCGCGAAGAGCTGATGAAAACGGTCGGCAACGCGCTCGAACAGCGCCGTTTGGCCGCCGCCAACAGCCGCATGGCCCAGCAGCTGGAAAACTCCGAGAAGATGTACCGCTACCTGGTCGACAGCTCGCCGGACATCATCTATACGCTGAATCACGAAGGGCGCTTTACCTTTGTCAACGACCGCGCCTACCAGCTGCTCGGCTTTTCGCGCGATGAACTCATCGGCAAGCACTATTCGATCCTGGTGCACGACGAAGACCTGGAGCGCGCGCGCTACGTATTCAACGAGCGCCGCGTCGACGAACGCGCTTCGCGCAACGTCGAACTGCGCCTGAAGTGCCGCGGCGCCAAGAGCAACAGCGGCGACCGCACCTTCAACAACACGCTGATGACGATCTCGCTGAACTCGATCGGCATGCACGTGCCCGACAGCGACGTGCAAAAGCTCGAGTTCTTCGGTACCTACGGCGTCGCGCGCGACATCACCGACAGGAAGCGCGCCGAGGAAGTCATCTCCTACCAGGCCTACCACGACATCCTGACGGATTTACCGAACCGGATCCTGTTCAAGGACCGCCTCGGCCTGGCCGTGATCCAGGCCAAGCGCAAGCAGACCGAACTGGCGGTGATGTTCATCGACCTCGACCGTTTTAAACTGGTCAACGACACGCTCGGCCATGTAAAAGGCGACGAGCTGCTGCAGCAGGTGGCGGTGCGCTTGAAAGACTGCCTGCGCAAGGGCGACACGCTGGCGCGCCAGGGCGGCGACGAATTTACCATCGTGCTGCCGGAACTGCGCGACCGCGACGACGCGCGCCTCATCGCCGACAAATTCCTGGAAAGCCTGCACCGCCCGTTCGACCTCGATGGTCACGAAGTGCACATCTCGGCCTCGATCGGCATCGCCATCTATCCGGGCGACGGCGAATCGATCGACGAGCTGCTGCGCCACGCCGACATCGCGATGTACCAGGTCAAGGCGCAGGGCAAGAATGGCCACAGTTTTTATCACAACTCGATGCTCGACGTGTCGCACCAGAAGATCGCGCTGGAGCAGGCGCTGCGCCGCGCGCTCGAGCACAACGAGCTGGAGATGTACTACCAGCCGCAGATCGATTCGACCAGTGGCCGCATCATCGGCGCCGAGGCGCTGATGCGCTGGAACCATCCGACGCGCGGCTTGCTGTCGGCCGGCGAGTTTTTACCCTTCGCCGAAGAGAACGGCCTGATGCTGCCGATCTCGGACTGGATGATCGGCGCGCTGTGCCGCGATATGCTGCAGTGGAATATCGCCAGCGGCCAGGCGGTGCGGCTGTCGCTGAACCTGTCGCCGCAATACCTCGACCGCGGCGACTTCTTCGAGAAGATGCGCGGCGCGCTGGTGCGCTACGGGATCTCGCCGGCCCAGATCGAGGTCGAGATCACCGAGAACATCTGCATCCGCAACCCGCAGTACGCGATCGAGCAGCTGAACAAACTCTGCCAGCTCGGCGTGTCGGTGGCGATCGACGACTTCGGCACCGGCTACTCGTCGCTCTCTTACCTGCACCGCTTCCCGATCCACACGATGAAGATCGACCAGTCGTTCGTCAAGGAGATCCACGATCCGGACGGGCACTACCCGGTGATCCTGGCGATCATCTCGATTGCGCGCGGCCTGAACCTGCACCTGGTGGCCGAAGGCGTCGAGACCGAGACGCAAGCCGATTACCTGCGTGCCAACGGCTGCGAGACGATGCAGGGCTACCTGTTCCACCGCCCGATTTCGCTGTCGAACTTCATCGGCGTGTTGCGCGGCCAGGCGCCGCTGGCGTCGGCGCTGCCCGGCGGCGGCCATCCGATCGTGTTCCCGATCCCGCGTGCAATGCGCGCCTGAGTGTCCGATCATGGATCGGGCCACGACAGGCAGCGCGACCCCGCCCGGCCCCGGCGCCGAGCGCCATACCGCCGAGTTCCTGCGCGTCAAAGCACAGGCCGAGCGCGGCGTCGCCAGCGCCCAGCACAGCCTTGGCTTCATGTACGTGAACGGCCAGTCGGTGCCGCGTAACTACGCGCTGGCGGTGGAGTGGTACCGCAAGGCCGCCGCCGCCGGCCTCGAACAGGCCCAGTACAACCTCGGCGTCATGTACCAGAAGGGGCAAGGCGTGGCGCAGGACGACGCGCAGGCGCTGTACTGGTACCGCTGCGCGGCCAGCCAGGGCTATGCGCCGGCCCAGTACAACCTCGGCTGGCTGTATGCGAAGGGGCAGGGCGCCGCGGCCGACGTGGCGCAGGCGCTGTACTGGTTCAGCCAGGCGGCCGAGCAGGGCGACCCCGGCGCGCAGCACAACCTCGGCATGATGTTCGACGGCGCCAAGGGCGTGGCCCAGGATACCGATGCAGCGTTAAGTTGGTACCGGCGTGCGGCCGACCAGGGCTATGCGCGTTCGCAGTTCGCGCTGGCGCTGCGCTACGACAGCGGCCAGGGCGTCGCGCGCGATTCAGTCCAGGCGCTCGACTGGCTGCGCCGCGCCGCCGACCAGGGCCATGCGCCGGCCCAGTTCAATCTCGCGCTGCGCTTCGACAAGGGCCAGGACCTCGCGCAGGACAGCGTGCAAGCGATCCACTGGTACGAACGCGCCGCTGAACAAGGCCACGCCAGTTCCCAGTTCAACCTCGCCCTGATTTACGACAGCGGCCACGGCGTGGCGCGCGATGAAGCGGCCGCCCTGATGTGGTACCGGCGCGCCGCGGAGCAGGGACACGCCGCCGCCCAGGACAACCTCGGGCTGCGCTGCGAACATGGCCAGGGTGTCGAGCGCGACCCGCTGCTTGCCGCCCACTGGTACCGCCAGGCCGCCGCGCAGGGCTTGCCGGCCGCGCAATACCACCTGGGCCAGCTGTATGACAGTGGCAATGGCGTCGCACACGATCCGGTCCAGGCGCTGCACTGGTATTCCCAGGCGGCCGAGCAGGGCCATGTGCGCGCCCAGTTCGATCTCGGCCTGCGTTACGAGTCCGGCGCCGGCGTGGCGCAGGATGCGGCGCGCGCCTTGCACTGGTACCGGCGCGCGGCCGACCAGGAATACACGCCGGCCCAGCACATGGTCGGCGTGCTGCTCGAGCGGATTGATGCGAGCGACCCGCGCGAGGCGGCGCACTGGTACCGCAAGGCCGCCGAGCAGGGACACACGCTGGCCCAGTTCGCGCTGGCGCTGCGTTACGACAGCGCCCACGGCGTCGAACGCGATTACGACGCGGCCCATTTCTGGTACCTGTGCGCGGCGCGCCAGGGCCATGCGCGGGCGCAGTTCAACCTGGGCGTGATGTATGCGGCGGGGCAGGGCGCGCAACGCGATTTGTTGGAAGCCTATGGCTGGCTGGCGCGCGCTGCGGGCGGGGGCATTGCGGGAGCGGAGTCGTATTTGAAGCGCGTGTCGGCGCGCATGGAGCCGGCGCAATTGGCGCAGGTGCAGGGTTTTTCCCAAGAGGCGGCGTAGCAGCAGTTGATCGGCTGGTTGAACGCGTGGGCGGGAGAACCGCCCACCCTGCGTCCCTTTAAGAAGTGCCGCGTTGTTCAAGGCGCGCATGCATATTCAGATTCCGCCGGTACCCATGGCCTGCCCTGACACCCCACGGTTAAAATACCGCCCACAACACACCATACCGCCCCCACGGAGACCCATGAACAAACCGCTTCTCGCCGCGCTGGCCCTTGCCTTCGCCACGACCGCCGCGCTGCCGCTGCACGCGGCGCCGGCAACCGCCGCCGCCACCACCCCGGCGTTCGACCGCAAGGCCTACACGATCAATTACAAAAAATTCGTGCTGCCGAATGGCCTGACCCTGATCGTGCATGAAGACCGCAGCGTGCCGGTGGTCGGCGTGAACATGTGGTACCACGTCGGTTCGCGCAACGAGAAGCGCGGCAAGACCGGTTTCGCGCACCTGTTCGAACACTTCTTCTTCAACGGCTCCGAAAACTACCCGCGCGGCTTCCGCGAAGCGATGGACGACCTGGGCGCGAACAACCGCAACGGCACCACCAACACCGACCGCACCAACTTCTTCGAAGACGTGCCGGTGTCCGCGCTCGAGCGCACCCTGTTCCTCGAATCGGACCGCATGGGCTTCCTCGGCAATTACATCTCGAACGAGATGCTCGAGCGCGAGCGCGGCGTGGTGCAGAACGAGAAGCGCCAGGGCGAGAACCAGCCGTATGGCCGCGTGCGCAACGAGATCGGCGCCAAGATGTATCCGTACTCGCACCCGTATTCGTGGTCGACCATCGGCAGCATGGAAGATTTATCCGCCGCCTCGCTGGAAGACATCCGCGAGTGGTACCGCACGTATTACGGCCCGAACAACGCGGTCATCACGCTGGCCGGCGACATCACGCCGGAGAAGGCGCTGGAGCTGGTGACCAAATACTTCGGCGCGATCCCGCCGGGCCCACCGCTGCCGCGCACCGACACCTGGATCCCGACGCTGGAACGCCATATCCGCGACGAGATGGAAGACCATGTGCCGCAAGTGCGCATCTACCGCAGCTGGCATGTGGCGAACTGGAAGGATGCCGACACCCCGCGCCTGGCGCTGCTGGCCGAAGTGCTGGCCGGCTCGAAAAGCGCGCGCCTGGATAAACGCCTGGTCTACGACAAGGGCCTGGCCACCAGTGTCAGCACCTATGTCAACGACGCCGAACTGGGCGGCACCTTCAATATCGTCGCCACCGTCAAGCCGGGCGCCGACCCGCTCGCAGTGGAGCGCGAGATCGACGCCATCGTCGCCGAGGCCCTGGCCAAGGGCCCGACCGCGGCCGAACTGGCGCGCGTAAAAATGCGTGCCCTGTCCGACTTCTCGCGCAGCATCGAGCGCCTCGGCGGCATGGGCGGACGCTCCGACGTGCTGGCCGAAAGCATGACCTATGGCGGTTCGCCCGACGCCTATCTGACGCGCCTGGAGCAGATGGCCAACGCCAGCCCGGCGCAAGTGAAAGCCGCCGGCAACCGCTGGCTGCGTGCGAACCACTACACGATGACGGTGCGTCCGTTCGCCAAACTGGCGGCCGTGAAATCGACCATCGACCGCAAGGTGCTGCCAGGCCTGGGCGACGCGCCCGACGTCAAATTCCCCGCGATGCAGCGTGCGCAACTGAAGAACGGCCTGAAAGTGATCCTGCTCGAGCGCCACACGGCGCCAATCGTGAACGCGACGCTGGCGGTCGACGCCGGCGCGGCATCGGACAGCAGCGCCAAGGCGGGCGCCGCCTCGCTTGCGCTCGACCTGCTCGACAAGGGCACGAAAACGCGCGACGCCTTCGCGCTGTCGGACGCGCTGGAAAACCTGGGCGCGCGCCTGTCGACCGGCACCAGCGCCGACCAGTCGCTGGTGCGCTTGCAAGCGACGTCCGCCAACCTGGCGCGGTCACTCAGCATCATGGCCGACGCCGCGCTGGCCCCTAGCTTCCCGCAAGACCAGTTCCTGCTCCAGAAGTCGCGCCGCATGGCGCAAATTGGCCAGGAAAAGGCCCAGCCGAACAGCCTGGCCATGCGCGTCATGCCGGCCCTGCTGTACGGCCAGGAACACGCCTACGGCAAGCCTGCCAGCGGCTACGCCGGCAGCGTCGAAGGCATCACGCGCGACGACCTGGCGCAATGGCATGCGGGCTGGTTCCGTCCCGGCAGCGCGACCATCGTCGTCGCCGGTGACACCACCATGGAAAAATTGCTGCCGGCGCTGGAAGCCTCGTTCGGCCGCTGGGCCGCCGGCAGTGCGCCGAAGAAGCCATCCGCGAACCTTGCTGCCACCACCGGCAAGAAGGTGTACCTGATCGACAAGCCGGACGCGCCGCAATCGACCATCGTCGCGGCTCACCTGTCGCTGCCCTACGGCCAGCCGGAAGACCTCGCCATCGAGCCGGTGATGAATAATTTCGGCGGCATCGCGACTTCGCGCCTGAACCGCAACCTGCGTCTCGATAAACACTGGAGCTACGGTACCAATGCGCGTCTGACCGACGTGCGCGGCCAGCGCAGTTTTATTACGATGGCGCCGGTCCAGACCGACAAGACGGTCGAGGCGATGCGCGAAGTGGCAAACGAAGTGAAGGGCGTGGCGGGCGCGCGTCCGCTGGTGGGGACGGAATACGAGAGCATCATGCGCAACATGACCTCGCGCCTGGCCGGCCGCTTCGAGACGCTCGGCGCGCTCGAAGGCGCGGCGCTCGCCAGCGTCAACCTGAACCTGCCCGAGGACTACTGGAGCGGCTATTCGCGCAAGCTGAAGGCCTTGAGCCCCGACCAGCTGGGCCAGGCCGCCGGCCGCTTCGTCAAGCCCGATGAAGTCACCTGGATGGTGATCGGCGACCTGCGCAAGGTGGAAGCCGGGATCCGTGCGCTGGGTTGGGGCGAAGTGGTGGTGCTCGACCAGGACGGCAAGCAAATCAGGTAAGCCCGTTGTATTCACCGGCATCATCGATGCCGGTGAACCGCATTTGTCCCGCCCGCGAGCCGGTGTGCGGCGCGTGCATACGATGGCTGGTATATACTGTACACCCATACAGTTTCGCCACCATATGAAACTTTCCGACAAGCTCGAAATCCTGGCGGACGCCGCCAAGTACGACGCCTCCTGCGCCAGCAGCGGTGCCCCGAAACGTGCTTCCGACGGAAGCGACGGCGGCATCGGCGCGACCACCGGGATGGGCATTTGCCACAGCTACACGCCCGACGGCCGCTGCGTCTCGCTGCTCAAGATCCTGCTCACCAACTTCTGCATCTACGACTGCCAGTACTGCATCAACCGACGTACGTCGAATGTGCCGCGTGCCCGCTTTGCAGTCGATGAAGTGGTCAAGCTGACGCAGGATTTTTACCTGCGCAACTACATCGACGGCCTGTTCCTCAGTTCCGGCATCATCCAGTCGGCCGACTACACGATGGAGCAGCTGGTGGCCGTGGCACGCACCCTGCGCGAG
>JANNNC010000060.1:0-13249 GCA_031398335.1 Massilia sp.
GTAGAGCTAGCAGCAATTAAGCTGCGAGTGCGTACGAGTTATCGTTTGCAGTTATTGATTTCTGGATGTATTTACGAGGTAACCAGTCCTCGGTATGCCCTGCGCTGCTTTGCAACCCACGTCGAAACCAGGTCGCCCCC
The DNA here is from genome assembly GCA_031398335.1 of Massilia sp. Lineage (GTDB taxonomy): Bacteria > Pseudomonadota > Gammaproteobacteria > Burkholderiales > Burkholderiaceae_D > Telluria. The sequence continues at coordinate 141 of JANNNC010000060.1, forward strand.
AACGAAACTCCATTGTACTCCAATCGTGGCGCGTGTGTTGTGCGCGAGAGAGTGAAACACCGCAGCGGTGGCCGCGGTGTGGAATCTGACAAAGTGATGCTTACTGGCCGTTGCGCTTGGCGACTTCGTTGCCGAGGTAGCCGCCGCCGATGATGCCGGCCAGCGTGGCGAGCTTCTTGCCGTTGCCGCCGCCGACCTGGTTGCCGATCAGGCCGCCGATGACGGCGCCGGTGCCGATGCCCACATAGCTTGGCTGGGCGGGCGCTGGTGCAGGGGCCGGGGCTCGGTAGGTCGGTTCTTCGTAACGAACCTGCCGCGGTGCGGGACGATGTTCGACGACGCGGCGCTCGACAACGCGTTCGACGACGCGCGGCTTCTGAACCACGGCCTTCTTCACGACGGGAGCGGCTTCCTGCTTCACGATCACGAGCGGCGCGTTCGGGTTGTTGGCCGACTGGATGTAGGTCGTCGTGCCAGGGGCGGCGCTCACCACCATCGGGGCGGCCTGCGGGTACTGGTTGGGTGCGACTGCGGCCAGGGTGGCCTGGGCGGCGGCGTAGTGGGTCGGGGCGGCGACTTGCAGCTGGCCGGCGGCGAGCGGCAGGGCTGCGGTTGGCTGCAGCGTGGCTTGCGCTTCCGGGGCGTTGCGCGAGGAGGGCAGCATGCCGGAGATAGCGGCGGCGCCGGTCAGGCTGACGATGATCACCGACGCGGCTGCGGCGGCCATCAGGGGATGAATGCGGGTGGCGGTTGCGGTGGTGGTGTTCATGGTCTGCTCCATTTGCTGTTGCGTTGTCGATGGAGTCAGATTACGGATTACGACAGTTACACGGTAGACAGAAACCGGTATCAGTCGTAATCAATTGTAAGCGGGCTTACGCGGTGGCAGGCGTGCGGGCGACGCTGCGCAGGAGTTCCAGCAGATCCAGCGGCGTGGCGCACAGGAAATCAGCGCCCCAGGTCTCCGGTTCGATCGCGCCGCAATAGCCCCAGGCGCAGGCGACGGTCAGCATGCCGGCGGCGCGGCCGGCTTCGATGTCGCGCAGGTCGTCGCCGACATACCAGCAGGCGGAAGGTGCGATGTCCAGCCGGCGCGCGCCTTCGAGCAGCGGCGCCGGATGGGGTTTCGCCTGCGGCATGGTGTCGCCCGAGACGATGCAGCCGGCATGCGCCAGGCCGATCTGCGGAATCAGGGGGTCGGTGAAGCGTGCCGGCTTGTTGGTGACGACGCCCCAGGCCATGCCGGCGTCCTCGATGCCCTGCAAGAGTGCATCGATGCCCTCGAACAGCCCGCTCTCGACGGCCATGTTCGACTGGTAGCGGTCGAACCATTGGACGCGCAATTCTTCGTAGCCGTCGTCGCCGGGCGCGAGGCCAAAGGCGGCGCCGATCATGCCGCGCGCGCCGGCCGAGGCGGTGGGGCGCAGCACGCTGTAGGGCGTCGGCGCCATGCCGCGCTCAGTGCGCAGCCAGTTGACGGCGGCGGCAAGGTCAGGCGCGGTGTCGGCCAGGGTGCCGTCGAGGTCGAACAGGACGGCGCGTGGTGGCGTGGGTTTGGCAGGGGAGGTCATCGAATCGGAAGCGAAAGAGGTTGCGCCTAGAGCGGCTTGGTGCACGCCACCATGTAGTTCACATCGGTGTCGTTGTTAAGCGAGTAGATCTTGGTCAGCGGATTGTAGGTCAATCCTTTCATGCCCTCGACCTGCAGGCCGGCGGCGCGCATGAATTGCGACAGTTCGGCCGGCGTCACGAATTTGCCGTAGTCGTGGGTTCCGCGCGGCAGCATGCGCAGTACGTATTCGGCGCCGATTACGGCCAGCAGGTAGGCCTTCGGATTGCGGTTGATGGTCGAGAAGAACAGGTGCCCGCCCGGTTTCACCAGGGCGGCGGCGGCGCGCACGATCGAGGCCGGGTCGGGCACGTGTTCGAGCATTTCCATGCAGGTGACGACGTCGTACTGGCCGGGTTCTTCAAGGGCCATGTCTTCGGCCGCGATCAGCTTGTAGCGCACGTCGACGCCGGACTCGAGGCCGTGCAGGTCGGCAACCTTCAAGGCCTTCTTCGACAGGTCGATGCCGGTGACTTTCGCGCCCTTGCGCGCCATCGATTCGGACAGCACGCCGCCGCCGCAACCGATGTCGATCACGTTCTTGCCGGCCAGCGGCGCGCGCGCGTTGATCCATTCCAGGCGCAATGGATTGATTTCATGCAGCGGGCGGAACTCGGAGGTCGGGTCCCACCAACGGTGGGCCAGCTCGCTGAATTTGTTGATTTCGAGAGGATCGGCGTTCGTATTCATAGGTCGGAATAATAGCGGGAAATATCGGCACGCGACGAACGCGTGCCGACAAAAAAATCCGGGCAGGGTAGAGGCGAAAAAAAACCCCGCCGCAGCGGGGTTCTTGTACCACCAACTCAATTACTGCGGGCGGCTACGGGTGCCGACGACTTCGATCTCGACGCGGCGGTTCTTCGCGCGGCCAGCCGAGCTCTTGTTGTCAGCAACTGGCTGACCTTCGCCCTTGCCTTCTGTGTAGACGCGGTTGGCGTCGATGCCCTTGCCCTGCAGGTAAGCCTTGACCGATTCGGCGCGGCGGATCGACAGCTTCTGGTTGTAGGCATCGGTGCCGATCGAGTCGGTGTGACCGACGGCGATGATGACTTCCAGGTTCATGTCGCCCAGCTTCGAGGTCAGCTCGTCGAGCGACTTCTTGCCTTCTGGCTTGAGGACGGCTTTGTCGAAATCGAAGAAGGCGTCAGCCGAGTAGCTCACTTTTTCCGACGTCGGCACTGGTGCCGGTGCTGGTGCAGGCGCTGGTGCCGGAGCAGGCGCTGCCACGACTGGTGGCGGCGGTGGGGCCACGCACTTGCCGTTTTCGAGCGTTTCAGGCGGCACGCACAGTGGCGCGTCGCAGCCTGGGACCGCATCGGCCGGGGTCCAGTAGCCGGTACGCCAGCACAGGCCGAAAGGATCGCGCGCGATCACGCCGCGGCTGTCCTGGACGTACGCGCTGTACGGCTTGTTCGCCTGGATGTCGGTCGTCAGCGGCGCGTACGGCGGTGCGCTCTGTGCGAACGCACTACCAGCCATCGCTGCAGTAGCCGCGAGCATGAGGGTTGCAATCTTCTTCATATTTTTAGTTCCTTTCGGTTTTATCTCTTTTCGTTGCGAAACTTATGCCATTTACGACAACGTAGGCAGAATATTAACATCAATTCCCGCCGCGTTCGTTTCGCATTATGAAACAAGCAATTAACTTCTCGGCCATTTTGCCACACACGCCAAATCTGTACGACCAGCGGCTGCGCAATCGTGGTGCATGTTTTTCGTCGCGTTGTTTCTGCGCAACAACTTCAAAGCCCAGCGCGTTAGCTTGACAAATGTTTATGACAGGCATGTGTCACATCAACAATTCATAAAAAGAAGGGGTGGCGCTGCCCTGTAGGCAAATGTCGCCCACTGTATAGGTGCATGGTAGAATCATTGGCTAGAACTCATAACCATTAGCCTGAAAGCAATCGACCCGCCCCATGGATCAATTCGCAAAAGAAACAGTCCCGATTTCCCTCGAAGAAGAGATGCGCAAGAGCTATCTCGATTACGCCATGAGCGTGATCGTGGGCCGCGCGCTGCCGGACGTGCGCGATGGCTTGAAGCCGGTGCACCGCCGCGTACTCTTCTCGATGCACGAGAGTAATTACAACTTCAACCGCCCGTACGTGAAGTGCGCGCGCGTGGTTGGCGACACCATGGGTAAGTACCACCCGCACGGCGACTCGTCGATTTACGACACGCTGGTGCGCATGGCCCAGGACTTCTCGCTGCGCTACACGCTGGTCGACGGTCAGGGCAATTTCGGCTCGATCGACGGCGACAGCGCCGCGGCAATGCGTTATACCGAGTGCCGCCTCGACAAGATCGCCGCCGAACTGCTGGCCGACATCGACAAGGACACGGTCGACTTCCAGCCGAACTATGACGGCAAGGAAAAAGAACCCACGGTCCTGCCGACCAAGATCCCGAACCTCCTGATCAACGGCTCGTCCGGCATCGCGGTCGGCATGGCGACGAATATTCCGCCGCACAACCTGTCGGAAGTCATCAACGGCGCCCAGCACCTGCTGCGCAACCCGGACTGCACGATCGACGAGCTGATCGAACTGATCCCGGCGCCGGACTTCCCGACCGCCGGCATCATTTATGGCGTCTCGGGCGTGCGCGACGGCTACCGCACCGGCCGCGGCCGCGTGGTGATGCGCGCCAAGACCCACTTCGAAGAGTATGGCAAGGATGGTGGCCGCATTGCGATCATCATCGACGAGCTGCCGTACCAGGTAAATAAAAAATCCCTGCTCGAGCGTATCGCCGAGAACGTGCGCGACAAAAAGCTGGAAGGCATCAGCGACATCCGCGACGAGTCCGACAAGTCGGGCATGCGCGTGGTGATCGAACTGAAGCGCGGCGAAGTGCCGGAAGTGGTGCTGAACAACCTGTACAAGCAGACCCAGCTGCAAGACACCTTCGGCATGAACATGGTGGCGCTGGTCAACGGCCAGCCGAAACTGCTGAACCTCAAGCAGATGCTCGAGTGCTTCCTGTCGCACCGCCGCGAAGTGGTCACGCGCCGTACCGTGTTCGAACTGCGCAAGGCGCGCGAACGCGGGCACATGCTGGAAGGCCTGGCGGTCGCACTGGCCAACATCGACGACTTCATCGCGATCATCAAGGCCGCGCCGACGCCGCCGGTGGCAAAGATGGAACTGATGCAGCGTGCCTGGGATTCGTCCCTGGTGCGCGAAATGCTGCTGCGTACCGCCGAGGGCAGTACCATCGGCGGCATCGAGGCCTTCCGTCCGGAGCACCTGCCGAAGCACTACGGCATGCAGGCCGACGGCCTGTACAAGCTGTCGGACGAGCAGGCCCAGGAAATCCTGCAGATGCGCCTGCAGCGCCTGACGGGCCTCGAGCAAGACAAGATCGTCAACGAGTACAAGGAAGTGATGTCGCACATCGCCGACCTGCTCGACATCCTCTCGCGTCCGGAACGCGTGACGACCATCATCAGCGACGAGATGGTCCAGATCAAGAGCGATTACGCCGAAAACGGCAAGGATACGCGCCGCTCGGTTATCGAACACAATGCCAGCGACCTCGACACCGAAGACCTGATCACGCCGCAGGATATGGTCGTGACCTTGTCGCACACCGGCTACATGAAGTCGCAGCCGATCGCCGAATACCGCGCGCAAAAGCGTGGCGGGCGCGGCAAGCAGGCGATGGCGACCAAGGACGAAGACTGGATCGACCAGCTCTTCATCGCCAATACGCACGACTACATGCTGTGCTTCTCGGACCGCGGCCGCATGTACTGGCTGAAGGTGTGGGAAGTGCCGCAGGGTTCGCGCAACTCGCGCGGCAAACCGATCGTCAACATGTTCCCGCTGCAGGACAACGAGAAGATCACGGTCATCCTGCCGCTGTCGGGCGAAAACCGCACCTTCCCGGAAGACCATTACGTCTTCATGTCGACTTCGCTGGGGACCGTGAAGAAGACGCCGCTGAAGGACTTCAGCAATCCGCGCAAGGCCGGCATCATCGCGGTCGACCTGGATCCGGGCGACTTCCTGATCGGCGCCGCGCTGACCGACGGCCAGCACGACGTGATGCTGTTCTCGGACGCCGGCAAGGCCGTACGCTTCGACGAGAACGACGTGCGTCCGATGGGCCGTACCGCGCGCGGCGTGCGCGGCATGAATCTGGAAGACGGCCAGAACGTGATCGCGCTGCTGGTGGCCGAGAACGAGCAGCAGTCCGTGCTCACTGCCACCGAGAACGGCTTCGGCAAGCGTACCCCGATCCTGGAGTACACCCGCCATGGCCGCGGCACCAAGGGCATGATCGCGATCCAGACCAGCGAGCGTAACGGCAAGGTCGTCGCCGCGACCCTGGTGGACGTGACCGACGAGATCATGCTGATCACGACCGGCGGTGTGCTGATCCGCACCCGCGTGGCCGAGATCCGCGAGATGGGCCGCGCCACGCAAGGCGTCACGCTGATCGCGGTCGAAGACGGCACCAAGCTGTCGGGCCTGCAGCGTATCGTCGAGACCGACCTCGAAGAGGTCGAGCTCGAAGCTGGCCCGCAGTAAAAGGCCCGGATAGGGGAGGGCGGGGCCCTCCCTTTTGTTTTATGAAACAGGAGCAGGCAAGCCAGTGACCCAGATCTTCAATTTCTCGGCCGGCCCGGCCGTCCTCCCGAAAGAAGTGCTGCAACAGGCCGCCATCGAGATGCTCGACTGGCATGGCAGCGGCATGTCGGTGATGGAGATGAGCCATCGCGGTCCCGAATTCATCTCGATCTACAAGCAGGCCGAAGCCGACCTGCGCGAACTGCTGGCGGTACCAAGCAATTACCGCATCCTGTTCATGCAGGGCGGGGGACTCGGCCTGAATGCGATCATTCCCTTGAATCTGCTGGGACGCGTGCCTGAACCGGCCACCATCGATTTCGTCCACACCGGTTCCTGGTCGGGCAAGTCGATCAAGGAAGCGGCGCGCTATGCCAAGGTGAACGTCGCCGCCTCGAGCCAGGCCGAAGGGTTTGCCAGCGTGCCGCCGCAGGACAGCTGGCGCCTCACCGACGGCGCGGCTTACCTGCACGTCTGCACCAACGAAACCATCGACGGCGTCGAGTATAACTTCGTGCCCCAGGCACCCGCAGGCGTGCCGGTCGTCGCCGACATGTCTTCCCACATCCTGTCGCGCCGGATCGACGTCTCGCAATACGGCGTGATTTTCGCCGGCGCCCAGAAGAACATCGGGCCGGCCGGCCTCACGCTGGTCATCGTGCGCGAGGATTTGCTTGAGTACGCGCTGCCGATCTGCCCGTCCGCCTTCCACTGGAAGAACGTGGCCGAGCACGAGTCGATGTTCAATACGCCGCCAACCTATGCGATCTACATCGCCGGCCTCGTGTTCGCGCGCCTGCTGGCCGAGGGTGGCATCGGGGCGATGGAAACGCGTAATATTGAAAAGGCACGCTTGCTATATGAAGCGCTGGATGCGGATGACTTTTACAGCAACCGCGTCGATGTTTCATGTCGCTCGCGCATGAATATCCCGTTCTATTTACGCGACGAATCACTGAATGAGCAATTCTTGGCCGGCGCGAAGGCGCGCGGGCTGCTGCAGCTGAAGGGCCACAAGTCCGTCGGGGGTATGCGGGCGTCGATCTATAATGCGATGCCGGTCGAAGGGGTGCAGGCCCTGGTCGATTATTTGAACGAGTTTGCGGGGCGTTGATCATCCAGCGTCGCCGGTTTCGCAGGGTGGGCACCCCGTGCCCACGCGGAAGCTGGCACAGCCCGAACGTTAATAGGTAACGTTCGTTCGGATCAGCCGCAGAGTCATTCCAGGTGACACCGCGACATGATTCCATCGCCGCGATAACACAGCCAACATGACGCGAACGTCCGCGTGGGCACGCAGTGCCCACCCTACTTAGATACCAACCATGACAGACAAACTCACCCCCCTGCGCGAACAGATCGATGCGATCGACGCGCAAATCCTCGACCTGCTCAGCCGGCGCGGGCGCATCGCCCAGGAAGTCGGCCACGTCAAGGCCGAGACCGACGCCCCGGTGTTCCGCCCCGAGCGCGAAGCGCAGGTACTGCGCGGCGTGGCCGAGCGCAATCCGGGACCGTTAAAGAATCAGGACGTCCAAACCATCTTCCGCGAAGTGATGTCCGCCTGCCGCGCGCTGGAGAAGCGCGTCACTGTCGCCTACCTGGGTCCGGCCGGCACCTTCAGTGAGCAGGCCGTCTACCAGCAGTTCGGCAGCGCCGTCCAAGGCCTCCCATGCGCCTCGATCGACGAAGTCTTCCGCGCCACCGAAGCGGGCACCGCCGACTTCGGCGTGGTCCCGGTCGAGAACTCGTCGGAAGGCGCGATCAACCGCACGCTCGACCTGCTGCTGGCAACCACCACCGCGATCAGCGGCGAAGTCTCGATCCCCGTGCACCACAGCCTGATGACGAAAACCGGCAGCATGGAGGGCGTCACCGTCGTCTGCGCCCACTCGCAGGCGCTGGCCCAGTGCCAGGTCTGGCTGAATTTGCACCATCCGGGCGTCGAGCGCCGCGCGGTCGCCTCGAACGCGGAAGCGGCGGTCATGGCCAGCAGGGATGCGACGATCGCCGCGATCGCCAGCGAGATGGCCGGACAGCAGTACGGGCTCGGCGTGGTGCAGGCCCACATCCAGGACGACCCGCACAACCGCACCCGCTTTGTCGTCATCGGTACCCTGCAGACCAATCCGTCGGGGGTGGACCGCACCTCGCTGGTGCTGGCCGTGCCGAACACCGCCGGCGCCGTGTACAAGCTGCTGGCACCGCTGGCGACGCACGGCGTGTCGATGACACGTTTCGAGTCGCGCCCGGCGCGCATCGGCACCTGGGAATACTACTTCTACGTCGACGTCGAAGGCCACCGCCAGGATGCGCCGGTCGCGCGGGCACTGGAAGAACTGCATGACAACGCCGCCTTTTTCAAGCTGCTGGGTTCCTACCCGGTCGGCCTCTAACTATTTATTAGTCGAGAACATCCATGTCGAAATTCGGTCCAGAGTACGTCCGTGCCATCGCCCCTTACCAGGCCGGCAAACCCATCGCTGAAGTCGCCCGCGAATTCGGTCTCGATGAAGCGAGCATCGTCAAGCTCGCCTCCAACGAAAATCCGTTCGGCGTGCCCGAGTCGAGCAAGGCCGCGATGGCGAAAGCTGCCGCGGATCTCGGCCGCTACCCGGACGCCAACGGTTTCGACCTGAAGGCGGCCCTCGCCGAACGCTACGACGTGCCGGCCGACTGGATCACGCTCGGCAACGGCAGCAACGACATCCTCGAAATCGCCGCCCACGCCTTTGTCCAACAGGGCGAGTCGGTCGTGTTCGCGCAGTATTCGTTCGCCGTGTACGCGCTTGCCACCCAAGGCGTGGGCGCGCGCGCGATCGTGGTCCCGGCCGTCAGGTACGGCCATGATTTGAAGGCGATGGCCGCCGCCATCGAGCCCGACACCCGCCTGGTGTATGTCGCCAACCCCAACAACCCGACCGGCACGTTTATCGGTGCGGACGAGATCGAGGCCTTCCTCAAGCAGGTGCCGAGCAACGTCATCGTCGTGCTGGACGAAGCGTATAACGAATACCTGGCGCCCGAGCACCAGTTCGAATCAAGCCAGTGGGTGCGCAAGTACCCGAACCTGGTCGTCTCGCGCACCTTCTCCAAGGCCTATGGCCTGGCCGGCCTGCGCGTGGGCTTTGCGATTGCCCAGCCGGACGTGACCGACCTGATGAACCGCATCCGCCAGCCTTTCAACGTCAATTCGCTGGCCCAGGCGGCCGCGATCGCGGCGCTCAACGACAAGGCGTTCCTGGAAAAGGGCGCCCGCAACAATGCCGAGGGCTACGCGCAGATGACCGCTGCGTTTGCAGGACTCGGCCTCGAATACGTCCCGTCCTTCGGCAATTTCGTGCTGGTGCGCGTGGGTGACGACGACGGGGCCGGCGCACGCGTCAACCTCGCGCTGCTGAAACAGGGCGTGATCGTGCGTCCGGTCGGCGCCTACGGCTTGCCGCAGTGGCTGCGCATCTCGATCGGCCTGCCGCAGGAGAACGCGACCTTCATCGAGGCGCTGACGAAGGCATTGCGTTAAATGCTGGGCAAGGTCGTTATCGTCGGCGTCGGGCTGATCGGCGGCTCGTTCGCGCTGGCGCTGAAAAAAGCCGGGGCCGCACGCCATATCGTCGGCATGGGACGTTCAAAAGAAGCCATGGCGCGTGCTTTGGCGCTGGGCATCGTCGACAGCATCACCGAGTCCGCACAGGAAGCGATGAGCGGCGCCGACCTGGTGCTGCTGGCCGCGCCCGTGGCGCAGACCGGGCCGATCCTGGCAATGCTGCTGCCGTATCTGGAGGCGGGCAGCGTGATCACCGACGCCGGCAGCACCAAGTCGGATGTCGTGGCGAGCGCGCGCGCCGTGCTGGGCGAGCGGGTCAGGCAGTTCGTGCCGGCGCACCCGATCGCGGGGCGTGAATCGAACGGTCCGGATGCGGCCATCCCGGATCTCTACCAGGGCAAGAAGACCGTCATCACGCCGCTGCCGGAAAACGCCGCCGGCGACGTGGGCCTGGTGGCCGCCGCCTGGCGCCTGTGCGGTGCGCTCATCCACACGCTCACGCCGGAGCAGCACGACCGCGTGTTTGCGGCTGTCAGTCACCTGCCGCACCTGCTCGCCTTTGCGCTGGTCGACGACATCGCCAACAAGCCGCATGCGGACCAGCTGTTCCAGTACGCCGCCAGCGGCTTTCGCGATTTCACCCGGATTGCCGGCTCCTCGCCCGAAATGTGGCGCGACATCAGCCTGGCCAACCGCGACGCGCTCCTCACCGAGCTCGATGCATATCTGGCACAATTGACAGCATTGCGCGCACGCCTGGCCGCGGGCGATGGCGCCGCTATCGAGGCCATCTATACGAATGCGCAGCGCGCGCGCCGGTCGTGGAGCGACGCCATCGAGACCGCCGAGCCGACCCCGCCACAGATTCAGGAACCAGAATGACGCAACCGAAACCGAAACAATTCCCGCAACACATCGACCTCGAGCCCGTCATGCACGTCGAGGGCACGGTGCGCCTGCCGGGCTCGAAAAGCATCTCGAACCGCACCTTGCTGCTGGCCGCATTGTGCGAGGGCGAGACCACGATCCACGACCTGCTCGCGTCCGACGACACGATGGTGATGCTGGGCGCGCTCAGGTCGCTCGGCATCAAGTGGGATGAAGTCGACGAGCGCACCATCGTCGTGCACGGCAACGGCGGCACGCTGCCGATAGCCGAGGCCGACCTCTTCATGGGCAATGCCGGCACCGCGATCCGTCCGCTGACGGCGGCCCTGGCAGTGATCGGTGGCGACTACACCCTGCACGGCGTCTCGCGCATGCACGAGCGTCCGATCGGCGACCTGGTCGACGCCCTCAACGAGATCGGCGCCCAGGTCGAGTACACCGGAGAGCAGGGCTTTCCGCCGCTGCGCATTCGCCGTGGCCACATCCATGCGAATCGCATGTCGGTGCGAGGCAATGTGTCGAGCCAGTTCCTTACCGCCTTGCTGATGAGCGCGCCGCTGATGGCACGCGGCCATGCGGTCACCATCGACGTCGTCGGCGAACTGATTTCGAAACCGTATATCGAGATCACGCTGAATTTGATGCGCCGCTTCGGCGTGACGGTCGAGCAGAACGGCTGGGCCTCGTTCACGGTGCCCCCTGGCCAGCGTTATGTGTCGCCGGGCAGCATCCACGTCGAGGGCGATGCCTCGTCCGCCTCCTACTTCCTCGCGGCCGGCGCGATCGGCGGCGGGCCGGTGCGGGTCGAGGGGGTGGGGAAAGACAGTATCCAGGGCGACGTGCGCTTTGCCGACGCGCTCGAGCGCATGGGCGCGACCATCACCCGCGGCGACAACTGGATCGAGGCGCGCGGAAATGGCGTCCTGAAAGCCATCGACGCCGACTTCAACCACATTCCCGATGCGGCGATGACGATCGCGGTGGCCGCGCTGTATGCGGACGGCACTAGCACGCTGCGCAACATCGCCAGCTGGCGCGTGAAAGAGACCGACCGCCTGGCGGCAATGGCGATCGAGCTGCGCAAGGTGGGCGCCACGGTGGAAGAGGGCGCGGATTACATCCGCATCACGCCACCGGAGGAACTCCTGCCGGCGACCATCGACACCTACGACGACCACCGGATGGCGATGTGCTTCTCGCTGGCCGCCCTCGACGGCGCGGCGCGGCGCGGTAACGCCATGCGCATCAACGATCCGAAATGCGTCGCCAAGACCTTTCCCGACTACTTCGAAGCGTTCGCGGGTATCGCGCGTGACGAACTGTTTTAACACCGCGCCCGGCGCAAACAAGAGGTAAATAATGCCCAACTCTCATATTCCGGTCATCACCATCGACGGTCCGACCGCTTCCGGCAAGGGCACGGTCGCGGCCCGCGTCGCCGACCGGCTTGGCTATCACCTGCTCGACTCGGGCGCGCTCTACCGCTTGACGGCCTTGTCAAGCATGCGTGCGGGCGTCGCACTGGACGACGAGCATGGTGTGGCGCAGATGGCGGAATACCTGCCGGCAAGCTTCGCCAACGGCGACATTTTCCTCGCCGGTGAAGAAGTGGGCGAGCTGATCCGGGCCGAGGACGTGGGCAACAACGCCTCGAAAATCGCAGCCATCCCGAGCGTGCGCCAGGCCCTCTACGCCCTGCAACTGGGCTTTCGCAAGGCACCCGGCCTGGTGGCCGACGGACGCGATATGGGCACCGTCATTTTCCCCAACGCCAGGCTCAAAGTGTTTCTGACCGCCAGCGTCGAAGCGCGGGCTGAGCGGCGATATAAGCAATTGATTGGCAAAGGAATTTCTGCTAACATGGACGATCTGCTGGCTGATTTGCAGGCGCGCGACGACCGCGATACCCATCGCACCGTCGCCCCGCTGGTCGCCGCGGAAGGCGCGTACATCCTCGATACGTCGGACATGACGGTCGATGAGGCGGTGGAGCAAGTGCTCCATTGGCATACGTTGCTGTAATTGTTTTGGTGCCTGTTTCGGCATTTTGCCTACAGGTGTTGTTTTAACCTGACCCAGTTCAGAATCGCAATATCGTCGGTCCTGCTGGCTAACTCGTAAATAACCTATGTCAACTGCAACTACCCAAGATTCCGGTATGGAAAGCTTTGCCGCCCTGTTTGAAGAGTCGCTGTCGCGTCAAGACATGCGCTCGGGCGAAGTCATCTCCGCCGAAGTCGTGCGTCTGGATCACAACTTCGTGATCGTCAACGCCGGCCTGAAATCTGAAGCATTCATCCCAATCGAAGAATTCAAGAATGACCAGGGCGAACTGGAAGTCGCAGTTGGCGACTTCGTTTCCGTGGCCATCGAATCGCTGGAAAATGGTTTCGGCGATACCATCCTGTCGCGCGACAAGGCCAAGCGCCTGGCATCGTGGCTGGCTCTGGAAAAAGCAATGGAATCGGGCGAGATCGTCACCGGT
>JANNNC010000174.1:0-1502 GCA_031398335.1 Massilia sp.
CGATACAGGAGTGCGGTAATCCAGTATCGGTGGCCGTATTGTCGACCGAGTGTGGCATATTGCGGGCTGGCCAAATATCCTTCTTCGCCATCGACATCTTCGGGCGTGATGGGATGACCGAGCGCGACACTCGGCACTGCGCGAACGAAATTTCCGGGATTCGCGAGGCCGAACTGAGACTGGAACGCTTCGATGCTTTCGGCCGGCCAGCGGCAGCAGACCATGTTGTCACACAGCGCCGCGCGATTGATCCGGCCCATCATGACGCCTGCGCCGCCATGCATGTCGCTGATCGTCTCGAGCACGACCGGCCAGCGATCAGGCTCGGTCGCTGCCGTATAAATGTCGCCGACCAGTTCGAGCAGTTCGCGTTGATGCATAGCCAGCTCCATCGGGTACCACGTCTAGCGTTTCGCAGACGCAATACCTAATTCACTTAATTGCTTAATTGCTTAATTGCCTCCTGCCGCCCGCGCTGTGACGAGTTATGTAAACCGTCCACGAAACGACCGCTGTCCTACACACGCAGCCCGCGATAGCCTCGACGCCGGGCAACCGCCTCGCTCTTTGAAAGGTCCGGACATTTGGTCGCCAACCATATGAAGCGTGCGAAGTTACGCGACGCAAATGCGCCGATTCCGCACGCGACTCGCCCGTCGGGCGTCGTCTGGCGATCGGGCCGCCACCGCACGAAAGCGCAGCCTGCGCGTCCCCCATTGACCGTTCGCCGCACCCCCGCTAGGGGCGCGACAGCTTTTCGGGGGCTTGCTCCCGTGATTAGCTTGAACATTGCCGATGTGTGTGTCGGGGCCGCCGGGAGCATTCTGCTCCCATGCGGCCTTTTTTCGCGTTATTGCGAGGGCCGGACATCGGTAAAGTAACCACTTGAAAGGTGAAGGCTTCAAATGCCGACGATCAACCAGCTGGTCCGCAAGGGCCGCGATCCGCAGAAGGCCAAGTCGAAGGTTCCTGCGATGGAAGCCAACCCGCAGAAGCGCGGCGTTTGCACGCGTGTCTATACGACGACCCCGAAGAAGCCGAACTCGGCGCTGCGCAAGGTGGCGAAGATCCGCCTGACCAACGCACGCGAAGTGATCAGCTACATCCCGGGCGAAGGGCATAACCTTCAGGAGCATTCGGTCGTCCTGATCCGCGGCGGTCGCGTCCGCGATTTGCCCGGCGTGCGCTATCACGTACTGCGCGGCGTGCTCGACACGCAAGGCGTCAAGGACCGCAAGCAGTCGCGCTCGAAATACGGCGCCAAGCGTCCCAAGTAACCACCAAGCCACAGTAAGCGCCGGACGGGTTCCGGGAACGCTGAAGAACGAAGGAATTTGAAATGGCTCGTCGTCGTCGCCCCGAAAAGCGCGAAATCCTGCCCGATCCCCGCTTCGGGGACATCACGCTGTCGAAATTCATGAACAATTTGATGCTCGACGGCAAGAAAGCCGTCGCCGAGGGCATCGTCTACACTGCGATGGAAACCGTGGAGCAGCGCGCCA
>JANNNC010000215.1:0-37957 GCA_031398335.1 Massilia sp.
CGGCGAACAGCTCGATACGGATCTTGTCCTTGGCCATGCCCGCTTCCTGGAGCGACTTCGAGACGCCATGCATCATGTCTTCCGGACCGCAGATGAAGGCGATGTCGATGGCATCGAGCCTGATCCAGCTCTTCAGGAAGGCGCTGCACTTCTCGCCCGTGATGCGGCCGTTGAACAGGTCGATGTCCTGCTGCTCGCGGCTCATCACGTAGACCAGCTTCAGGCGTCCCATGTAGACATCCTTCAGGTCGGTCAGCTCGTCGCGGAAGATCACCGACGAGGAGGCGCGGTTGCCGTAGACAAGGGTAAAACGGCTCTTCGGCTCGGCCAGCAGGGTGGTCTTGACGATCGACAGGATCGGGGTGATGCCGCTGCCGGCGGCAAAAGCCAGGTAGTGGCGCTCGCTGCTTGAGTCGAGCGGTACGTTGAAGTGGCCCATCGGCGGCATCACCTCGAGGGTGGCGCCGGCTTGCAGGCTTTCGTTGGCCCAGCTCGAGAACAGGCCGCCGGGCGTGCGCTTGATCGCCACGCGCAGCTGGTCGTCCTGCACGGCCGAGCAGATCGAGTAGGAACGGCGCACGTCCTCGCCCTCGATCAAGGCGCGCAGGGTCAGGTGCTGGCCCTGCTGGTAGGCAAAGGTGGATTTGAGTTCGGGCGGCACGGCGAAGGTGACGGCGATCGCGTCGCGCGTCTCGTGCTTCACCTTGGCCACGGTGAGTGGATAGAATTTGCTCATGTTTGCCTTAGTGGCACTTGAAATAATCAAAAGGTTCGCGGCAGTCGAGGCATTTGTAGAGCGCCTTGCACGGGGTCGAACCGAACTGGCTGGTGAGTTGCGTGTGCTGCGAGCCGCAGTTCGGGCAGGTCACCTCAGGCTCGACAAAGCTGCCGCGCTTGACGCCGCCGCGCAGGCCGCTGATGTCGATCGCCTGCTGCACCGGCGGCGCGATGCCGTAGCCTGTTAAAGCCGCCTTGCCGGCCTCGCTCATCCAGTCGGTGGTCCAGGCGGGGGACAGTCGGCTCACCAGCCTTGCCTTGTCCAGGCCATGCGCGTGCAGGGCCTCAAGGACGGCTTCGCTGATCACCTGCATCGCCGGGCAGCCGGAATAGGTCGGAGTGATGGTCACCACCCACTCGTCGCCCTCATACACGACGTCGCGCACGATGCCGAGGTCGACCACCGAAATCACCGGAATTTCGGGGTCCGGCACCTCGGCGAGCCAGGACCAGACCTGGTCCGTCGTGGCGTGCGTGGCGTTCATTACCACTCGGCTCCGGGATAGGCGCGCTGCAGGAACTGCATCTCGGCCAGAATGAAGCCGAGGTGTTCGCTGTGGCGCCCTGCCTTGCCGCCGCGCTGCATCCAGGCATCGGGCGACGGCATGGCGAGCGTGGCCTCGGTCAGGATGTCGTTCACGTGGTCGAGGAAGGCGGCGCGCAAGTCGTCCGCTTTCGGGGCGATGCCCTGCTCGACCATGGCGTTGTCGATGTCGTCGTAGATAAATACTTCGCCGCTGTACATCCAGAGGTCGTCGAGCGCGGCCTGCATCTTGGCGTGGCTAAGATCGGTGCCGTCGCCCAGGCGCACCATCAAATCTCCGCTGCGGCGCAGGTGGTAAGTGACTTCCTTGAACGATTTTTCGGCGATTTCGGCGATGCGCGGGTCGTTTGACTCGCGCAGGCCCTGCATCAGGAAATAGTGCCAGGTATCGAACAGGAACTGGCGCGTCATCGTCTCGGCATAGCTGGCGTTCGGCTGCTCGACCAGCAGGACGTTGCGAAATTCGCCGGCGTCACGGTGGTAGGCCAGCTTGTCTTCGTCGCGGTCCTTGCCTTCGAGTTCACCGGCGTAAGTCAGCCACATGCGTGTTTGACCTAACAGATCCAGGGCGACGTTGGTCAGCGCCATGTCTTCCTCCAAAGCCGGGCCTTTGCCGCACAGCTGGGAGAGCTGTTGCGAAAGGATCAGGGCGTTGTCGCCCTGGCGCAGCAGGTAGTTGATTTTCGCGTCCACGAGTTTAATCTCCACCTTGGCTCACAAATTCTTGACTTCTTCCGGCATCGGGAAGAAGGTCGGGTGGCGGTACACCTTGCTGTTGGCGGGCTCGAACAGCGCTTCCTTGTCGGACGGGCTGGAAGCCACGATGTCGGCGGCGCGCACGACCCAGATCGAGACGCCTTCGTTGCGGCGCGTGTAGACGTCGCGTGCGTTGTTGACGGCCATTTCGGCGTCAGGGGCGTGCAGGCTGCCGACGTGCTTGTGGGCGAGGCCATGCTGGCTGCGGATGAATACTTCCCACAGGGGCCATTCTTTGCTCATGGTTGTCTCCGTTATTTTTTTATGCAGCCGCTTTGCGGGCGGCGCCTTTGTCGGCGTGGGCGACCAGCGCGTCGCGGAACCATGCGCCGTCGTCCCAGGCTTTGACGCGGGTGCGCAGGCGCTCGCGGTTGCAGGGGCCGTTGCCTTTCAGGACGTTGTTGAATTCGCTCCAGTCGATCTCGCCGAATTCGTAGTGGCCGGTCTCGGCGTTGAATGTCAGGTCGGGATCGGGCACCGTCAGGCCCAGGTATTCGGCTTGCGGCACGGTCTGGTCGACCATGCGCTGGCGCAGCTCGTCGTTCGAGAACAGCTTGATGCGCCATTTGCTCGACTGCGCGCTGTTGACCGATTCGGCGTCCGACGGGCCGAACATCATCAATGATGGCCACCACCAGCGGTTCAGCGCATCCTGGGCCATCGCCTTCTGTTCCGGCGTGCCTTTGGCCAGGCTCATCATGATGTCGTAGCCCTGGCGCGCGTGGAAGGATTCTTCCTTGCAGACGCGGATCATGGCGCGCGCGTAGGGACCGTAGGAACAGCGGCAGAGCGGGATCTGGTTGATGATGGCCGAGCCGTCGACCAGCCAGCCGATCGCGCCCATGTCGGCCCAGCTCAGGGTCGGATAGTTGAAGATGCTCGAGTATTTTGCTTTGCCCGAGTGCAGCGCGGCGAGCAGCTCGTCGCGCGAGACACCCAGGGTTTCGGCGGCGCTGTACAAATACAGGCCGTGGCCGGCTTCGTCCTGGATTTTCGCCAGCAGGACGGACTTGCGTTTCAAGGTCGGCGCCCGCGTCACCCAGTTGCCCTCGGGCAGCTGACCGACGATTTCCGAGTGCGCATGCTGGGAAATCTGGCGCACCAGCGTCTTGCGGTAGGCCTCCGGCATCCAGTCCTTCGCTTCGATCTTCACGCCGGCGTCGATGCGGGCCTGGAAGGCTTGCTCCTCGGCACTCATGTCTTCGGCTGTCTGTACTTTTTTCAGGCCCGTCTCTACCAGTTGCGCGTACATGGTCAGTCTCCCATTGCAAACATCGTCCAACAATAATACGATACAGAAAACGAGATGTACACCAGAATTTTGAATCATATTGATAGCAACAACCGACGGGATTGCATGAAACAATTGACCAGCAATGCGTGGATCGCCGACGCCCTCGCCCACGAGCCGCCGCGCTCGAAATCGCTGGTGATGACGGTGATGGGCGACGCCATTGCGCCCCACGGCGGCGCGGCCTGGCTGGGCAGCCTGATCGAGTTGCTGGCCCCGCTCGGCGTGACCGACCGCCTGGTGCGCACCAGCGTCTTTCGCCTGGTGCAGGAAGGCTGGCTGACGGCCAGCCGCGAGGGCCGCCGCAGCCGCTACGGTTTTGATGCGAAATCCTTGCCGCGATTCCAGCGCGCCGACCGCCGCATCTACGCCCCGCCCGGCCTGCACTGGAATGGGCGCTGGACGCTGGTGCTGGCACCCAACGGCAGCATCGACGGCGACCTGCGCACGGCGGTGCGCAAGGAACTGGAGTGGGAAGGTTTTGCGATGCTGGGGCCGGGCGTGCTGGCCCATCCGGGGGCCGACGCCGAGGGTTTGCTGGACGCCTTGCAGCGCACCGGCGCGGCCGAGCGGGTGTTCGTGGTCAGCGCGGCCGAGCTGCCGCACGTGGGCTCGCGGCCGCTGCAGGAACTTGTGGGCGAAGCCTGGGATCTGACGGCTGTGGCGCAGAGTTACCGCGGGTTTATCGACCAGTACACGCCGCTGCTGGCGTTGCTGCGCGAGTCGCCTGAGGTGAGGCCGGCGGACGCGTTTGCGATTCGCTCGCTACTGATTCACGCGTACCGGCGGCTGCAGCTGCACGATCCGATGCTGCCGATCGCGTTGTTGCCCGATCCGTGGCCTGGGTCGGATGCGTATCATGTGGCGCGGGCGGTGTATTTGCGGGTGCATGCGCAGGCGGAGGTGCATATCGATGCGGTTTTGCGGCGCGAGGACGAGGCGGCGCCGGCGGCCGATGAAGCGTTTTATCAGCGGTTTGGGGGATTGCGCGGCTGAGCAAAGGGGGTACGTCGCATGCACCTCGGCGCCCCTCAAATACCACCCGAAACCGGGTATCATCTCGGCTTTACGCCTTCTACGGGACACAACATGTCTATCAAGATCAGCAGCCAGTTCGACGCTGGCGCCATCGAGATCGTGCACGCCACGAGCGCCAACGCCATCGACCTGAACATCCGCAAGGATTCGCACGCCGACATCACCCAGTGGTTCTACTTCCGCCTGCAGGGCGCGCAAGGCCAGGCCTGCACCATGCGCCTGCTCAACGCCGGCCAGGCCGCCTATCCGGCCGGCTGGGAAGACTACAACGCGATGGCCAGCTACGACCGCGTGAACTGGTTCCGCGTGCCGACCAGCTTCGACGGCCAGGTCATGACGATCGAGCACACCCCGGGCATGGACAGCGTGTATTACGCCTATTTCGAGCCGTATTCGTGGGAACGCCACCTGGAACTGCTCGACCGCGCGCAGATGAGCGAGAACGTGCGCATGCTCGACCTGGGCTCCACCGTGGACGGACGCGACCTGAACATGCTCGTCATTGGCGAGCCGGGCGAAGGCAAGAAGAAGGTCTGGGTCATCGCGCGCCAGCACCCGGGCGAGACGATGGCCGAGTGGTTCGTCGAAGGCATGCTCGACGCCCTGCTCGATCCGGCCCATCCGTTCGGCCGCCAGCTGCTGAACGAATCGGTGTTCTACGTGGTCCCGAACATGAACCCGGACGGCTCGGTGCGCGGCAACCTGCGCACCAACGCGGCCGGCGCCAACCTGAACCGCGAGTGGCTCAACCCGACCATGGAACGCAGCCCGGAAGTGTTCCTCGTCAAGCAGAAGATGCACGAGACCGGCGTCGACCTGTGCCTGGACGTGCATGGCGACGAAGGCCTGCCCTATGTCTTCGTGGCCGGCAGCGAGTCGCTCCCGAACTTCACGCCAGAGCAAGCTGCCGCGCAAAAGCGTTTCAGCGACGATTTTAAAATCGCCAGTCCCGACTTCCAGGACGTGCACGGCTACGGCGAGTCGCCCTACACCGAAGAGACGCTGACCATGGGTTCGCCCCACATCACGCACGCCTTCGGCTGCCTGTCGCTGACGCTCGAACTGCCGTTCAAGGACAACGCCAACGACCCGGACCCGCAAGTGGGCTGGGACGGCGCGCGCAGCGCCCGTTTGGGTGCGGCGGTGCTGCAGCCGGTGCTGCAGTCGATCCGCGCACTCAACTAAAGCAATCAGCACGAACGCCCCGCCAGCCGGGGCGTTTTTCTACCTTTTGAAAGAAATCGCACCATGACTATCTTTTCCGCCTCCGTCTTCGACGCCACCGTCATCTACAACGGCCACGAACTGTTCAAGGGCCAGGGTTCGGCCACGATTTGGGCCGAAAAGGTGGCCAAGGAACTCGAAACCCCGATCCGCGTCGAAAAAATCGGCACCGGCTGGGTCCTGCGCGGCCGGGTCGACGGCGAGGACGTCACCTGGGGTATCTACGGCCAGCGCCTGAGCCGCATCGAAGCCATCTGAACGTGCCCAAGCGTACAAAGGCGCGACGGCAAATCGTTCTATAATCGCGTCATCAGCACTGCCGCCCACGTCGGCAACGCTACACACCCGGTCGGGCTTGCGACGGCGTCCGCCAGCATGTTCAGCAGTCGCCCCGGTCACTCGATAGGCCGTGTCCATGAACTCCCCCTCTTCCCTGCGCACCGCGGAGCCCCATCCGGCCCCCCGCCTCTCGACCGGCATCGCCGGCCTCGACGATATCCTCGGCGGAGGCCTGACGCCGCAGCGTGTCTACCTGGTGGAAGGCTCGCCTGGCGCCGGCAAGACCACGCTCGGCCTGCAGTTCCTGCTCGACGGCGTGGCCAGGGGCGAAAGCGGGCTGTACATCACGCTGTCCGAAACGTCCGACGAGCTCAAGTCCGTGGCCGCCAGCCACGGCTGGTCCATCGACGCTCTGTCCCTGTTTGAACTGGCGGGCGAGACCGCGCTCGACATCGACTCCCACCAGTCGGTGTTCCATCCGTCCGAAGTCGAACTCGGCGAAACCACCCGCGACGTGATGACCGAGGTTGACCGCGTGAAACCGATGCGCGTGGTCTTCGACAGCCTGTCGGAAATGCGTCTGCTGGCCCAGAACCCGCTGCGCTACCGGCGCCAGATTTTGGCGCTGAAGCAGTTCTTCGCGGCGCGCAACTGCACCGTGCTGCTCCTGGACGACAAGACCAGTCAGGCAGACCAGCACCTGCACAGCATTGCACACGGCGTCATCAGCCTGGAGCAGATCGCCAAGGATTACGGCAAGGAACGCCGGCGTGTGAATGTCATCAAGATGCGCGGCATCCGCTTTCGCGGCGGCTACCACGACTACACGCTGGAAACGGGCGGCATCACAATGTACCCGCGCCTGGTCGCGGCCGAACACATGCTCGACTTTACGCCAACCTTGCGCCTGACGGGATCGCCCGGCCTTGACAAGCTGCTCGGCGGCGGCCTGGTCAGCGGCACGAATACCCTGATCGTCGGCCCGTCCGGCATCGGCAAGACCACCTTGTCGGCACGCTGCCTGCTGTCGGCGCTGGAACGCGGCGAAACGGCCTCGTTTTATCTTTTCGACGAAGGGCTCGGCACCTTCTTTGCGCGCAGTATAGCGCTCGGCATGGACCTGCGCCGCTATGTCGACAAGGGCCGGCTGCGCATCCACCACATCGACCCTGCCGAACTCTCGCCGGGCGAATTCGCGCAGATGCTGCGCGACGCGGTCGAGCAGCACGGCGTCACCTTCATCGCCATCGACAGCCTGAACGCCTACCTGCAGGCCATGCCCGGCGAGCAGTTCCTCACGCTGCAGATGCACGAACTGCTGTCCTACCTGAACCAGCAAGGCGTGACCACGCTGCTGGTGCTGGGCCAGCATGGCCTGATCGGCGAGGTGCGTTCCGACGTCGACCTGAGCTACCTGGCCGACACCACGGTGCTGCTGCGTTTCTTCGAGTCGAGCGGGTGCCT
This sequence comes from Massilia sp., assembly GCA_031398335.1. Classification (GTDB taxonomy): domain Bacteria; phylum Pseudomonadota; class Gammaproteobacteria; order Burkholderiales; family Burkholderiaceae_D; genus Telluria. The sequence goes on from JANNNC010000215.1 coordinate 7,374, forward strand.
GCGCCGTGCGATCACGGTCATCAAGAGCCGTACCGCAAGCCATGCACTGACGATCCACGAACTCCAGCTGGGCCGGGACGGCGTGCGCGTCGGCGAGCCGCTCGAGGGCTTCGAGGGCGTGCTCAGCGGCCTGCCGAGCTACCACGGCTCGACGCCGATGATGACGTCCATTCCGCATGCAGCCGCGTAACGCCCGCGACGAGCGCATCCTGATCTTCGCACCGCACGGACGCGATGCGCAGGTCATGTGCTCGGTCCTCACGCGCGACGGCTTCAGCTGTGCAACGGTCGACAGTGTCGACGCCTTTGTCGACGGCATCGCCGCCGGCGCCGGTGCGGCCATCGTCGCCGAGGAAGCCTTGCAAAACATCGACACGGCGCGCCTGCGCGACTGGCTCGACGCCCAGGAACACTGGTCGGACTTCCCCTTCGTCGTGCTGCTGACCCGCAGCGTCGGTTTTCCGGCCGACGGCGCCCGTGCCCGCCTGGGGGAACTGGGCAACGTGATCCTGCTCGAGCGCCCGTTGAATGCGCAGACACTGCGCAGCGCCGCCATGTCGGTGCTGCGCGCCCGCCGCCGCCAGTACCAGGCGCGCGACGTGCTGTTTGATCGCGAACGCACCGCGATCAGCCTGCGCCAGAGCCAGGAAGCGCTGGTGCACCTGAACGAAACGCTGGAAGCGCGCATCGAGGAACGCACCCGCGCGCTGGCCCAGGCCAACGACCGACTGATGAACGAGGTGATCGAACGCGAACGGGTGCAGCAGGCGATGGTCCAGTTCCAGAAGATGGAAGCGGTGGGCCGCCTGACCGGCGGCATCGCCCACGATTTTAATAACCTGCTCAACGTGGTCCAGGGCAGCATGGATCTGATCCTCCTGATGTCGAAGGACGAGGTGGCGAAGGGGCGCGCCGAGGTGGCACGGCGCGCCTGCCAGCGCGGCGGCAAGCTCACCAGCCAGCTGCTGGCCTTCTCGCGCAACCAGAGCCTCGACCTGCGCCCGCTCGACGTCAACACCCTGTTCGACGGCGTGCGCGAACTGGTCGCCACCTCGCTCGGCTCGAGCATCCGCCTCAGCTTTGCGGTCGAGGCCCAGTCGGCCAGCGTGATGGCCGACATGAACCAGATGGAGATGGCACTGCTGAACCTGGCGATCAATGCGCGCGACGCCATGCACAACGGCGGAGAACTGCGCTTCGGCGCCGGCCCGGCCCGCCCGCCCGAGGGCTTGCTGCCCGACGGCGACTATGTGCGCATCGCCGTGACCGACAGCGGCGAAGGCATGCCGCCGGAAGTGGCGGCGCGCGTGTTCGAGCCCTTCTTCACCACCAAGGGCGTCGGCAAGGGCACCGGCCTGGGCCTTTCCCAGGTCTACGGCATGGCCCAGCAGTCCGGTGGCGCGGCGCGCATCCTGAGCGAACAAGGCGTCGGCACCACGGTGGAAATCTGGCTGCGCGCGGCCGGCGGCGCCGAAGACGCGCTGCCCGCCAACACGCCCGAGGCTGCCGCAGCCCCGCGCCCCGGCGTGCGCATCCTGGTGGTGGAAGACGACGACTTCGTGCGCGAATCGATGGTCGAATCGCTCGAAGCGCTCGGCCACACGGTGGCCCAGGCGCCCGACGGCGAAGCGGGCCTGCTCGAACTCAAGCGCGCGGCGCCCGACCTGATCATCACCGACTACCTGATGCCGGGCATTACCGGTGCCGAACTGGTGCTGCGCGCCCGCGAAACGCTGCCGGGCGTACCGATGATCATCGCTACGGGCTATGCCGACATGAAGGCGATCGAACAGGTGATCGGGGACGATATGCTGCTGCGCAAACCGTTTCAATTGGCGGAGCTGGCGGCGACGGTGGAGCGGGCCCTGCACAAGGTGAGCAGCGAGACGGCGGCGGGTTAGCCAACGCCAGTCATTTAGCCTCAAACCGGCGATTCTCCGTAGCGATGGACTCGCGCACCAGTTCTTCGAGCACGGCCTGGTCGACGTCGGCCAGGGTGCGCACATACAGGCAACCTTTACCCATCTTGTGGTGGCCGAGCTTTGCCAGCAGCGCTGCGCGCGCCTCGGTGTCGCAGCTCAGGTAGATGCTGATGTCGCCCTTGCGCGACGCAAAACCGGCCATGGGGGCGTCGCCTTCGCGCCCGCTGGCGTAGCGGTAGCGGTAGCTGCCGAAGCCGACGATGCCGGGGCCCCACATGACGGGCGGCTCGCCCGTGACGCGTTCCATCAGGGCGGCCAGGGTTTCACAGTCGGCACGGCGTACCGGGTTGTCGATGGCGGCCAGATAGGCGCGCGCATCGGCCGGCGTCGGCATCGTCTTGTTGGCGGCCATGATGGCGACTGCCGCTTACAGCTGTACGCCCAGGTTCTTTTCCAGCCACGCATGCGCGTCGTCGACGGTGTCGAAGTGCACGGTCGCGATTACCGTCTTGTCGTGCGCCAGGCAGCTGGCATACACGCGCTTTTCGTCGGCTGAACTGAGCAGGTCCGACTGGGGCGACAGTTCGACCGAGGCCACCAGGTCGAGGTTCAGCAGCACGGCCTTCTTCGGGTTGTTGTCTTTGTCGATGCGGATGAATCGGCTCATGCTATTCCTCGTTGAATCAATACTGCGTCAGTTACCTGCGACGACCATTTTCTCGATCAAAATCGACCCCGTCGATTTGCTGCCGCGCGAGAGCACGTCGTTGCCGATGCCGACGATTTGCTGGAACATCTCGCGCATGTTGCCTGCGATGGTGATTTCCTCGACCGGGTACTGGATGACGCCGTTTTCGACCCAGTAGCCCGAGGCGCCGCGCGAGTAGTCGCCGGTAACGTAGTTCACGCCCTGCCCCATCAGTTCGGTGACAAGCAAACCGGTGCCCATCTTGCGCAACATGCCTTCGAAGTCGTCGGCCAGTTTCGTTTCGTCCGACGTAAACGTGAGGTTGTGCGCGCCGCCGGCGTTGCCCGTGGTTTTCATGCCGAGCTTGCGGGCCGAATACGAACCCAGGAAGTACCCCTGCAGCACGCCGCTGTCGATGACCTTGCGGCGCACGGTGCGCACGCCTTCTTCGTCGAAGGGAGACGAGCCGACTTCGCCGATCACGTGCGGGTCTTCAAGGACCTGGATATGGCTCGGGAAGATTTGCTTGCCGAGCGTATCGAGCAGAAAACTCGATTTGCGGTACAGCGAGCCGCCCGACACCGCCTGCACGAAGGCGCCCACCAGGCCGGCAGCCAGCGGCGCCTCGAACAGCACCGGACAGGTGAGGGTATCGAGCTTGCGTGCGTTCAGGCGCGCCAGCGCGCGTTCGGCGGCGTAGCGGCCCACAAGCTCCGGCTTGGCCAGTTTTTTCGGGTCGCGCGCCGAGGTGTACCAGTCGTCGCGCTGCATCTTGTTGCCCTTGCCGGCGATCGGCGCGATCGACATCGTGTGGCGCGAGAACGGGTAGCCGCCGATGAAGCCGCGCGTGTTGGCGGCGACGAAATGCGATTGCTGCACGTAGACGCTGGCGCCTTCGCTGTTGGTGATGCGGCGGTCGACTTCGAAGGCCGCGTTCTCGCAGCGCTGGGCCAGTTCGACGGCTTCTTCGGTGGATATCTGCCACGGGTAGCACAGGCGCAGGTCGCGCGGGCTCATTTCCAGCATGTCGGCGTCGGGCAGGCCGGCCGCGTCGTCCTCGGCGGTGAAGCGGGCGATGTTCCAGGCCGCTTCCACAGTGGCGCGCAGCGAGGTTTCCGAAAAATCGGAGGTGCTGGCGTTGCCGCGCCGCTGGCCGGCGTAGACGGTGACGCCGATGCCCTTGTCCTTGTTCTGCTCGATGGTCTCGATCGTGCCGCGGCGTACCGACACCGACAGTCCGCTACCCTCGCTGATTTCGACCGAGGCATCGGTCGCGCCCTGCTCCTGGGCGAAGGCGAGTACGCTCTTGGCCAGTTCTTTCAACTGGTCCTGGGTATGGGTAAAAACGGCGCTGTTCATATCGAGTTTTTTTGTGCGAGCCCTAAAACAGTTATCATAGCAGCCGTTTACTGTTTTTACTGATCGGCTCAGCGCCAATCGGATCAATCAATATCATGCCAAATCCAAACCGCGGCTCGGTGGGCTTCCAGTCCAACGAGTTCGAGCAAGAATACGATCGCCCTTCCAAATCTGAGCTCAAGCGCCAGATGGACGAGTTGCAAAAACTCGGCGCGCAGCTCGTTGCCGAGCCGCGCGACCGCGTCAAGCGCGTGCCGATGCCGGAAGACGTCAAGGACGCCATCCTGATGTGCCAGACCATCACCAACCACGAAGGGCGGCGCCGCCAGTTGCAATTCGTCGGCAAGAAGATGCGCACCCTGACCGAGGAAGAAGTGGCCGTCATCCAGCGTACCATCGACAGCTGGAAAGGCGCCTCGAAGGCCGAGACGGCCGCGCTGCACGCGCTCGAGCGCCGCCGCGACAAGCTGCTCACCGACGACAAAGCCCTCACGACGCTGCTCGAAGAGAACCCGGAACTCGACGTGCAGCACCTGCGCACGCTGATCCGCAATGCGCGCAAGGAGCAGGCGGAGTCGAAGCCGCCGAAGGCCTTCCGCGAACTGTTCCAGATCCTGAAGGACCTGAGCAAGAAGAAGGCCGCCCCCACCGAGGATGAGCTGAGCGACGATGCGCCTGCAGACGAGTAAGGACTTAGAACTGGTCATCGGCCTGGTCTCGGTCTCGGACCGCGCCAGCGGCGGCGTCTACGAGGACAAGGGCATTCCTGCGCTGCAGGACTGGATCGCCTCGGCCATCACCACGCCTTACCGGATCGAGCCGCGCCTGATTCCCGACGAGCGCACGCAAATCGAGAAGACCCTGGTCGAACTGGTCGACGTGGCCGGCTGCCACCTGGTGCTCACCACCGGCGGCACGGGTCCCGCGCGGCGCGACGTTACGCCCGAAGCGACGCTGGCCGTCGGCACCAAGGAGATGCCGGGCTTCGGCGAGCAGATGCGCCAGATCAGTTTGCGCTTCGTGCCGACCGCGATTTTGTCGCGCCAGGTCGCCGTGATCCGCGAGACCGCAACCCACGCGGCGCTGATCATGAACCTGCCCGGCCAGCCGAAGGCGATCAAGGAAACGCTGGAAGGTTTAAAGGATGCAGAAGGCAAGGTCGTCGCCGGCGGTATCTTCGCGGCCGTCCCCTACTGCATCGACCTGATCGGCGGCCCGTACATGGAAACCAATCCGGCCGTGACGACCGCCTGGCGCCCAAAATCTGCCCAAGGCGCGGCCCAGCGTCCGGCCCCCGCATTCTCACCCCAGGACAACGCATGAGCGATCTGCTGCAAAACATCGAAATCGAAACCGCCCCGAATCCGACGATCGCGGTTATCTGGCTGCACGGCCTGGGCGCCGACGGCAACGACTTCGTGCCGCTGGTGCGCGAGCTCGATTTAAAGGGCCTGCCGGGCATCCGCTTCGTCTTCCCGCACGCGAAACAGATTCCGGTGACGATCAACGGCGGCTACGTCATGCGCGCCTGGTACGACATCAGCGTCGCCGACCTGACGCGCCGTGAAGACGAAGGCGGCCTGCGCGACTCGCAGCGCGACGTCGAGGCCCTCATCGCACGCGAAAAGGCGCGCGGTATTCCGGCCTCGCGCATCATCCTGGCCGGCTTCTCGCAAGGCTGCGCGATGACGCTGCAGACCGGCCTGCGCCACCCGGAAAAGCTGGCCGGCATGCTCTGCCTGTCGGGCTACCTGCCGCTCAACGAAAAAGTGCTGCACGAGCGTACCGAGGAAAGCATCGACACCCCGATCTTCATGGCGCATGGCCGCCAGGACCAGGTGGTGCCGTTCGTGCGCGCGGAGCAGTCGCGCGACATCCTGAAAGGCCTTGGTTATACGATCGAGTGGCACGAATACCCGATGCAGCATTCGCTCTGCTTTGAAGAAGTGCAGGATATCTCGGCGTGGATAAAGAAGGTTTCAGGCTAAAGCCTCATTCACGGGAGCTGCGGCTCCCGTTTTACATTGGAGGTCCATCATGGCCAAGAAAGAAGAAGCGCTCGACGAAGAAACGATGGCACTGATTAACTGGTGCATCGAAGTCGAAGGACACCTGGTTGCCGGCGGCGCCACGCAAAAGCAGGCGCAGGACCATATCGAGGAAGAGGTCGAGTGGTTCACCGACCTGTTCTATGACGGCTTGACGCCGGAAGAGGCGGCGAAGGAAGCGCTGGCCTGATGCGACGGTGTGCTGGCATGCTGGCTAGGCCAGCGCAGCTTGTGCGATGCGGGTATAGAGCGGGATGCCGATCAATATGTTCAAAGGAAAGGTAATTCCCAGCGACATGCTGAAATACACGGAGGGTTTCGCTTCCGGAATCGCGTAGCGCAGCGCGGCCGGCACGGCGATATACGACGCGCTGGCGGCCAGGACCATCAGCAGCGCGCCATTGCCCGCCTCCAGACCGGCAAGCCAGGCCAGGCCGAGCGCAAGCGCGGCGTGCACGGCCGGCGCGCCGGCCGCATAGGCAAGCAGCCAGCGCGACTGGCCGCGCAATTGCCCCAGATTTTTCGCTGTCAGCAAGCCCATGTCGAGCAGGAAAAAGGCAAGCATGCCTTTGAACAGATCGATCGAGAATGGCGCCATCGCCGACTTCCCGGATTCGCCCGTCAGCATCCCGATCGCCATCGCGCCCAGCAGCAGCAACTGGGTGCCGTCGGTGAACGATTCATGCAGCATCTTCCCCAGGCCCATGCGCGGCGCAGGCACGCCAGCCACGGCGACAGCGCCGATTGCGAAGCCCGGCGCGGCGGCCATGCGCCGCAAGCCACTGGCCATCACGACTGCAATCAGGATCGCCGGCGACTCCATCAAGGCCATGGCAGCGGCCATGTGGCCGCCATAGGCGATTTGCTGGGTGTCCAGGTACTGGGAAGCGGTAATGAAGGTCACCGCACTGACCGAGCCGTAGGTGGCGGCGATCGCGGCGGCATCGAAGGGTGCGACTCTTTTCTTGAGCAATTGATAGGCAATCAGGGGAATCGCGGTCGCCAGCAGCATGGCGCAGCTCAAGCTCATGATGACCTCGGCAGGCGGCCCGTGCCTGCCATGTGACCCAGCCGACCGCGTCGATGCAGCTCAAAGGGCTCAGCGAGGGTATCGGCATGCCCTTGTATGAACAGGTAGGCAAGCGGCTGTATCTGACTACGGCTGGCGAGGCGCTGGCCCTGACGGCGCAAGCGATGCTCGACGAGTGGAGCAGCTTCGAACAGCAGGCTGCCGCCATGCAGGGCATGACGCGCGGCCGCTTGCGGGTATCGGTGGTCAGCACTGCGAAGTATTTCATACCGCGCTTTCTCGGCAGCTTTTGCACTGCATTTCCCGATGTCGATATTGCGCTTGAAGTGCTGAACCGGGACGGGGTCCTGCAGCGCCTGCGCGAGAATCGCGACGACCTGTACATCATGTCCATGCCGCCCGAGGAGCTCGCGCTCGAGCGCCATGCATTCCTGCCCAACCCGCTCGACGTGATCGCTGTCGCCACCCATCCGCTGGCCGCACGCCGGCGCATCGCGCTGGCCGAACTGGGTGCGCTGCGTTTTATCTTGCGTGAACGAGGATCGGGAACCCGGCTCGCTTGCGACAACCATTTCAAGCTGCTGCGTTTCGATCCCGATGTACGCATGGAGCTAGGCAGCAACGAAGCAATCAAGCAGGCAGTCGCGGCCGGACTTGGGCTGGCCGTCGTTTCGCGCCACGCCTTGGCAAAAGACCCCGCGCAAGAGCAGTTGGCGGTCCTCGAGGTCGATGGCTTTCCGGTCCAGTCGAACTGGTGGACGCTGTATCGCAAAGGCAAGAAGCTTTCTCCGGTCGCCGACGCTTTCCTGCAGCACCTGCAGCAGGCCTGCGCCACGCCTTGAGCGCATGCTGGGCAATTTTGCAACGCTGGCGCCGCCATCCGGCCCGTCGGCTTGCAAAAATTTCATTCCATTCATTCAAACCCGTGCAAAATGCGGGATCCCAGCTGTTTCCGACGATACTCATGCACGTTCCTGTTACCGCTACGCTTACTTCCTGTATTCCCTACGATCTCGCATTCATTGCCAACGTTGCGTTGGAGGCAAGCGGGAATTGCCCCGACCTGGAAGCGCTCGCGCGCCGCCACGGCGTGCGCGCGGACACTGTCGATACTTGGCGGCGCCATCTGGCGCGCCATGCCGAGGACCTGTTCGGCGCCACCGGTGCGGCGCAGCCGGACCTGATGCCGCGAGCAGGCAGCGATGACCGCCTCGCTGCGCTCGATCAGATCGATGTGTGCATCGCCATTCTCGCGGGCCCGTCGCTACGCTTCAGGTATGCAAACCCTGCATACCGGCACATGGCCGGCGTACCCGGGTTGATCGGGCAGCGCTTTCGCGAGGTGTTTCCGGTCTCTGCAAGCGATGGCGTGGAAAACGGGTTGCTGAACGTGCTGGCCACCGGCCAGTCCTGGCAGGTCAGCAATTTCAGCGCTTACTTGCCCGGTCAGGAAGAAAGCGTCTGGGAAGGCAGGGTGTCACGCCTGGACGACATGGCGCTGGGCGAACCGGCGCTCATGGTCTGGATCCGCGACATTACCGCTGGATCCCGCATCGAACAGTCGCTGCGTCAGGAAATCGATTTATTACGGGCCATTAGCGAGAACTCGACCGACGTCATGTTTGCCAAGGACCGCCAGGGGTGCATGCAATTTGCCAATCCCGCCGCGCTTGCCCTGATCGGAAAGCCGCTGGCGGAGGTGCTGGGAAAGACCGATGCCCAATTCCTGAATGACCCCGATGCGGCCCGGCGCATCATGGAAAACGACTGCCGCATCATGGAGACCGGCCATGCGGAAGAGGTCGAAGAGCCAGTGCCGATGCCGGACGGTACGCTACGCATCTGGCTGTCCCAAAAACGCCCTTGCCGCGACCGCGACGGCCATATCGTCGGCTTGCTGGGTGTTTCCAGAGACATTACCTACCGCAAGAACGCAGAAGACAAGGTGCGGGCCGCGCACGATACCTTGCAGCGTGTGCTCGACAGCATTACCGACGGACTGGCCATGCTGGACCGTCACTGGCACTACACGTATTTCAGTGAAACCGGGGCCCGCATGCTGGGCGTGCGCGCTGAAGACCTGATCGGAAAATATTTTTGGGATGTGTTTCCCGATGCCGAGCGGCTCCTGTTCGGTCGCGAGTTCCGGCGCGCAATGGAAACCGGGGTCGCCACCCATTTCGAGGAGTATTATCCCGCCCCGCTGAACATGTGGGTCGAATGTCATTGCTATCCGTCGCCCGACGGGTTGTCGGTGTATTTCCGTGATGTCAGCGAACAGCGCAAAGTGAAGGAAGCGGCCCTCGAGAACGAGCGCCGCATGAATGCCTTGCACGAGGCAACGCCCGTCGGGATCGCCTACGTCGATGCCGGCGGCAAGGTGCTGTTCATGAACCAGGAATGCACGCATATCTGGGGCAACCCGCCGCAGGCGAATGCGACTTCCGATTACGTCGAATGGAAAGGCTGGTGGGCCGACCATTCGGAACGGCACGGGCAGGCGATCGAGGCGCATGAATGGCCGACCGCGCGCGCGCTGCGCGGCGAGCATGTGATCGATACGGCGGTGGACATCGAGCCCTTCGACCGGCCGGGAACGCGCAGCACGATTCTGCACCGGTCGGTACCGATCCTGGACGATGGCGGCTGCATCCGGGGCGCCGTCACCGCGCTGATGGACATCACGGAATTCGTGCAGACCAAACGGGAAGTGGTTGAAAGCAATCATCGGATCCAGCAACTTGCCAACACGATCCCGCAATTGGCCTGGATGGCCGATCGCGATGGCTGCGTCCACTGGTGCAACGAGCGCTGGCTCAGCTACACCGGCGATCACGCGCGCACGGCCAATGCCTGGACCAGGGAAGCCTTGCATGATCCGCTGGTCTTGCCGCACGTGCTGGAACGATGGACCTACTCGCTCAAACACGCCACGCCCTTCGAAATGACCTTCCCGCTCAAGGGACAGGATGGACTGTTCCGTCCGTTTTATACGCTGGCGGAACCGTTGAAGGATCTGGATGGGAAGGTCGTTCAGTGGTTCGGCACCTGTACCGACGTATCGACCCTGCAACGCGCCCAGGAGGACCTGACCAAGACCCAGCACTGGCTGCAAGAAGGGCTGGTGACGGCGAACATGGTGGCGTGGGAATGGGAATGGGATAGCGACCAGATCCGCTACTCCGGCAATGCCGCCGCCGTGCTGGGCTACGCCCCCGCCACGTTCAAGGCCATGTTCGAGACCGTGCATGAACAGGACCGGGCAAGCTATGCGGCGGCCATGGAATGCGTCTTGGGTGGCCTGGGGGTAATCGACCAGATCACTCGCAGGATCCGCCCCGATAATGGCAAGACGGTCTCGATTCGATTGAAAGGCAATGTCCTCATCGACCAGGATGGCAGGCCATCGACGATGCGCGGCATCATGATCGACGTGACGGACCAGGTATTGCGCGAGCAATCGCTTGAAGAAGCGAACAACCGGAAGGATGAATTCCTTGCCATGCTGGCACACGAACTGAGAAACCCGCTGGCACCGATTGCCACCGCGGCCCAGCTGCTGCTGCTCGGAGCGTCCGATGCGGCACGTATCAAAGGCATCTCGGAAATCATCATCCGGCAGATCTCGCACATGACCCGGCTGATCGACGACTTGCTGGACGTTTCGCGCGTCACGCGCGGCCTGGTCGAACTGGTCACGGAGCCGGTGCGCATGCAGGACATCGCCGACAACGCCATCGAACAAGCGAGGCCGCTGATCGAGGCGCGCAAGCACGAACTCGTGCTGCATGTCGATGCGCGGCCCGCGCTGGTGCTGGGCGACCCGGTGCGGCTGTGCCAGGTACTGGTCAATCTGTTGAACAACGCCGCCAAGTACACGCCCCAGGGCGGCAAGATCGTGCTCGAGATCGCGGTCGATAACGGCGCCCGCGAGGTGCAGGTCACCGTCAGCGACAATGGCATCGGCATCGAGAGCACGCTGCTGCCCGAAATCTTCGGCCTGTTTACCCAGGCCACCCGCACCCCGGACCGCAGGCAGGGAGGATTGGGACTTGGCCTGGCGCTGGTCGACAGCCTGATTCGCAAGCATGGCGGCCGCGTCACCGCCGTCAGCGAGGGACTTGGCAAGGGAAGCCGGTTCATTGCCGTGCTGCCCCTGTCAGGCGCTGTGGCCGATGGCATGCATGGGCAGACCGGCGAAGCGAGCGCAACGGCCCCCGATGCGGGACCGTTGACGGTAACGGTGGTGGACGACAACGCCGATGCCGCCGACATGCTCGCCGACGTCCTGCGCCTGCGCGGCCACACGGTCGCCGTGCACTATTCGTCCACTGCCGCGCTGGCGGCGGCGCGCACCACGCAAAGCGATTTGTTCATACTCGATATCGGACTGCCCGACCTCGACGGGTACGAACTGGGGCGGCAACTGCGCAGCATGGCACGGCATGACGCAGCGGTCTTGGTCGCCCTGACCGGCTATGGCCAGGCGCACGACAAAGTCCTGTCACGCTCCGCCGGCTTTGCGCATCACCTGGTAAAACCGGTCGATCTGCAGCATCTCGATGCGATTCTCCGCTCGGTACACCGCTGACGGCCCGGCGCAACGCGGCGCCCCCTGCCTTCAAGCATTACGCCGGCAGCGGCGCGGCGCTCGACACCGGAATCTCCGTGCGCGCCGTGTTCATCACCATCGCCAGGAACGTGTAGTAGCCGTTCAATCCCATCAGATCGACCACGCCCTGCTCGCCGAACAGCGCCACCGCGTCGGCATAGGTTCGGTCCGAGACTTCCTTGTTCTGGTGCAGCTCGATGCAGAAGTCGTGCACCACCGATTCGTCCACCAGCATGCCCTCCGGCCGTTCGCGCCGCGCGATCGCATTGATCACGTTCGGCGGCACGCCCACCTGCGCCGCAATCGGCGCGTGGATCGCCCATTCGACACCCTGGTTCCACTGGCGCGCCGTGACCAGGATCGCCAGTTCCGACAGCCTGATCCCGATGGCGCTGCGGTAGCGCAGGTACTCGCCCATGCGCTGCGCGTTTTCCAGCAGTTCGGGACTGCGCAACAGCGGGACGAACGGCCCATAGAGCGCGCCGCGCGGGCCGTCGATCACGGCCTGGGCGGCGCGGCGCTGGGCCTCGGTCATCTCGTGCGGGGGAATCGGACGGAGGCGGTCGGTCATGGTCGGCGTCGCAGAAGTGTCTGACCGGAAAAATATTCGCACAGCTTCCGTCAAAGATCAAAGGAATCCGGCCCCGGCAAGCTTATTGTCAACCGTCAACTTTTTGCCGGAGGAAAAGTCATGAGCTACATCATTCACCGCAGCCTGCGCCAGACGCCGCCAATGGCCGTCAGCGCATCGGGCATCACGATCGTCGACAGCACGGGAAACGCCTATCTCGACGCCAGCGGCGGCGCCGCCGTCTCCTCGCTCGGTCATGGCCATCCGGACGTGATCGCCGCCATGCACGCCCAGATCGACCGCTGCGCCTTCGCGCATACCGCCTTCTTCACCACCGACGTGGCCGAAGAACTGGCCGAGACCCTGGTGGCGCACGCCCCCGCCGGCATCAAGGCGGTCTACCTGGTGTTGGGCGGGTCGGAAGCGATGGAGACGGCCCTGAAACTGGCGCGCCAGTACTGCGTCGAGGGCGGCGAAGAGCGGCGTACTGTGTTCATCGCGCGCCGCCAGAGCTATCACGGCAATACACTGGGCGCGCTGGCCGTCGGCGGCAACGAATGGCGCCGCAAACCCTTCGCGCCGCTGCTGATGGAGGTGCCGCGCGTGGCGCCCTGCTACGAATACCGCGACCGCCGCGACAGCCAGAGCGTCGACGAGTACACCGCCGCGCTGCTGGACGAACTGGAAACGGCGATCATGAAGGCCGGGCCGGACAAGGTCATCGGTTTCGTCGCCGAACCGGTGGTGGGCGCCACCGGCGGCGCGATTCCTCCCACGCCGGGTTATTTCAAGGGCGTGCGCGCCATCTGCGACCGCCACGGCATCCTGTTCATCGCCGACGAGGTGATGTGCGGGATGGGCCGCACCGGCACCATGTACGCGATCGAGCAGGAGGGCGTGGCGCCCGACATCATCGCCGTGGCCAAGGGGCTGGGTGCGGGCTACCAGCCGGTCGGCGCGGTGCTGGCCCAAGGCGCGATCGTCGAGCGCCTGCGCCATGGCAGCGGCAGCTTCCTGAACGGCCACACCTACATCGGCCATCCGGTGGCGGCCGCCGCCGCGCTCGCCGTGCAGCAGGTGATCGCGCGCGACGGCCTGCTCGAGCAGGTGCAGCGGCGCGGCGCGACCCTCAAACGCATGCTGGGCGACGTGTTCGGCAAGCACGCGCATGTGGGCGACATCCGCGGACGCGGGCTGTTCCTCGGGATCGAGCTGGTGCAGGACCGCGCAACCAAGGCGCCGTTCGCGCCGGAGCGTAAACTGCATGCGGCGGTCAAGCGTGAGGCGATGGCGCGCGGGCTGATGGTGTACCCGATGGGCGGGACGATCGACGGCCAGCGCGGCGACCACATCCTTCTGGCGCCGCCGTTCATCGTCACGGCCAGCGAGTTGTCGGAGATCGTGGCGCGGCTGGCCGAAGCGGTCGATGCCGCGCTGGTGAACTGATCGACGCCGGCGTTTATGTCGAAAACGCCACCACTTCCGCCTGCTGCTCTCCCAGCCCCGCAATCCCCAGCCGCAGCGTATCTCCCTTCTTGAGGAAGCGCTGCGGCTTGCGCCCCAGGCCGACGCCCGGCGGGGTGCCGGTGGTGATGATGTCGCCCGGCTCGAGCGTCATGAAGCGCGAGACGTAGCTGACGATCTGCGCCACACTGAAAATCATGCTCGCGGTGTTCCCGCTCTGCATGCGCTTGCCGTTCAGCTCCAGGTACAGGTCGAGGTCCTGCACGTCGTAGACGTCGTCGCGCGTGACCAGGAAAGGGCCGACCGGGCCGAAGGTGTCGCAGCCTTTGCCTTTATCCCATTGCGAGCCCATCTCGAACTGGTAGGCGCGTTCGCTGACGTCGTTGACGACGCAGTAGCCGGCCACGAACTTCAACGCGTCTTCCTCGCTCACGTACTGGGCGCGGGTGCCGATCACGACGCCGAGTTCGACTTCCCAGTCGGTTTTTTTGGAGCCTTGCGGCAGCCGGATCGGATCGTCCGGGCCGTTCAGGCAGCTGATCGCCTTGGTGAAGAACACCGGCTCCGTGGGCAGCGCGGCCCCCGTTTCCGCCGCATGGTCAGCATAGTTCATGCCGATACCGATGAACTTGCCGATGCCCTTGACCGGCACGCCCAGGCGCGGATTGCCGCGCACCAGCGGCAGCGTCTTGACGTCGACCTTGGCCAGCTTGCGCAGCGCGCGGTCGTTCAGCAGCGCGCCATCGATATCGGCAATCACGCCGGACAGGTCGCGCAGGCGTCCTTCATCGTCGAACAGGCCCGGCTTTTCCTTGCCCGGGCGGCCATAGCGCACCAATCTCATGTTGTTTCCTGTTGATCTGCCGCGCGGGCGCGCCACCATGATGCGCCCAGCGGGGCTCGCATGATACCAGCGCTTTACTTTTCGGGGCTCAGCAGCCAGGCGCTCATGTCGAGCGCGTCGCGTTCGCTCACGCCCATGGCCGGCATCGCGGTGTGCGGGTCGATCGACTTCGGATCGCGGATCCAGCGCACCAGGTTGGCCTGGTTGTTCGCCAGCTTGCCGGCGATGAAGCGCTGCTCGGCCAGGTCGGTCAGCGGACGGCCGACGTAGGTATCGGGACCAGTCAGGCCGGGAATCATGTGGCAGGCGCGGCAGGCATGCTGGGCCAGCGCGACGCGTCCGCGCGCGGGGTCGCCCTGCAGGCCGGTCGGCGCCGGCTGGTCCTGGCAGGCGGCCAGCAGCGCCAGCAGCAGCGGGAGGGTGAGGAGGCGCGCGCTCATTCGGCCGCTCCGGCGGTGGTCGGCGCCGAGGATGGCGTCTCCGTCACGTTCGGCACCCCGGTCGCCTCGGCGTAATCGCGCGCCGACAAGGTCGGCAGCACGCCCATGAAGGCCACCACTGCCCACAGGTCGGCGTCGCTCATGTGGAACTGCCAGGCCGGCATCCCGCTCATCTTGATGCCGTGCTTGGTGATCCAGTACAGCTCGCGCGGCTGCCAGCGCGCGCCGGCGTCGATCAGGGGACCGGGCAGCGGCTGCATGCTTTGCCCGAGCTTGGCCTGGGCCGAACCCGGCCCGCCATGGCACTGGGCGCAATTGGCTGCATACACGACCGCGCCGCGCGCCACCTGCTGGGGCGCGCCCAGCGGCGGCACTTTCACTTCCTGCGCGTGATTGCTTACCGAATAATGCATGCCCTTCTCCAGCACCGAATACGTCAGTTGCAGGTGCTGGCTGGTGGCGGTGGTGTCGTACCAGCCGGCGCGCAGCACGATGGCGCCGGCGGCGGCCGCCGCCAGCCCGGCCAGCGCCAGAGTGATGGCGGCGGTTTTCAGGATCAGGCGGTGTCGGTTCGAGGGCATCGTGGTTCGCTGGCAGGGGTGCGCACTGTTGAAAAAATGATATTGTTTCTCCGGTATTATATAGACCCATTGGCTTCGTCGGATTCAATTGTGCGCTATCACTTCTTCCTCCCCGCAATGCCCCGTGTCCGCCCGCTGTGCGTGGCCGGGCTGTGCCTGGCATTGCTGGCCGGCTGCGGCGAGCGCGAAACGCCGCGCGCCGTCAGCGGCGGCGACCCGCTCCAGGGCCAGCGCCTGATGGCGCAGTACCAGTGCACCGCCTGCCATGCGATTCCCGAAGTGCCGGGCGCGGCCGGCAATGCCGGGCCGCCGCTGGAACTCTTCGGGCGGCGCAGCTACATCGCCGGCGGCATCCCGAACACGCCGCAAAACCTCACGCGCTGGCTCGACAACCCGCAAGCAGTCAAACCCGGCACCGCGATGCCGGACCTGGGCGTCTCACCCGACGAAGCGCGTCACATGGCGGCCTATCTGCTGACGCTGCAATGAGCACCCTGCAATCCGTCCTCCACCCCGCCGGCCCCGACGCGGCCATCATCGCGCACCTGTCCTGGGTCCTGTTCGGCGGCGGCGCCGTCATTTTCGTCGCCGTGATGGCGCTGATGGTGCTGAGCCTGCGCCCGAACACGCGGCCGGTTTCGGCGCGCTGGTGGATCGCCGGCGCCGGCATCGCCTTTCCGGTGGTGGTGCTCACCGCCCTGCTGGTCTGGAGCACCTGGCGCAGCGCCGACCTGACGCCGCAAACCTCGCGCGGCACGATGTCGGTCGGCGTCACCGCGAAGATGTGGTGGTGGGAAGTGCGCTACCACGATCCGGTCAGCGGACGCGAAGTCGTCAGCGCCAACGAGATCCGCATCCCGGCCGGGCGCCCGGTCTACCTCGGCCTGACCTCGCAGGACGTGATCCACAGCCTGTGGGTGCCGGCCCTGAACGGCAAGATGGACATGGTGCCGGGACGCGTAAACGGCCTGACCCTGCATGCCGACAAACCCGGCATCTTCCGCGGCCAGTGCGCCGAATACTGCGGCGAGCAGCATGCGCGCATGGCGCTGCACGTGATCGCCATGGCGCCGGCCGACTTCGAGCGCTGGCTGGCGAACGAAGCGCAGCCGGCCAGGGCGCCGGCACAGGGACCCGACAACGCCTTGATCGAGCGCGGCCGCGCCACCTTCGTCGAGCAGCGCTGCCAGAGCTGCCATACGGTGCGCGGCGTGGCCGAGGGCGCGCGCCTGGGACCGGACCTGACCCACATCGGCGGGCGCACCCACATCGCCGCCGGCACCCTGCGCAACCACCGCGGCACCCTGGCCGGCTGGATCGCCGATCCGCAAGCCATCAAGCCGGGCGCCCGGATGCCTGCCGCAACCGACATCGACGGGGCCACGCTGCAAGCCCTGGCCGCCTACCTCGAACAGCTGAAATGAACACCACCATTACCGCGGACGACCTGTCCGCCGCCCTGCCCAGCTCCTTGCCGCGTCCTCCCGGGGAACTGGAACGCCTCGAAAAACCCTGGCGCCGGCCGACCGGCTGGCGCTTCTTCACCCGCGTCGACAACACCAGCATCGGCCTCCTTTACATCGGCACCGCGCTGCTGTTCTTCCTGCTGGCCGGGATCCTCGGCCTGATGATGCGCACCCAGCTGGCCGTGCCCGACAACGACCTCTTGACCCCATCGACCTACAACCAGGTCTTCACCATGCATGGCACGGTGATGATGTTCCTGTTCGCCATTCCGATCGTCGAGGCGATTGCCGTGTTCCTGCTGCCGAACATGCTGGGGGCGCGCGACCTGCCCTTCCCGCGCCTGTCGGCCTACGCCTATTGGGCGTATGCGATCGGCGGCCTCGCCTTCTTCTGCACGCTGTTCTTCAGCCTGGCGCCCGACGGCGGCTGGTTCATGTATCCGCCGCTCACCGGCAAGCAGTATTCGCCCGGCCTGAACGCCGACTTCTGGCTGCTCGGGATCGGCTTCATCGAGATCTCGGCGATCGCCGGCGCCATCGAACTCATCGTCGGCATTCTGTTCACCCGCGCGCCCGGCATGACGCTGGCGCGCATGCCAGTGTATGCCTGGGCCATGCTGGTGGTGGCCGTGATGATCGTGTTCGCCTTCCCGGCCATCATCGCCGGCACCACGCTGCTGGAGATGGAGCGCGCCTTCGACTGGCCCTTCTTCATCGCCGACCGCGGGGGCGACCCGGTCCTGTGGCAGCACCTGTTCTGGTTCTTCGGCCACCCCGAGGTGTACATCATCTTCCTGCCCGCCGCCGGCATGGTCTCGACCATGATCCCGTCGATCGCCGGCACGCCGCTGGTCGGGCGCAAGGCGATCATCGTGGCGCTGGTGATCGTCTGCTTCTTCAGCTTCGCGCTGTGGGCGCACCACATGTTCACGGCCGGCCTGGGCGTGATGACGATGAGTTTCGTCTCGGCCGCCAGCATGGCCGTCGCGGTGCCGACCGCGATCCAGGTGTTCGGCTGGATCGCCACGCTGTGGAAGGGAAAAGTGACGATGAACGCGCCGGCCCTGTTCCTGGGCGGCTTCATGTTCATTTTCGTGCTCGGCGGCCTGACCGGCGTGATGGTCGCGCTGCTGCCCTTCGACTGGCAGGCGCACGACACGTATTTCATCGTCGCCCACCTGCATTACGTGCTGGTCGGCGGGATGGTGTTCCCGGTGTTCGCGGCGCTGTATTACTGGATTCCGCTGATCAAGGGCCAGCGCATGTCGGAGCGCCTGGCGAAATGGGCGTTCTGGCTGATGTTCGGCGGTTTTAATATTGCCTTCTTCCCGATGCACATCACGGGATTGCTGGGCATGCCGCGCCGCGTCTACACCTATCCGGCCGAGATGGGCTGGGACTGGCTGAACCTGGTCTCGACGCTGGGCGCCTTCATCCTTGCGCTGGGCGTGCTGCTGGTCCTGATCGACATCGTGCGCACGCTGCGCCGCCCCGAACAGGACGTCGGCAATCCGTGGAATGCCTCGACCCTCGAGTGGCTGCCGACCGAAGTCTATGCCACGCGCAGCATCCCGCTCGTCAAATCCGCCGATCCGCTGTGGGACCAGCCGAACCTGGCCGAACAGGTGGAAGCCGGCCAGCACTACCTGCCCGGCACCGCCAGCGGCCAGCGCGAGACGATCGCCACCAGCCCGGTGTCGGCCACACCCAAATACCTGTTGATCCTGCCGACCGACGGCTGGCTGCCCTTCATTGCCGCCGCCGGCACCGCCGGTTTCTTCCTGCTGCTGACGGTGAAGATGACGCTCGTCGCCTGGGCCTGCGGCATCGCGGCGATCGTCTCCACGGTCGCCTGGCTGTGGGGCTCGGACAAGAAGCACGCCATCACCGAGGCGCGCGTCTCGGACACGCTGGTGCTGCCGGTCGGGGCCCAAGGCACGGCCTCGCACTCGTGGTGGGGCACGATGATCATGCTGGTGGTCGACGCCACCATCTTCGCCTCCCTCCTGTTTGCCTACATCCACATCTCGATGCGCCTGGAAGTGTGCCCGCCGCCGGCGGCCACCCTGCCCGACGTGCGCTGGCCGCTGATCGCCGGCGCGCTGCTGGCGCTGGGCTCCGGCCTGATGCTGTGGGCCGTGCGCAGCATCGGCCAGCGGCGCCTGCCCTGGCTGGCGCTGGCGGCAACCGGCTGCGTGATCGCCTCCTTCCTGGTCGACCTGCACGGCTATGGCCTGGCCGGACTGGCGCCGCGCGCGCAGGCCTGGAGCGCGACGATCGCGGCACTGGTAAGCTACCAGGGCCTGCACGTCATCATCCTGGCGATCGCCGGCCCCTACCTGGCGGCGCGTGCCTGGAGCGGACGCCTGTCCCCGTCCAGCCGCGCGACGCTCGACAAT
Source organism: Massilia sp. (assembly GCA_031398335.1). Classification (GTDB taxonomy): domain Bacteria; phylum Pseudomonadota; class Gammaproteobacteria; order Burkholderiales; family Burkholderiaceae_D; genus Telluria. The sequence continues at coordinate 26,798 of JANNNC010000215.1, forward strand.
ACGGCCCTGATCTGGCACTACACCACGCTGCAGGGCATCGCAATGGCGCTGGCGGTGCATGTCGTGCCGTTGCTGATGGAGTAATCGATGCGCGAACGGTTCTTCGGAAAGCTCATTCGCGGCACCCTGCCGCTGCTGGTCTGGGCCGCGCATTTCGCCGGCAGCTACGTACTGGTGGCGGCCCAGTGCAGCCCGGCCGGATTCGCACCCGGCAGCCCGCACCGCTTGCCGCTGGTCTTGATGACGACCGTGGCGCTGGCGATCTGCGCGGCGCTGGCCTGGCGCGAGCGGCGTACCTTGGGTGGCGGGAATGAGGAGACGGCGCTGCTGGATTGGGCGGCGGCGCTCACCGCGCTGCTGGGCTTCGCGGGGATTGCGTGGACGTCGGTGCCGATGTGGTTCGTGCAGAGTTGCGCGTGATGTAGTCCGCGAACGCACGTTCGCGGACTCGCAGCTTACCGCGCCGCCGGCCGCACGCGCCAGATGACGTTGCCGACGTCGTCCGCCACCAGCAGCGCGCCCGCCTTGTCGATCGCCACGCCCACCGGACGCCCCAGCGCGTCGCCGTTCTTGTCGACGAAACCGGTGAGCACCTCGATCGGCTTGCCGTTCGGCCTGCCGTCGGCAAACGGTAAGTACACGACGTTGTAGCCGGACAGCGGCTTGCGGTTCCAGGAACCGTGCTGGCCGATGAAGGCGCCGTTCGTAAACATGGGTCCCAGCTTGGCGCCTTCGGCGAACGTCAAGCCGAGCGCGGCGACGTGGGAGCCCAGGGCGTAGTCGGGCGAGATCGCTTTCGCCACCAGGTCGGGACGCGGCGGCTTGACGCGCTCGTCGACGTTCTGGCCATAGTAGCTGTATGGCCAGCCGTAGAAGCCGCCATCCTTCACCGACGTCAGGTAGTCGGGAACCAGGTCGCTGCCAATTTCGTCGCGCTCGTTGACAACCGTCCACAGCACGCCGGTCTGCGGTTCCCAGGCCATGCCGTTCGGGTTGCGCAGGCCGCCCGCGAACAGGCGCGTCGCGCCGCTCTTGAGGTCGACTTCGAGGATGGCCGCGCGGTTGACTTCGATGTCCATGCCGTTTTCGCCGACGTTGCTGTTCGAGCCGACGGTGGCGTACAGCTTGCTGCCGTCCTTGCTGGCGATGATGTTCTTGGTCCAGTGGTGGTTCAGGCCGGCCGGCAGCGGCGCGACCTTCTGCGGCGCGTCGGCGATCTCGGTGGCGCCCGTCTTGTAGGGGAAGCGCACGATGCCGTCGGCATTCGCCACGTACAGCGTCTCGCCCACCAGCGCCATGCCGAAGGGCGAGTGCAAGCCCTTCAGGAACACGGTGCGCACTTCGGCCACGCCGTCGCCGTCGGCGTCGCGCAGCAGCGTGATGCGGTCGGCGCTCGGCACGCCCGCGCCTGCCTTCGCCATCACCTTGCCCATGACCCAGGCCCGGATACCGGACTGCTTGGTCTCGGGCGTTTGCGGCTTGTTCGATTCGGCCACCAGCACGTCGCCATTCGGCAGCACGTGCAGCCAGCGCGGGTGATCCAGGCCGCTGGCCATGGCGCTCACTTCGAGTCCCTGGGCCGGCGTCGGTTTGGCGCCGTTCCACCCCTTGGCCGGCGCGATGTCGACCGTCGGGATCAGGCTTTTCTTTGGTTGCGGCAGCGTCGGCGAGGGGCCGACGCCGGCGCCGACGGGCAGGCTGGACTTGTCGCCGCAGGCGGCAAGCGTGAGCAGCACGGCGGCGGCAAGGATGGGGGACGAGCGAAGGTGCATGATTTCTCCTGGACGGAATCGGGCAAAGTGATCGACCGATTGTAGCGAAAAAGACAATACCGCTTCGCTCGATTCCGTTGGGAAATTTATGCCTTGCTCATACGGCCGTTTGCGCCTCGTCGATGGCGACAGGCTCGCTGCGCGCCGCCGCGATACGCCGCCGCGCATACCCGATGAGACCCGTCAGCTGCAGCAGCACCAGCGACCCGAACGCCACTTGGTAGGCGACGGCCGGATAGCGCCCGCCCGCGTCCGGCTGCCAGAACCCGACCACGAGGCCGAACCCGGCCTGCACCAGGAAGGCGCCGACAAAAATCAAGAGGTTCAGGCAGGTGGCGGCGCGCCCGGTGAGTTCGCGCGGCATGCTCTGGGCGACGATCGCGTATTCGATGCCGGTGATCGTGCCCACCAGCGTAAACAGCACCGACAGCAGCTGGAAGCTCGGCTTGTAGCCGACGACGAAGGCGGCCTGCACCAGCACGAACAAGGCGATGCCGGCGCCGGCCACTTCGAGCGGCGCGATACCGCGCTTGCCCGCCCACTCGGTGATCATGCCCACCCCGATGGCCCCGAAAATGACGGCCGCCATGCTCAGGTACAGCAGGTAGGCGACGGCGTCGTCCGGAAAGCGCGCCACGTCCGACAGCCAGCGCCCGATCCACAAGCCCTGGATGCCGAAGAAGACCGCGTGCGGCAGCAGTACCAGCGAGATCGTCGAGCGGAAGCTGGGCATGCGGTACACGCTCAGGATCGAGGACAGCATCGGCGGCCGGGTGCCGGCGGGCGGCGCGGCGCAGCGCGGTGCGAACAACCAGATCAGGGCGCCGCTGGCGGCAATGAGCGCGGCGAGCAGCACGAACAGGCCGCGCCAGTCCGTGTGTTCGAGCGCCATGCGCACCGGCATGGTGGCGGACGCCGCTCCCAGGCCGCCGACGGCGATCAGGTAGCCGTGCACCGACGGCAGCTTGCCCGGTGCGATCCAGGCCGAGATGGCTTTGACCGCCGACATGAAGCAGCCGCCCAGGCCGCAGCCCCATGATGGCGCGCGCCAGCACCAGCTGGCCGAAGCCCTGGCCGCGCGCGAACAGCAGTGCCCCCAGCGCGGCCATCAGCATCAGCACCAGCTGCACCTTGCGTGGACCGTAGCGGTCGAGCGCAATCCCGACCGGCAGCTGCACCAGCGCGAAGGCGAAGAAGAAGGCGCTGGTGAGCAGGCCCAGCTGGCCGGGCGTGAGCGTGAGCGAGCCGACCAGGTTCGAGGCCAGCACGGCGTTCACGTTGCGCAGCAGCGAGGACAGGTAGTGTCCCAGCGCGAACGGCAGGAACACGTAGAAGAAAACCGCCACGCCGGACAGGCGTGGCGAATTCTGGTCACCCATGGCGGGTCCGGATCCGGGCCTGGATCAAGCTGCGCTGGGCTGGCTGTCGCTGGCGCGGCGGTCGTGCTGGGACGCCTGCACGATCGGGATCACGCGCCCGCCCGGCACGTGGTGGTGACCATCGGGCCGCCCGAGACCGCCTTCGCCGGCCTCGTCTTCAAAGAAGAACTTCTTGCGCCCGAAAGCCGGCTTCAGGTGGTCGAGCCAGGTGGCCTCGGAATCGTATTTGGCGAAGAAGGGCTTGCGCACCCATTCCGGATTGCGCGCCTGCAGGAACTGCAGCGCGAACAGCTTCTCGCCGTTGATCGTCACCACGCCGTCGATCACGACCTTTCCCGGGAAGGCGCTCATCGACGGCCCGCGCACGGTGCGCGACAGGCGCGAGACCATCGAATAGGCTCGCTGGAAGATTTCGTGGGCGCGTGCCAGCGGCAGCGAGAAATATTCGCTGGGGCCGGTGTCGCGCTCGACGAACATGTAATACGGGATCGCCCCCAGGCGCACGCCGGTGGTCCACAGTTCGGCCCAGCTCTTCGGGTCTTCGTTGATGTGGCGGATCAGCGGGCCCTGCATGCGCAGCGTGGCGCCGGTGCCGACGATGCGTTTCACCGCCTGCTGGGCGATCGGGCTGCGCAGCTCGACCGCATGGTTGTAGTGGCCCATGATGGCGAGGTTCTTGCCGGCCTTGACGACGCGTTCGAACAGGCGCATCAGGTCGTCGGCGTCCTTGTCCGAGACGAAGCGCTGCGGCCAGTAGGCAACCGACTTGGTGCCGATGCGGATGTTCTGGATATGCGCCAGTTCCGGCGCCAATAAAGGCTCCAGGAACTCGGTGAGCGAACGCGTATTCATGATCATCGGGTCGCCGCCCGTGATCAGGACATCGGTCACGTCCGGATGCGTCGCCAGGTAGGCCACCAGTTCCGAGCATTCGCGCGCATCGAACTTCATGTCGTCCATGCCGACGAACTGCGGCCAGCGGAAGCAGAAGGTGCAATAGGCATGGCAGGTCTGGCCCGAGCTCGGAAAGAACAGCACCGTCTCCTTGTACTTGTGCTGGAGTCCTTTCAGGGGCGCGTCGTTCACGCGCGGGACGTTGTGGGTCATCTGGCCGGCCGGATGCGGGTTCATGCGCATGCGGATCTGGTGCACCAGTTTTGCCGTGGCCGCGGCGTCCTTCTTGTGCAGCACCAGGTCGCGCAACTGCTCGTATTCGCGCGCGGGCAGCATGTCGCGGTGCGGGAAGGTCAGGCGGAAGATCGGGTCGTCGGGAATGCGGTCCCAGTCGATCAGCTGGTCGAGCACATATTCGTTGACGCGAAACGGCAGCACGTGCGAGACGACCTGGGTTGCTTCCTGCAGCTCAGGGCTCATCCATTGCCACTGGCGTGCCAGCGCGATGGTCTGGCGCGTATACGGCTTGAACTTGGCGGGTGTCGCTTCGGTAGTGGTCACGGCATGCTCCTGGAAAGGAAAGATGGGTGGAGGGGACGACAGGCGAATTCTTGAGTAAGAAATTGCTGGCGGGAACTCATCTTAGGTGCGCAGTGATGGTGCGTAGTTGCACACAATCAATTAAATCTCCAAATTCTTTCTGGTAGGCATTGAGAATTTGCTGTAGGACATGTGCCCCCCCCATCCCGGCGGTCTTACCCATTTTGCGTCAGCGCAAATTACACAGTGAAAGTGCAGCGTACATTCCTCAGTGCACTTAGGAAAGTTTCCTCCCAGATGTCTTACCGAAAGGAATGCACTCATGAAGCTGCTCGCCACTGCCACCGCCCTGTGCCTCGGACTCGCCTGCTCCGGTGCACTGGCCAATGAACCGAACGAAAAGGATGCGATCGCCATGGCCGAACGTGGCGCCGCGCTGATCAAGGCCAAAGGCAAAGATGAAATGATGAAGCGCATCAATGCCAAGGATCCGGACTTCGTCCAGGGCGAACTGTATGTCGACTTGCGCGACGTCAAGACCGGCATCGTGCTGGCGCACCCCTACAACCCCTCGATCGTCGGCAAGGACTTGACCGACGTGCCGGATGCGAACGGCAAGAAATACCGTCGCGAAATCATCGAACTGGCCGCGGCCAAGGGCAAGGGCTGGGTCGACTACATGTACAAGAACCCCACCAACGGCAAGATCGAACCGAAAACCACCTACATCCTGCTGGTCGACGGCGTGGTGCTCGAAGCGGGCATCTACAAGAAGTAAGCGCGGACTGATCCGGGGCGGCTTCGGCCGCCCTTTCTATTGGTAATGGAGAAAAGCATGCTGAAAAAATTACGGATTGGCCCGAAGCTGTTGCTGGCGCCGGGACTGGTGCTGGTGCTGCTGACGCTGCTTTCCGGCGCCGCCTATTACGGCATGGTGCGCCAGCATGCCTCGCTCGAAAACATGGTGCAGGTGCGCGCGGCGCGCCTGCAGGACACGGCCGACGTCGCCGGCGACGCCAAATACGCACACGCGAACATCTATCAGTTACTGGCCTGGGTCAGCGGCAGTTTTGCCAAGAACCGGCTCGATGCCATGATCGGCGACATCAACAAGAAGCACGCCGACATCAAGACCCGCCTGGGGGCGCTGGCGAAAGTGGCCGAGCCGTCCGAGCGCAAGCTGATCGACGCCTCCGGCACAGCATTGATCGCCTACCGCAAGGCCGTGCTGGAAACCATCGAGATGGCCCAGGTCGACCAGTCGATCGCGACCAATTCGATGCAGAAGGCGGAAAAGGAGTTCGGTATTCTCAATACCCAGCTGGCCCAGCTGGCCCAGCTGGAGACGCGCCTGAGCGAAGAAGCGTATGCCGCGGCCGGCGCCGAATTCCGCACGCTGGGGCTGTCGATGGCGGTGCTGGTGGTATTGTCGATCGCCCTGTCGCTCGCCGTCACGATGCTGGTGCGGCGCGCAATGCTGCGCGACATCCGCGCTATTTTCCACATCGTGTCCGAACTGGCCGACGGGCGCCTGGCCGGTGCCACCGTCAGCGACGGCCGCGACGAGATCGCCGACACCTCGCGCGCGCTGGACCACACGATCGGCACCCTGAACACGACCCTGCACGCGATCCTGACCTCGGTGCGCTCGATCGACACGGCCTCCAAGGAAATCGCCACCGGCAACCTCGATCTGTCGACCCGTACCGAGATGCAGGCCGGCTCGCTCGAGCAGACCGCCAGCGCCATGGAAACGCTGACCGTGGCCGTGAAGGACAACGCGAATAACGCGCGCCTGGCGACCGATCTCGCGGCCGAAGCGGCGCGCCTGGCCAGCCACGGCGGCCTGGCGGTCGACCGCGCGGTGACCACGATGGAATCGATCCGGGCCAGTTCGCGCAAGATCGTCGAGATCATCGGCGTCATCGACGGCATTTCGTTCCAGACCAATATCCTGGCGCTGAACGCGGCGGTGGAAGCGGCGCGCGCCGGCGAACAGGGGCGCGGCTTCGCGGTGGTGGCCTCGGAAGTGCGCACGCTGGCGCAGCGCTCGGCGGCGGCGGCAAAAGAGATCAAAGCCCTGATTGCCGACTCGGTGTCGATCATCGACGGCGGCGCGGTCTCGGTCAACGAAGCCGGCAGCAGCATGGGCCACATCGTCGCCTCGGTGCGCCAGGTGAACGACATCATCGAGCGCATCAGCATCGCCAGTACCGAGCAGGCCGACGGCATCGCCGAAGTCAATCGCGCGGTCGGGCAGATGGACGACATGACCCAGCAGAACGCGGCCCTGGTCGAGGAAGCGGCGGCGGCCGCCGAAAGCCTGCACGAGCAGACCGTGAACCTGGCGCGCGCGGTGTCGGTCTTCCAGATCGAAGGCATCGAGCCGCTGGCCGAGGCAGACGAGCAGGCCGAGTTTCAGGATCCGCTCGACCGCCGTTCGGCGGCCAGCCCGATGCGCGGCGCGCCACGGGCGCTGCCGGATGCGGGCGCCGCGACCCGCCGCGCGCGCGTCAGCGGAACGGGCGGCTGAAAAAGCGCGAGCCGGCCAGGCCGAAGCGCCACGGCACGTCGATCGCCTTCGAGATGCCGATGCGCGGACCTGCGATGATCTCGATTCCGGGTGGCGCCGCTTGCAGCTGGAACGGCGGCTGCGCCAGCGAGCTGCCGTTGAAGGCGCGCGTCACCTCCAGCGCCTGGCACAGCTTGCCCGGACCGGAACACAGCGCCGCGATGTCCTCGGCATCGCGGCGCTGGCGCATGATGTCCAGTCCCGCGAGCGGCTCGATCGCACGGATCAGGACCCCGGCGCCGTGGCCCTCCTCGCGGCAGACGAAATTCAGGCACCAGTGGATGCCGTAGGAACGATAGACATAGGCATGCGCCGGCGGCCCGAACATGGCGGCATTGCGTTCGGTGGGACCGGAATAGGCGTGCGAGGCTGGATCTTCGCGGTCGTAGGCCTCGGTCTCGACGATGCGCCCGCCGATGCCGTCGATCAGGACGACGACCCCGATCAGCTGGCGCGCCACCAGGTCGGCGGGTGCATAAAAATCGATTCCTGCTAGGTTTGCTGGGTTCATGCGAGCAATTTTAGGCCTTCCGACAACAGCGTTCTGTCAGTTTTGCCACACAAGGCACGGTGTTGCTGCATGGAAACGCCGCATCGTTTATAGTGGCAGTCTTCGCTTTTCTTCCCATGAGCATCCTTCTTCCATGAGTATTGTTGCCGCAAAAGCAATGCCAGCGCGCGTCGCATCGCGCTTCTCCGGCACCCGTGCTGCCGCGCCCGCCGCCTCTACTGCTGCTTGCGCTGCCGCACCCGCGGACCCGGTCGACGAGCTGATCAAGTCGATCCGGATTCCGCCGCGTCCCAGCCTGCTGGCCGACCTGCAGGCGGAACTCAATGGGAGCGACCCCTCGCCGGAACGCATCGGGCGCATCGTCGCGCGCGACGTCGGCATGGCCGGCGCCCTCTTGAAACTCGCGAACTCGTCGCTGTTCGGCGGACGCCGCGCCAAATCGATCGAGCAGGCCATCCTGTTTTTGGGCATCAACCAGGTGGCGGCGCTGATGACCGGCCTGCTGGCGCGCCAGGCGATTCCCGTCGAGAGCGCAGCGCTGGCCAATTTCTGGGACGTCTCGACCAAGCGTTCGCACGCGATGGTGTTCCTGTCGCGCCGCCTGCGCATCGGCGCGCCCGACATCGCCCATACCTTCGGCCTGTTTTGCGATACCGGGATGCCGCTGCTGGTCAAGCGCTTCCCCGACTACGAAACCACCTTCCTCGACGCCGGCGCCGAGCAGGAACGCGCGTTTACGGTGCTCGAGGACGAGCGCCACAGCACGAATCACGCGGCCGTCGGCACCCTGCTGGCGCGTAACTGGGGGCTGTCGAGCGAGGTGTCGTGGGCGATCCTGCACCACCACGATTACGCCGTGCTGGAAGACGAGCACACCGACGACGCCGTGCGTTCGCTGGTGGCGCTGTCGCTGCTGGCCGAGCGCGCGATCCGCCGCTACCAGGGCCATGCCGGCTCGCCCGAATGGGACAAGGGCGGCGAACGCGCACGCGCCTATCTTTCGCTCGACGAGGACGAAACGGCCGAACTGCTCGACGAACTCGAAGAAGCGCTGCACGACGACCATTGATTGACTAGTCTTTGACAGGCTGCCCCGGCCGGGATGATACTGAAGTGTCGTTACCGGCCCCGGAGGCATGATGAGAACCTGGACGCTGTCGCTGCTCGTATTGCTGTCAGGTTGCGCCCAGATGGCGCCGGCGCCGCTCACCGGCGGCAAGCTCGCCGCACTCCTGAACGACGCCGCCTTCCCCGCCCCCGCGCGCCCCGCGGACGCGAGCGGCCTGTTCGATCTCAGCCCCGCCATGCGGCAGCACCTCCACAGCGCCGAATTCCAGGCGACCCTGCGCGAACACGGCGCCGTCAGGGGCCTGGTGCATGCACTCTACGACCGCCGCGCGCTCCAGCTCGACTACGATGCAAGCCGTACCGGCAACGCCGCCGAAACCTATGCGGCGCGCAAGGGCAACTGTCTGTCGCTCGTGATCATGACCGCGGCCTTCGCGCGCGAACTGAACATGACCGTGCGCTTCCAGGACGTGCGGGTCGAGAACACCTGGAACCGCGAAGGCGGCCTGTACCTGGTCAGCTCCCACGTCAACTTGAATCTCGCGCCGCAGGCGCCCCGCTTCGACGATCCGGAATCGGCCATGCTGACGGTCGACTTCGTCCCGTCGATGGGCACCGCCCGCTACCAGGTGCGCCCGCTCGAGAAGGCCGACATCATCGCCCTGTACATGAACAACCGCGCGGCCGAAGAACTCGTGCAGGGCCGCCAGGCGGACGCCTACTGGTGGGCGCGTGCCTCCCTGCTGGCCAGGCCGGCGCTGGTGACGGCCTACAACACGCTGGCCGTCGTCTACGAGCGCAGCGGCCACAAGGTCCTGGCCGAGCAGGTCTACCGGGCCGCCCTCGAGCGCGAACCGGACAGCCTGGTCGTGATGCAAAACTTGGCCCGCCTGCTGGTCGATAACGGCAAACCGGGCGAGGCCGAGGCGCTGACGCAGCGGGTGGCGCGCCTGTATCCGGCGCCGCCCTATCATTACTTCAACCAGGGAATGGCTGCCTATGACGCCGGCGACTTCAGCGGGGCGCGCGCCTTGTTCGCACGCGAGGTGGCACGCGCGCCGTATAACGACGAATTCCATTTCTGGCTCGGCATCGCCAATTTTCAGCTGGGAGAATGGAAGACGGCGGAACAGCAGCTGGCGCTGGCACGCGATACCAGCGTGCGGCTCGATGCGCGGGAGCACTATTCGGCCAAGCTGATGCACTTGCGCGATATCGCGGCGGGACCGCGGCGGAACTGAATGTCGGGGAGTGTGCGAGAAGTAGAACGTCTGCGGTAGCTGTGCGGCTACCGGAGGGATGCGGGCGCGGCCGAGTGTCCGCGTCGCTGCAATACAACCGTTACCGGCCGCGATGGCGGCATGCGCGCATCGTTGCCGGCAACGAGAACTGCTTAGCGGCGGCGCTGGAAGCCGCCGGTGCGTGGCGCCGGGGTGCCGCGCGTTTCGATGTGACGGAACACGATGCGACCCTTGTTCAGGTCGTAAGGCGACAGTTCCAGCGTCACCTTGTCGCCCGCCAGGATGCGGATGTGGTTCTTCTTCATCCGGCCCGAGGTGTAGGCGATCAGCTTGTGGCCGTTATCGAGGTCGACGCGAAAACGCAGTTCCGGCAGCACTTCGGTCACGAGGCCATTCATTTCGATGAGTTCTTCTTTTGCCATGTTTTTTCCTTTGATAGGTGTGTTCTGCAAGCTGGCGCGAGAGTAAGGCGCCGCAACGATGCTGCTCGATGCCAGTCCTTCGATGCGACTGGATCGGAATAAGAGTCAATGGGCCGCTATCTGGCGGATAACTGAGTGGCGGCGGCTTCGATCCGGGACTGCAGCCGGACGCCGACCTGCGCGGGGGAGAAAAAAAAGCCCGCTTGCTGCGGGCTTCGTTTCAATGTATTGCCAATGCTTGTATCGCTGCTCCAGCCCATGCTATCTGCGTGGTGCGGAACCCTGGACGCCCACGCTATCTGCGTAGTGCCTCCATCGTGTAAGTCGACCAACGTATCTCGAATCACAATCCCGCTTTGCTGGTCGCGGCGACATTACACATATCGCACTGCAGGCTGTTGCGGGATGTCTCTGAAATCCAGTGAAACCTTCACCAAAACTTCTTCGACTGAACACAGTGTAACACGGTTGAAGAAAGCACGTATGCCTGGGTTAGCTTTTGCCGGCTGGCGCACGCCAGGAGCACGAATCCGTTGCGTTGCTGCTCAATTCGCTGCACATCAGAACAAGATCGATTGCGCCAACGCCGCGGGCGTCACCTCGCCGGCTTCGGTCAGCTGCCGCCACGCCAGCAGCTTCTGCGCGAACGACAGCGTCATGTGCGCCGGAGAACTCGACGGCAGCACGAGCGTCCGGTAACCGGCCTGCGCGAACTGCAGTGCGAACTTGCCCGATGCCTGGCCATTGAAGCCGACCGTCCG
>JANNNC010000022.1:0-8738 GCA_031398335.1 Massilia sp.
GCACCATCTCGCCGTTCCTCTACGCCTTTCGCGTACGGGAACACATCCTCGACCTCTTCGATGACGTCTGCCATTCGGCACGCCGGCCGGGAAGGCGGCGCAGTCGCCGGCGCGCATCAGGGTTTCGCCCTCGTCGGTGACCAGCGTGAGTTCACCGGAGACGACCATGACGAACTCGTCGTCATGCGAATGCCAGTGCCGCTGCGACGACGCCGCGCCTGGTTTCAGTTCGACCAGGTTGACGCCGAACTGGCTCAGGCCGCCGGCCTCGCCGAGCGCCTGGCGGCTGCGTCCATTGACCGCCTCGGCAAAGGCTTCGGGATAACCGGTTCCGGTCAATACGGGAATACTGCTCAGGTCTAACCGCGACATACACGCTCCATGGCAAGTAAGGACAGATAAGGACAAATGGGGGATGCAGACAGCATCAATGCGTCCGATCCCCCATTATGCACGCCTTGCGCGGCCGCGCCTTCTACGTCATTGCTTGTTGTGCTGCCTCAAGAAGAGCGCCTGACAAAAATTCCATAGCTGCGTTGCAGCTCCTCGCCGTACAGTCGTACTGGCTTCGTCGCCGCGCCTTGCTCTGGAAGTTTTCTCAGGCGCTCTTAATTGCTACTGATGCTTCTGCACCAGTGTCAGGATGTCATAGCTCGCCACCAGTTCATCGTACTGGTTCGTCACCTGCACGTCCCAGGCCACGACGCCCTGCCCGCGCCCTTGCTCGTCCGTGCGATTGCGGTCGACCTTGCGCTTGCAGGTGAGCCTTGCACGAATCGTGTCGCCAATCGCCACCGGCGCGACGAAGCGCAGGTTGTCCAGGCCGTAGTTGGCCAGCACGGGACCGGGCGCCGGCGAGACGAACAACCCGGCCGCGGCCGACAGCACGAAATAGCCGTGCGCGATGCGCTTGCCGAATTGCGTGTCTTTGGCCGCGATCTCGTCGAAGTGCATGTAGAAATAGTCGCCCGAGACGCCGCCGAAATTCACGATGTCCGCCTCGCTCACGGTACGGCGGTGGGTCAGCAGCGAGTGGCCGATTTCCAGCTCCTCGAAGTGGCGCCGGAACGGGTGGATTTCCGATTCCTTCACCGCGCCGCCGCGCACGTACTCTCCCGTCACGGCCGCCAGCATCGTCGGCGAACCCTGCACCGCAGCGCGCTGCAGGAAGTGTTTTACGGCCCGAATGCCGCCCAGCTCTTCGCCGCCGCCGGCGCGTCCCGGGCCGCCGTGCTTGAGTTGCGGCAGGGGCGAGCCGTGGCCGGTGGAGTCGACCGCCGCTTCGCGGTCCAGGATCAGCACGCGGCCGTGCGAGGCGGCGGCGACCGGCACCGCGTGCGCCGCGATCATCGGGTCTTTCGTCGCCAGCGTGGTCACCAGGCTGCCGCGGCCGAGCGCGGCCAGGTGCAGCGCTTCGTCGATGTCCTTGTAGGTCATCATCGTGCTGACCGGGCCGAAGGCCTCGATGTCGTGCACCGCCGTGTTGACGGTGGCATTGCGGCACAGGAGCAGGGTCGGCGCGAAGAAGGCGCCGTTGGCGACACCCTCGCCCACGGGATTGAAGCCGTGGTGGGCGCCGAAGAGGACCTCGTTGCCGCGTGCGAGCAGTTCGACACGCTCGCTGACGTCGCGGTGCTGGTCCATCGAGGCCAGCGCGCCCATGCGCACGCCTTCCATTTTCGGATTGCCGACCACGATCTTCGAGAGCCGCTCGCGCAGGCGCTCGCCGAGCGCGTCGACATGGGTTTCGGGGACGATGATGCGGCGGATCGCCGTGCACTTCTGGCCGGCCTTGCCGGTCATTTCGCGCGCGACTTCTTTCACGAACAGGTCGAATTCCGGATCGTCCGGCGTGACGTCGGGCGCCAAAATGGCGCAGTTCAGGGAATCGGCTTCGGCCGTGAACGGCACCGATTCGCGGATCAGGTTCGGGTTTACGCGCAGCCTGGCGGCGGTGTCGGCCGAACCGGTGAAGGTGACGGCATCGAAACCGGTGAGGCGGTCGAGCAGGTCGCCGGTGGAGCCGATCACCAGTTGCAGGGAGCCTTCCGGCAGCAGCTTCGATTCCTGCATCATTTTTACTACCGCATGGGTCAGGTAGCTGGTCGCCGTGGCGGGCTTGCCGATGCAGGGCATGGCGGCCAGGAAGCTGGGCGCGAATTTTTCCAGCAGGCCCCAGATCGGAAAATTAAACGCGTTGATGTGCACGGCGACACCGCCGCGCGGCACCAGGATGTGGGTGCCGGCGAAGCCGCCGCGCTTGCCCAGGGCGATGGCCGGGCCTTCGTGCAGCACGTTCGAGGACGGCAGCTCGCGCCCGCCCATGCTGGCGTAGGCGAACAGGGTGCCGATGCCGCCTTCGACGTCGACCCAGCTGTCGGCGCGCGTGGCGCCGGTCAGGTGCGAGATTTCGTACAGCGCTTCCTTCCGCTCCATCAGGTACATCGCCAGGGCTTTGAGGCGCTGGGCGCGGGTCTGGAAGTCGAGCTTCATCAGGCCCGGCACGCCGGTCTTGCGGGCGTAGGTGACAGCTTCGTCGAAGTCGATTTTTTCAAGGTGGGTGTGGTAGACCAGTTGGCCGTCCAATGCGCTGTGCAGCGGGGTGGCGGCTTCCTGGCCTATCCAGCGGCCGGCGATCCAGCTTTGCAGGGTGCTTGCTTGTGGCATGTTTTTTGTCTCCTCGGACTTTTGCGCAGGTGGATTGCAGATGCCGCAACCGCGTGGAGTCGGGAGGCTCGGCGCCCCCCTCCACCCTGCAGATAGATTATTTTTTTGGTGCGTGGCCGCCCGACGCGCTGAAATCAAAAGCGGGGCGGTTTGGTTCGATTTCCGTAAACGCCTCGACTTCGCGCATGGTGTTCAGGGAGCGCGTTGTCAGCTGGTGGTATTGGTGGGTGCCGAAACTCTTCCATTTGATGTCGTCGTCGGTCAGCGCGCGCATTACCTTGGCCGGGGTGCCCATCACCATGCTGCGTGGCGGGATGACCATGCCGGCTTTGACGAAACTCATGGCGGCGACGATCGATTCCTCGCCGACGACGGCGCCATCCATCACGACCGCGTTCATGCCGACCATGGCGTTGCGCCCCACGCGGCAGCCATGCAGGACGGCGCCGTGGCCGATGTGGCCGTCGACTTCGATCACGGTTACGCCGTCTTCGAAGCCGTGCATGACGCAGGAATCCTGCACATTCGCGCCCTCTTCCAGGATCAGGCGGCCGAAGTCGCCGCGCAGGGATGCCAGCGGGCCGATGTAGCAGCGTGGGCCGACGATAACGTCGCCGATCAGCACCGCCGTCGGATGCACATAGCTGGTGGGGTGCACGACCGGGCGCACGCCGTCGATTTCATAGACCTTGACCATGCCTGGTTCCTCTTTCTCTTATGGGTTCTTGGGACGCTTGTCGACCACGCGACGGGCCTTGCCGGTCAAGGTGCGTTCGATGCCCATCGGCGGCGTCAACGTCACCTTGGTCGTCACGCCGACATAGGTCTTGATGCTGTGCTGCAGTTCGCGGCAGAGCGCGTCGACGGTTTCCTGCGGCTGGCCCGCTTCGCGCAATTCGCCGAATACTTCGAGCGCGTCGAGGTGGCCGTCTCTAGCGACGACCAATTGGTACTGGGGCGCGAGCGCCGGCATTTTCAGCACCAGTTCCTCGATCTGGCTCGGGAAGACGTTCACGCCGCGAATGATCAGCATGTCGTCCGAGCGGCCCGTGATGCGGCCCATGCGGCGCATCGAACGCGAGGTCGGCGGCAACAGGCGCGTCAGGTCGCGCGTGCGGTAGCGGATGATCGGCAGCGCTTCCTTCGTGAGCGAAGTAAACACCAATTCGCCCTCTTCGCCGTCGGGCAGCACCTCGCCCGTGTCCGGGTCGATGATCTCGGGATAAAAATGGTCTTCCCAGATCACCGGGCCGTCCTTGCTCTCGATGCATTCGCTGGCCACGCCCGGGCCCATCACTTCGGACAGGCCGTAGATGTCGAGCGCGTCGATGCCGGCCTCGGCTTCGATGGTGCGCCGCATTTCGTTGGTCCAGGGTTCGGCCCCGAAGATGCCGACCTTCAGCGAGGACGCCACCGGATCGAGCCCCTGGCGCTTGAATTCCTCGACAATATTCAGCATGTAGGAAGGCGTGACCATGATGATCGACGGTTGAAAATCGCAGATCAGCTGCACCTGCTTTTCGGTCTGCCCGCCCGACATCGGCACCACGGTGCAGCCCAGGCGCTCGGCGCCGTAGTGGGCGCCGAGACCGCCGGTAAACAGGCCATAGCCGTAGGCGATGTGGACCATGTCGCCGGCGCGGCCGCCGGCGGCGCGGATCGAGCGCGCCACCACGTCGGCCCAGGTATCGATGTCTTTCCTGGTATAGCCGACCACGGTCGGGCGTCCGGTCGTGCCGGACGAGGCGTGCACGCGCACCACCTGCTCGCGCGGCACGGCAAACAAGCCGAACGGATAATTCTCGCGCAGGGTCTTCTTCTCGGTGAAGGGGAACTTCGCCAGGTCGGCCAGGGTTTTCAGGTCAGCCGGATGAACACCCGCTTCGTCGAAAGCCTTGCGGTAGTGCGGCACATTGTCGTAGGCGTGCTGCAGCGACCATTGCAGACGTTCGAGCTGCAATGCCTGCAGTTCGTCGCGGCTGGCGCGTTCGATCGGTTCCAGCTCGCCGGGCGAGGGAGTACGTTGGACCATCGGGGCCTCCTTTTTCAGCGTTTGATGCAGCTTTGGACTATGCGGCCACGCCGGCCACCTCGGCCACCATGCCGCTCACGCGGTGCGACTTGCCGCGGAACAGGGCGATCGTGCGCCCCTCTTCGTTTTTCACCGTGACGTCGTAGACGCCGGTTTTACCAGCCAGGGCCTGTTCGATTGCCTCGGCGATCAACCGCTCGCCTTCACGGCCCGGCGCCAGGTAGTCGATCGTGCAGCCGGCGCCGACCGTGTTGTGATTGTGCGAATTGCAGGCAAACGCAAAGGCGCTGTCGGCCAGCATGAAGATGAAGCCGCCGTGGCAGGTGGCATGCCCGTTGAGCATGTCGGCGCGCACGCGCATCGACATCTGCGCGTAGCCGGGACGGATGGCATCGAGCTTCATCCCCAGCGCCTGGCTGGCAGGATCGCGGTCGTACATGGCCTTGCCGGCCAGTTCGGCCAGGGCTTGGGGGTTGCTATGCATGAAAACGGGCTCCGATGGGGTTGGCGGCGAGCTTGCGGCGCAAGAGGGGCGACACGCGGTAGCGGTCTTCGCCATAGGTCACCGCGAGGTTGTTCAAGACAGTGACGACGTGATGGATGCCGACGCTGTCCGCCCAGGCCAGCGGGCCGCGCGGATAATTCACGCCCTTCTGCATCGCGATGTCGACGGCAACCGCGCTGCACACACCCTGGTTCACGGCGTCGGCCGCTTCGTTCGCCAGCATGGCGACGGTGCGCATCACGGCCATGCCGGGCACGTCGTCCAGGCGCGTGACGGCAAAGCCGGCCGCCTGGAACAGGCCGACCGCGGCTTGATACGCCTCCTCGCTGCACTGGTCGGCGCGCGCCAGCGCAATGCGCGTGGCTTTCGCATGATCGAGCAGCAGGTCGTAAAGCACCGTGTTTGGATGGTTATTGGCGGCCGCGCGCTCGGTGGCGCTGCGTCCGTCGGTGAGGAAGATGGCCGCGCCGTTGGTGTGGAAAGCCGGTGCTTCGTGCTTTTCCGCGCCTTGCAGCGGTTCGCGGTGCGCGACCGTGAAGCCGGCTGTCGCAAGCCGCGCTTCCATCGGCGTCAGGACGCTGGTGTTGACTTCGCGCGCGACGCTGATGCCGACCGTCTGCGGGCGCACCGCATTCGGCTCGGTTTGCGCGCCTGGTTTGATCGCATCGTCGCCGTAGCGGTAAAACCCGCGGCCCGATTTACGGCCGAGGAAACCGGCATTCACCAGCTCCTGCTGCAGCACCGAGGGCGTAAACCGCTGGTCGCCGAAGTAGCCGGCGTGCACCGATTGCGTGACCGAGAAATTGACGTCGTGGCCGATCAGGTCCATCAGCTCGAAGGGACCCATGCGGAAACCGCCGCAATCGCGCATGACCGCGTCCAGGGTGGGCGCATCGGCGGCATTCTCCTGCAGCAGGCGCAGCGCCTCGGCGTAGAACGGGCGGGCGACACGGTTGACGATGAAGCCGGGCGTCGACTTCGCGTGGACCGGGTCCTTGCCCCAGGCTTGCGCGGTGGCGTGGACGGTGTCGGCCACGTCCTTGCTGGTGGCCAGGCCTTCGACCACTTCGACCAGCGCCATCAGCGGCACGGGATTAAAGAAATGCATGCCGGCCAGGCGCTCCGGGTGGCGCAGCCCTGCTGCAATCGCGGTGACCGAGATCGAGGAGGTATTCGTCGCCAGGATGCAGCGCGCGTCGACGACCGTTTCCAGTTCGGCGAATAGCCGGCGCTTGGTGTCCAGGTTCTCGACGATGGCTTCGACCACCAGCGCCGCGTCGCTCAATTGCGCCAGCGACTCGACGGTTTGCAGGCGCCCGCGCGCGAGGTCTGCGTCAAGCGCGCCCATGCGGCCCTTGTCGACCAATGTGGCGTAGACCTTGCCGATTGCTTCGATGGCTTTGGCCGCCGCATCCGGACGCGTGTCGAACAGGCGCACTTCGTGGCCGCTGGCGGCCGCCACCTGCGCGATGCCGGAACCCATGGCGCCGCTGCCGATCACGGCAACCACGCTGCCCTTTGCCAGACCCGCCATCTTATTCTCCCTTGAACTGTGCCGGGCGCTTGGCAATGAAGGCGGCGACGCCTTCGCGGTAGTCGTGGCTGTAGCCGAGTTCGCGCATCATTTCGCCTTCCAGTTTCAATTGGTCCGGCAGCGTGTTGGCATAGCTCGCCTGGAGCGCTTTCTTGGTGAAGGCCAGGCCCTTCGTCGGCGCGCTGGCGAAGTGGGTCGCCATCGCCATCGCTTCGGTCATCAAGGCGTCATCGTCGACGGCGCGCCAGATCAGGCCCCACTGTTCGGCTTTTTCGGCCGTGAGCTTCTCGCCCAGCATGGCCAGGCCCGTGGCGCGCGCGTGGCCGATCAGGCGCGGCAAATGCCAGGTGCCGCCGGTATCCGGAATCAGACCGAGCTTGCAGAAGGCTTCGATGAAGCTGGCTGATTTTGCGGCCAGCACGATGTCGCAGGCCAGTGCCAGGTTGGCGCCGGCGCCAGCGGCCACGCCGTTGACGGCGCAGATCACCGGCAGCGGCAGGCTGCGCAAGGTCATCACCAGCGGCGCATAGAATTTTTCGACGGATTCGCCGAGGTCGACGCCGGGCGCACCCGGGCTGACGGCGCGGTCGCCCAGGTCCTGGCCGGCGCAGAAGCCGCGGCCGGCGCCGGTGAGCACCAGCACGCGTACCGATTTGTCGGCTTGCAGCTGGTCGAGCGCGGCGCGCACTTCCCCGTGCATGGCCTGGGTAAAGCTGTTCAGGCGGTCGGGGCGATTGAGGGTCAGGACCGCAATGCCGTTTTCAATCGTGAACAGAATCGATTCGTAGCGCATGGTGTCTCCTCCAGTTGTTGTTATTTATTCGTGCTGGTCGAAATCGACGATGACGGTATCCGTGATCGGGAAGGCCTGGCAAGAGAGGACAAAACCGCGGGCGACTTCATAGTCTTCCAGCGCGTAGTTCACGTCCATCTCGACATTGCCTTCGACGACCTTGCAGCGGCAGGTCGAGCAGACGCCGCCCTTGCAGGAGTAGCGCATGTCGATGCCGGCGCGCAGGCCTGCGTCGAGGATCGATTCCTTGTCCTTGTCCATCGTAAAACTGGCGGCGCTGCCGTCCATGATCACGGTCACTTCGGTCTGGTGGCGTGTCCCTTCGGCCACCGGGCGCGGCTTGTGCGCGTGCTTCGGAATGCTGGCGGCAAACAGCTCGATGCGGATCTTTTCCTTGGCCATGCCGGCGTCCTGCAGGGATTTCGAGACGCCGTGCATCATGTCTTCCGGGCCGCAGATGAAGGCAATGTCGATGTCTTTGGCGTCGATCCAGTGCTTGAGGAAAGCGCTGCATTTGTCGCCGGTGATGCGGCCGTTGAACAGCTCGATGTCCTGCTGCTCGCGGCTCATCACGTAGACCAGCTTCAGGCGGCCCATGTAGACGTCTTTCAGCTCGCTCAGCTCGTCGCGGAAGATCACGGACGAAGACGCGCGGTTGCCGTAGACGAGGGTAAAACGGCTCCTTGGCTCGGCCAGCAAGGTCGTCTTGATGATCGACAGGATCGGGGTGATGCCGCTGCCCGCCGCAAAGGCCAGGTAATGGCGCTCGCTCTCGGGCTCGAGGGGCACGTTGAAGTGGCCCATCGGCGGCATCACTTCCAGCGTGGCGCCCGGCTGCAGGTGCTCGTTGGCCCAGCTTGAAAACAGGCCGCCGGGGGTGCGCTTGATTGCCACGCGCAGCAGGTCGTCCTGCACGGCCGAGCAAATGGAATAGGAGCGGCGCACGTCCTCGCCGTCGATCAGGGTGCGCAGCGTCAGGTGCTGGCCCTGCTGGTAGGCGAAGGTGGCTTTCAGCTCGGTCGGCACGGCGAAGGTCACGGCAACCGCGTCGCGCGTCTCGTGCTTCACCCTGGCGACGGTGAGTGGATAGAATTTGCTCATGTTGGCTTATTTTTTGCCACTTAGTGGCACTTGAAATAATCGAAAGGCTCGCGGCAGTCGAGGCATTTGTAGAGCGCCTTGCACGGGGTCGAGCCGAACTGGCTGG
>JANNNC010000045.1:0-81851 GCA_031398335.1 Massilia sp.
AGGCGCGCGAGCTGCCCGATACCTTGCGCTGCGAGCCGGAAGGCTTGCGCCTGGCATTGAAGGTCTTGATCGATAACGCGATTGCCTACTCGCCGCCGACCTCGCCGGTCGTGTTGCAGGGGCGGCTGGCGGCCAGCGGCATCGAACTGGCCGTGCGCGACCACGGACCGGGCGTAGCGCAGGACGAACAAGTCTGCGTGTTTGATAAATTCTATCGCGGACGCAACGCCGACGGCATGCCGGGCAGCGGCCTGGGCCTGTACATGGCGCGTTCGATCGTCGAAGTGCATGGCGGACTGCTGAGCCTGGTAACGCCACAAGGGGGCGGGGCCGAGTTTCGCATCTGGCTACCGGTGGCCGGCGCCGAGAAGCACCTTGCGCGCCAGGGTTCCACCCCTGATAATCCTGCGCCTGCTGAGGCAACGGCCCTGCCACCAATGACTGGCAATACACAATGAAGAACACGGCAACCCCATGACGCAGATATTGATTGTGGAAGACAACGGCGATTACGCCGGCGACATGGCCGATTTCCTGCGCGAACTCGAGCATGACGTGACGATCGCCACCTCCGCCGGCGAAATGTGGGCGGCGCTGACGCGCACCCCGGCCGCGGTCGTGGTGCTGGACCTCGGCTTGCCCGATGAAGACGGCTTTACGGTCATCCCGCGGATGCGCCAGCTGTACCCGGAAATTGGCTTACTGGTGCTGACCGGGCGCGTCGCCTTCGACAACCGCATCCTCGGCCTGCAGCTCGGCGCCGACCACTATTTAACGAAACCGATCAAGTTCCCGGAACTGGCCGCCCACATCGAAGCGCTGGGGCGGCGCGTGCGTCCCACCGAACCGGCGCCGGCCCCCGTGAAATGGACCCTGCGCGTGAGTGCCCGCCAGCTCGAGCTGATGGGCAAAGTCATCGATTTGACGGAAAAGGAATTCAATTTCCTGCATCTCTTGACGATCAACACCCGCCCGGTCCCGCGCGCCACGATCGTGGCCGGCATGGGGGGAGACGATCCCGACGCCAGCCGCCGCGTCGACATGCTGGTGTATCGCCTGCGCAAGAAAACGCGCACGACGCTGGGGCAGGAGTTGCCGCTGCGCAGTGCGTATGGCGAGGGCTACAGCTTATCGGCCGGGTTCACGCTGGCGTAGATTTCATAGGGTGGGCTCAAGAGCCCACCCTGCCAGAAAGGGACAGAGCCGTCGGCGAAATAACAAGCTGCCAAATAAATTAGGGACATGGTGCTAGCGCCGCGCTAGAATAGCCGCCATCCCCTTATTTGTCTGCACGCCATGGCCCGCCAACCCCGCCTCATCCTCCCCAAGCAACCGCACCACATCCTCCAGCGCGGCAACGACCGCCAGTTAATCTTCCGCGACCAGGAGGATTACGCCCGCTTCCTCGGCTGGCTGGCCGAATCCGCCCGCTTTTACCACGTCGCCATCCACGCCTACGCATTGCTGCCGACCCACCTGCACTTGCTGGCCACGCCCGAGACCGACGACAGCCTGGCAGCGATGATGCAAAAGATCGGCCGTTTATATGTTCCCTGGTACAACGTCAAATACGCGCGCGCCGGCGGCCTGTTCGAAGGGCGCTTTCGTACTGCCGTGGTCGACACCGATGTTCACTTCCTGATGTGCAGCCGCTACATCGAACTGGCCCCCGTGCGCGAAGGCGAGGCAGGGGAAGCGCTTGCCCACCCATGGTCGAGTTACCGCCACCATGCCGGCGTGCATGCCGATGCCGTGATTACCGAGCACGCCTTGTTCTGGCGGCTGGGCAATACCCCCTTCCAGCGCGAGGCGGCGTATATCGACCTGGTGGGGCAGGGCGTCGGCGCCGACGAACTGGCGCAGATCGCCGGCGCCGTGCAGAAGGGCCAGCCGCTTGGCTCCCACGCTTTTAAATGTGAGCTCGAACGCAGCACCCAGCGCCGCATCCTGCCGGCCAAGCGTGGCCGTCCGTTCAAGACGCCGCCCGCTGCAACCTGATCCATACAGCAGCAATTTTCTTCTGCCCGGAAGCGTTCCCATCGAATTTGCATTGCCGAAAAATCGGCATTCGATCGACAACAGACCTGTCCCTATTTAAGTGATGGTCGACGCATAAGCGTTTTAATTCGACTCCGACCCCTATTGTTCTCCTTGCTGGCTCTGCTGCATTGCACTATTCTCCACCTTCACCCCTGAAAAAAGCTGTGGAGAGCCCCGCATGATTGCCCAAGGTTTATACGATCCCGCCAATGAACACGATGCCTGTGGCGTTGGATTCATTGCCCATATCAAAGGCAACAAAAGCCATTCCATCATCGATCAGGGCTTGTTAATCCTGAAGAACCTGGATCACCGCGGCGCCGTCGGTGCCGACGCCTTGATGGGCGATGGTGCCGGTATCCTGATCCAGATTCCCGACCAGTATTTCCGCGATGAGATGGGCAAGCAGGGGGTCGAACTGCCGCCGCCTGGCGAATACGGCGTCGGCATGGTCTTCCTGCCCAAGGAACACGCGTCGCGCATCGCCTGCGAACAGGAAATCGAGCGCGCCGTGCGCATCGAAGGCCAGGTGGTACTCGGCTGGCGCAATGTGCCGGTCGACGAAGCCATGCCGATGTCGCCCACCGTGCGCGCCAAGGAACCGGTCATTCGCCAGATCTTCATCGGCCGCGGTCCGGACATCATGGTCACCGATGCCCTCGAGCGCAAACTGTACGTCATCCGTAAATCCTCGGGCCACGCGATCCAGGCCTTGAAACTCCTGCACGGCAAGGAATTCTTCGTGCCCTCGATGTCGGCGCGCACCATCGTCTACAAGGGTTTGCTGATGGCCGACCAGGTCGGCGTCTACTATAAAGACCTGCAGGATCCGCGCTGCGTCTCGGCCCTGGCCCTGGTGCACCAGCGTTTCTCGACGAATACCTTCCCCGAATGGCCGCTGGCACACCCGTACCGCCTGATCGCCCATAACGGCGAGATCAACACGGTCAAGGGGAACTTCAACTGGACCCGCGCGCGCGAAGGCATGATGAAGTCGGCCGTGCTGGGCGACGACCTGCATAAACTGTTCCCGTTGATTTACGAAGGCCAGTCCGACACCGCCTGCTTCGACAATGCGCTCGAACTGCTGGTGATGGCCGGTTATCCGATCGCCCAGGCGATGATGATGATGATTCCCGAAGCCTGGGAAAACCACACGTCGATGGACGACAACCGCAAGGCCTTCTATGAATACCACGCGGCGATGATGGAGCCGTGGGACGGCCCGGCCGCCATGGCGTTTACCGATGGCCGCCACATCGGCGGCACCCTGGACCGCAATGGCTTGCGTCCGGCGCGCTATGTCGTGACCGAAGACGACCTGGTCGTGATGGCATCCGAATCGGGCGTGCTGCCGATTCCGGAATCGCGCATCGTCAAGAAATGGCGTTTGCAGCCCGGCAAAATGTTCCTGATCGACCTGGAAGCGGGCCGCATCATCGACGACAAAGAATTAAAAGACACCTATTCGAACGCCAAGCCGTATAAAGCGTGGATCAAGTCGGTGCGCATCAAGCTGGGCGATATCAAACTGAGCAACTCGCAGCTGGCGCAAAACCGGGTGAAAGACACCCCGGCCCAGGGCGAAAAGGCGGCTATTTCCCTGCTGGACCGTCAGCAAGCCTTCGGCTATACCCAGGAAGACCTGAAATTCCTGATGGCGCCGATGGCGGTACTGGCCGAAGAAGCGACCGGTTCGATGGGCAACGACTCGCCGCTGGCGGTGATGTCGAACAAGCTCAAACCTTTGTACAATTATTTCAAACAATTGTTTGCCCAGGTAACGAACCCGCCGATCGATCCGATCCGCGAAGCGATGGTGATGTCGCTGGTGTCCTTCATCGGTCCGAAGCCAAACCTGCTGGACACCAACAACGTCAATCCGCCGATGCGTTTAGAGGTGTCGCAGCCGGTGCTGGGGTTCGACGACATGGCGCGCCTGCGCAATATCAGCCTCCATACCGGCGGCAAATTCAAGTCGTATGAATTGAACATCTGCTATCCGGTCGCCTGGGGCAAAGAGGGCATCGAAGCGTCGCTGGCCTCGCTGTGCGCCGAAGCGGTCGATGCCGTCAAATCCGGCCACAACATCCTGGTCGTGTCGGACCGCGCGCTCTCGAGCGACGTCGTCGCCATCCCTGCGCTGCTGGCCACCTCGACCATCCACCAGCACCTGGTGATGCGCGGCCTGCGCGCCTCGACCGGCCTGGTGGTTGAAACCGGTTCGGCCCGCGAAACCCACCATTTCGCGCTGCTGGCGGGTTATGGCGCCGAAGCCGTGCACCCGTATCTCGCACTGGAAACCCTGGCCGACCTGGCCCAGCACCTGCCGCACGAAATGGACCCTGGGGTGGCTGCCTACAACTACACCAAGGCCATCGGCAAGGGCCTGATGAAGGTGATGTCGAAGATGGGCATTTCGACCTACATGTCCTATTGCGGCGCCCAGATCTTCGAAGCCGTCGGCCTGAACAAGTCGCTGGTGGACAAATACTTCCGCGGCACGTCGTCGACAGTGGAAGGCATCGGCCTGTTCGAAGTGGCCGAGGAAGCGCTGCGCCTGCACAACCTGGCCTTCGGTCCGGACCCGCTGCTGGCCAACGCGCTGGACACCGGCGGCGAATATGCCTTCCGCGTGCGCGGCGAAGACCACATGTGGACCCCGGACGCGATCGCGAAACTCCAGCACTCGACCCGTGCGAATAACTTCAGCACCTATAAAGAGTACGCGCAGATCATCAACGACCAGAGCCGTCGCCACCTGACGCTGCGCGGCCTGTTCGAGTTCAAGATCGATCCAAGTAAAGCGATTCCGCTGGCCGAGGTCGAGCCGGCGAAAGACATCGTCAAGCGTTTCGCCACCGGCGCCATGTCGCTCGGTTCGATCTCCACCGAAGCGCACGCCACGCTGGCGATCGCCATGAACCGCATCGGCGGCAAGAGCAACACGGGTGAAGGCGGGGAAGATCCGCGCCGCTACCTGAACGAATTCAAAGGTATCAAGATCGGCAAGGGCGAATCGCTGGCTTCGGTGCTCGGTTCCGACCGCGTCGCCATCGACCTGCCGCTGGAAGAGGGCGACTCGCTGCGCTCGAAGATCAAGCAGGTGGCCTCGGGACGCTTCGGCGTCACCGCCGAGTATTTGAACTCGGCCGACCAGATCCAGATCAAGATGGCGCAGGGCGCCAAGCCGGGCGAAGGCGGTCAGCTGCCGGGCCACAAGGTGTCGGAATACATTGCGTCCTTGCGCTTCTCGGTGCCGGGTGTCGGCCTGATTTCTCCGCCGCCGCACCACGACATTTATTCGATCGAAGACCTGGCGCAGCTGATCCACGACCTGAAAAACGCGAATCCGCGTGCGTCGATCTCCGTGAAACTGGTGTCGGAAGTCGGTATCGGTACCGTCGCCGCCGGCGTCTCGAAAGCCAAGGCCGACCACGTGGTCGTCGCCGGCCACGATGGCGGCACCGGTGCTTCTCCGCTGTCCTCCGTGAAACATGCCGGCACGCCGTGGGAGCTGGGCCTGGCCGAGACCCAGCAAACGCTGGTACTCAACGGCCTGCGCAGCCGCATCCGGGTCCAGGCCGACGGCCAGATGAAGACCGGGCGCGACGTCGTCATCGCCGCCATGCTCGGCGCCGACGAAATCGGTTTCGCCACCGCGCCGCTGGTGGTCGAAGGTTGCATCATGATGCGCAAATGCCACCTGAACACCTGCCCGGTGGGCGTGGCCACGCAAGACCCGGTCCTGCGCGCCAAGTTCCAGGGCAAGCCGGAACACGTGGTGAATTACTTCTTCTTCGTGGCCGAAGAAGCCCGTCAACTGATGGCGCAGCTCGGCATCCGGACCTACGACGAACTGATCGGCCGTGCCGACCTGCTCGATAAATCGAGCGCGATCACTCACTGGAAGGCGCAGGGCCTGGATTTCAGCAATATCTTCTATCAGCCGAAGACCGACGCGCCGGGCAATTTGTTCCATACCAGCGAGCAAGACCACGGCCTCGACCGTGCGCTCGACCATAAATTGATCACGCAAGCGAAAGCGGCGCTCGAAAAGGGAGAACGGGTTTCGTTCATCTCGCCGGTGCGCAACGTCAACCGCACGGTCGGCACCATGCTCTCGGGTGAAGTCGCCAAGCGCTACGGCCACGCCGGCCTGCCGGACGACACCATCCACATCCAGCTGCAAGGTACGGCCGGGCAATCGGCGGCGGCCTTCCTGGCCGCCGGCATCACGCTCGACCTGGTGGGCGAAGGCAACGACTACGTCGGCAAAGGGCTCTCCGGCGGACGTGTGATCGTGCGTCCGAATACGGAATTCCGCGGCTGGGCGGTGGACAACATCATCGTTGGCAACACCGTACTGTATGGCGCGATTTCCGGTGAAGCCTTCTTCAACGGCGTGGCCGGCGAACGCTTCGCCGTCCGTAACTCCGGTGCGACGACGGTGGTCGAAGGCTGCGGCGACCATGGCTGCGAATACATGACCGGCGGCACGGTCGTGGTGCTCGGGGACACCGGACGCAACTTCGCGGCCGGCATGTCGGGCGGCGTGGCGTATGTCTACGATCCGAAGAACGAGTTCGAGTCGCGCTGCAACACGACCATGGTCAACCTGGAGCGTGTAGTGTCGACCAAGGAACAGGGAGACATTTCCGGCTGGCACAGCCAGAGCCGCGAGACCGACCGCGAGTCCGACGAAGTCATCCTGCGCCGCCTGATCGAACGCCACTTTAAATACACCGGCAGCACCCGCGCCCGCAACCTGCTCGATGACTGGGCCAACAGCCGCGGCAAGTTCGTCAAAGTCTTCCCGACCGAATACAAACGCGCGCTGGAAGAAATGCACAACAGCAGCATGGAAGAAGCGAACGACAAGATTGAATTGACAGCGTAAGCACCAACGAGCGCTAACTGAATCGATTCGCGTGCGCTGACCCGTAGGGTGGGCGGGTGTCCCGCCCACGCGTTCAACCAGCTCTAGCGCAGCCGGGCTGCATCAACGATGAAAAGGAATAAAACGTGGGCAAAATCACCGGCTTCATGGAATTCGAACGGCAGGAAGAAGATCACCTGGACCCTGCCGCACGCGTCAAGAACTACAAAGAATTCACCATTACCCTGACCGACAGCCAGGCCAAGGTGCAGGGCGCACGCTGCATGGACTGCGGCATCCCCTTCTGCAACACGGGCTGCCCGGTCAACAACCAGATCCCCGACTGGAACGATCTGGTGTATCACAACAATTACCGCGCGGCGATCGACAACCTGCATTCCACGAATAACTTTCCGGAAGTCACCGGCCGCATCTGCCCGGCGCCCTGCGAATCCGCCTGCACGCTCGGCATCAACGACGAGCCGGTCGGCATCAAGTCGATCGAGCGCAAGATCGCCGACGCCGGCTGGGAACACGGCTATGTCGTGCCGCAGCCGCCCCTGGTGAAAACCGGCAAGCGGGTCGCGATCGTCGGTTCCGGTCCCGCCGGCCTGGCCGCCGCTCAGCAGCTGGCGCGCGCCGGCCACGACGTGACGGTATTCGAGAAGAGCGACCGCATCGGCGGCCTGCTGCGCTACGGCATCCCCGATTTTAAAATGGAAAAAGGCCTGATCGACCGCAGGGTAGAGCAGATGCAAGCGGAGGGAGTAAGGTTCCGCACCAGCGTCCTGATCGGCAAGGATTTCCCGGCCACGGTCAGCAACATGGCGTTCGACACCATTTTCCCTGAAGCGCTGAGCGCCGAATACGACGCCGTTGTCATGGCCGGCGGCGCCGAGCAGCCGCGCGACCTGCCGGTGCCGGGGCGCGAGCTGAAGGGCGTGCATTTCGCGATGGATTTCCTGCCGCAGCAAAACCGGGTCAATGCCGGCGACAAGCTGAAAGACCAGCTCAAGGCAACCGGCAAGCACGTGGTCGTGATCGGCGGCGGCGATACCGGCTCCGACTGCGTCGGCACCTCGAACCGCCACGGCGCAGCCAGCGTCACTCAGTTCGAACTGATGCCGATGCCGCCCGAGCATGAGAACAAACCCATGGTCTGGCCTTACTGGCCCACCAAGTTGCGCACCTCGTCCTCGCACGAAGAGGGCTGCGAACGCGATTTCGCGGTGGCCACCAAGCGCTTAGAGGGCAAGAACGGCAAAGTCGACAAGTTGATCGCCTGCCGCGTCGAGTGGAAAGACGGCAAGATGGTCGAAGTGGCCGGCAGCGAATTCGAAATGAAGGCGGACCTGGTGCTGCTGGCCATGGGCTTTGTGTCTCCGGTGCAGCAGGTGCTGGACGCCTTCGGCGTGCAGAAGGATGCGCGCGGCAATGCGCGCGCCACGACCGACGGCGAGACTTGCTACCAGACTTCGGTGCCGAAGGTGTTCGTCGCCGGCGACATGCGCCGCGGCCAGTCGCTGGTCGTGTGGGCGATTCGCGAAGGGCGCCAGTGTGCGCGGGCGGTGGATGAGTTCCTGATGGGAGCGTCGGTACTGCCGCGCTGATACGGGTCAGCCTGGGACAACAATGGCACCGCTTGCGGTGCCATTGTTTTGTGCCCTCCAGATGGACGCATCCGACAAGGTCGTATCGACATTCGCTTGTTGTTGCACTGCATCAAAATCAGTTGGCAGTCGGGAGAATTGTTGCATTGGTTCAATATGAATTGAATTTAAGCAATTTGACGACTACTATCAGTAAAGCCTGACCGGTTCAGCAGATGATCAATGAATCGGATGCCACCTGTTGTCTCCATGCTGCAAGCGTCGTTTCCAGCAGCCGTGCCCCTGATATTGCATTAGCCGCCTTCGAGAGGCGCGGGCATGCTCGCTTGCGCCCTTGTCACGTACTCCGACCTCGTCCATCACTGTCCATCCCCTATGACTCATTTTTTGTTTCGGCCTTCCTTGCGCGCCAACGCGCGCCTGCTGTCCGCTGCGCTGTCTGCCAGTGCCACGCTGTGCGCCGCCAATGCCTGCGCCCAATCGGAGGCCGGTGGCCCCCTCCAGACCGATCGCCCCGATTTCGTCGAATCGAGCAATGTCGTCGCGCCTGGCCGGGTACAGGTCGAGACCTCGCTGGCCTTCGAGCGTACAACTGGCAAGGGCGTCGCGGAAACGATCGGCGCGACGCCGACCTTGATCCGCATTGGGACCGGTCAGGACTGGGAAGTCCGGCTGGAAACGGATGGCTATATAAAACAACAGGTGAGCAGCGACGCGAGTCGCGAACGCATCCGGAACCATGGCTTTGCCGACTTGTCCCTTGGCGTGAAATGGCATCTGCGTGATGGCAAGGGCATGGCGCCTTCGATGGCATTGCTGGCGCATGCCGACTTTGCTTCCGGTTCCGCGCCGATGCGCGGCAATGGTGTCCGGCCATCGGTACGCATGGTGGCGGAATGGGAATTGCCAGCCGGCTTGTCGCTTGGCCTGATGCCCGGTATCGCTTACGAGAAGACCGGCGATGGCCGTCGCTTTACCCAGGGCATCTGGGGCATGGTGGTCGGCAAGGCCTGGACCGATCGCTTCCGTACGTTCGCCGAATTTGCGGCGCCCAGCATTGCGCGCGCGCGCTACGCCGCCGCGTTCTCTACCTACAACGTCGGGGCCGCTTACCTGCTGTCCGACGACTGCCAGCTCGACCTGTCGATGCAGCAGGGTGCTAGCCGGAATGCCCCCGGCCGCGCTTGGGCGCTCGGCTTGTCCACCCGTTTCTGACCCATTCACCACGGCCAATAAAGGAAACACCCATGCGACTGCGCAAACGGCTGATCGGCTTTGCCGCCACCGTCATTCTATTCACCCTGCTCAGCGGCGCGACTGGCTATTCGGTGGCCTATAAGCTCGTCGGCAGCATGCAGGACAGCCAAGTCAGCATCGAAGCCTTGCGCAACCAGATGCAGGCGGACATGATGCACGACGCGCTGCGTGCCGACGTCTTCGCCGCTGCGTTCGACGGCCTGCAGGAGGGGCAGCCACACAAGGCCGATGCGCTGAAGGATTACGCCGAGCATGTGCAAGTGTTTACCGCGGCCCTGAAGCAGAACGAAGGGCTGGACCTCGATCCTGCCCTTGCGCTTAGCATCGCCGCAATGCGCAAGGATGTCGACCTGTATATCGCGCTGAGCCGCGAAGCGATCGACCTCGCTTACCGCGATCCGGCGGCGGCGCCGGCACTGATCTCACGCTTCCTGGTGATTTTCAAGACCCTCGAACAAGAAATGGGCGCCAGTAGCGACCTGATCGAGGAGACGGTCACCCGTGCCAAGCAGGCAGCCGACGCGACGGCCGCGACATCGATGACGATCATCCTCGTGCTCGGTGGCGCGGCCGTGCTGGCGGTGCTGGTCCTGTCGACATGGATTACGCGCTCAATCCTGCGCATCCTCGGTGCGGAGCCGAGCGACGTCAAACAACTTGTCAGTGCCGTCGAGCGCGGCGAACTCTACGCCCGGCCTGCGCTGCGTGCCGGCGACAACGAGAGCATCATGGCGATGCTGGTGAAGATGGTCGCGACGCTTGGCGTTACCGTGACCGAGGCCCGTCGCGCCACCAACAAAGTGGCGTCGGCCAGCGCCGACCTGCGCCAGGGTAATCACGCTCTGTCGGCACGCACCGAGCATCAGGCCTCGGCGCTCGAAGAAACAGCTTCATCGATGGAAGAACTGACCGCGACGGTGCGCCAGAACGCCGACAATGCGGGCCAGGCCAACGCGCTGGCCGTTGCGGCGGCATCCGCGGCCTCCGAAGGCAGCCGGGTGGTGTCGCGCGTGGTCGATACGATGGACACAATCAAGGGCAGCGCGCAGAAAATGACGGAAATCATTGGTGTCATCGATGCCATCGCATTCCAGACGAATATCCTGGCGCTGAACGCGGCGGTGGAAGCGGCGCGCGCAGGCGAGCAGGGCCGCGGCTTTGCCATCGTCGCTACCGAAGTGCGCGCCCTCGCCCACCGCTCGGCCGAGGCGGCAAGGCAAATCAAGGGCTTGATCAGCGCTTCGGTGAATGCGGTCGACGATGGCGCGCAGCTGGTGGGCCAGGCTGGCGACGCGATGCGCCAGATTGTCGAGGGCATCCACCGGGTGGCGGACGTCATGGCCGACATCAAGGCTGCCAGCGCCGAGCAAAGCGCCGGGATCGAACAGGTCAACGAGGCCATCATCCAGATGGATCAGGTAACGCAGCAGAACGCCGCACTGGTCGAAGAGGCTGCGGCGTCGGCCGAATCGTTGCGGAACCAGGCCGTGTTGCTGACCAAATCGCTCAGTGTATTCACACTGGAGGCAGGCGAACAGGCCCATGCCGCGGGACCTGCGCGTCCGGGGCAGGCACGGCGCCTGGCGCTAGCCTGAATGTAAGAGCCTGGAAGACAGGCAAAGGACCGATGGAATTGCCGGTGCTGGCGTGAAGGAAGTCAGGGTATGTTATAAAACATAATGTTGACATTCATGCACATGTCAACAAAAACAATGACTTGCGGAACGAAATATCTGACTTTTCGGTTATTAGTGTTGTATTGATACGTCGGAACCAGGGTTGAAACGGGGCTGTCCCAAGCAGGGATTGCCGTTTCTGCACTACAATACGAGATTCCCCAATCCGACTATCCCCCTGTGTCTAACCTTGTAGAAATACGTGATCTCGAGTTTGCCTATGGCGATCGCAAGATCCTGTCGAACCTGCGCATGGATTTCCCCCGCGGCAAGCTCATTGCTGTCATGGGTGGTTCCGGTTGCGGCAAGACCACGGTGCTGCGCCTGATTGGCGGACAGATCCGTCCACAGCGCGGCGCGGTCTGGGTGGGCGGCGAAGTCGTGCACGAGCTGCGCACCGACGGCCTGTACCGCCTGCGCCGCAAGATGGGCATGCTGTTCCAGTTCGGCGCGCTGTTCACTGATCTCACCATTTTCGATAACGTCGCCTTCCCGCTGCGCGAGCACACCGACTTGTCGGAAGAGCTGATCCGCAACCTGGTGATGATGAAGCTGAACGCGGTCGGCCTGCGCAATGCCTCCAAGCTGAAACCGGCCGAGATTTCCGGCGGCATGGCGCGCCGCGTGGCGGTGGCGCGCGCCATCGCGCTCGACCCCGAACTGATCATGTACGACGAGCCCTTCGCCGGCCTCGACCCCATCTCGATGGGCCTGACCGCCAATTTGATCCGCAACCTGAACGACGCGCTCGGTTCGAC
The DNA here is from genome assembly GCA_031398335.1 of Massilia sp. Classification (GTDB taxonomy): domain Bacteria; phylum Pseudomonadota; class Gammaproteobacteria; order Burkholderiales; family Burkholderiaceae_D; genus Telluria. The sequence continues at coordinate 12,221 of JANNNC010000045.1, forward strand.
ATCCATCCTGGTCTCGCACGATGTGAACGAAACCTTCGCCATCGCCGATTACGTCTACTTCATGTCGGCCGGCAAGATCGTTGCCGAAGGCACGCCGGCCGAGCTGCGCGTCTCCAAAGACCCGTATGTGAAACAGTTCGTCAATGCCGAACCCGATGGCCCGGTGCCCTTCCACTATCCAGGCAAATCGCTGATCGACGACCTGGGCCTGGGGGCGAAGCGATGATCATGCGTTTCCTGGAGTCCACCGGCGCCACCGCGCGCGAATCGGTCGAAAGCCTCGGTTTTGCCACGCGCGCCTTTTTTAATTTGTTGCGTTTTTCGCCCGGCGCCTGGCGTCGTCCCAGCCTGATTTCCGAGCAAGTCCATTTTATTGGCAACTATTCGCTCCTCATCACGGTCGTCTCGGGCCTGTTCGTCGGCCTGGTGCTGGGCCTGCAGTTCTACGTCAACCTGATCCAGTTCGGCGCCGAGGATAAACTCGGCTCGCTCACCGCCCTGTCGCTGATCCGCGAACTCGGTCCGGTGGTGACGGCGCTGCTGTTTGCGGGCCGCGCCGGCACCTCGCTCACCGCCGAGATCGGCCTGATGAAAGCCGGCGAGCAGTTGTCTGCCATGGAAATGATGGCGGTCAATCCGGTGCAGCGCGTGCTGGCGCCCCGTTTCTGGGGCGGCGTAATTGCCATGCCGGTGCTCGCTGCCGTGTTCTCGGCCGTCGGCATCATGGGCAGCTACCTGGTCGCCGTCAAAATGCTCAGTTTGGACGAAGGCGCGTTCTGGTCGCAAATGCAGGCTGGCGTCGACGTCAACCGCGATGTCGTCAGCAGTGTCATCAAGAGTTTCGTGTTTGGCATTGCCGTGACGTTCACGGCCGTGTTCCAGGGTTACCACGTGAAGCCAACCCCGGCCGACGTGGCGCGCGCCACCACGCGCACGGTCGTGATCGCCTCGCTGCTGGTACTGGGGCTGGATTTCGTCATGACCGCCCTGATGTTTGCACAATAAATCGTTTCGTATGGCCGCGCACAGACGGCCTGAACACTAGGAAATACTATGCACCGTAAAATCATCGATGTCTGGGTTGGTCTGTTCGTCCTGTTGGGCGCTGCCGCTGTGTTGTTTCTGGCACTACAGGCGGGGAATATGAGCTCGCTCTCGTTCGCCGAGACCTACGCCGTCACTGGCAAATTCGATAACATTGGTGGATTGAAGCCGCAAGCGCCAGTCAAGAGCGCCGGCGTCGTGGTCGGCCGGGTCGGCGACATCAGTTTCGACGACAAGACCTACCAGGCCATGGTTCGCCTTGACCTGGACCCGAACTACAAGTTCCCGAAAGATTCGTCGCTCAAGATCCTGACCGCAGGTTTGCTGGGCGAGCAATATATTGGCATCGAGCCGGGCGGCGACACGAAAAACCTCGTCGACGGCGATCGAATCAACCGTACGCAATCGGCCACCGTGCTGGAAGACCTGATCAATCAGTTCATCTACAGCAAGGCCGCCGATGGAAAGGAAGGCAGCGAATGAAAAGCAAGAACATGAGGTCCCTGCGTGGACTGGCGCTGGCAGCGGGCGCCTGCGCCGCGCTGGCTGGCTGCGCCACCCCGAGCAACCCGCAAGATCCACTGGAAAAGTTGAACCGCGCAACCTTCGCATTCAACGACACGGTCGACCGGGTGGCCCTGAAGCCGGCCGCGACCGCCTATAAGAATGTGCTCCCGGGCTTCGTGCAAACGGGCGTGGGCAATTTCTTTGGTAATTTGTCGGATGCCTGGAGCTCGGTCAATAACCTGATGCAAGGCAAGGGCGAAGCCGGCGCGACCGATTTCATGCGGGTTGCATTGAATTCGACCTTCGGCATCGTCGGTATCCTCGACATCGCCTCGGAAGCTGGATTGCAGAAACACAACGAAGATTTTGGACAAACCCTGGGCGTGTGGGGTGTTCCTGCGGGCCCCTACTTGATGTTGCCATTGTTGGGCCCATCTACGCTACGTGACACCGCTGCATTGCCTGCCGACATGTGGGCCGATGCCTGGACGACGGTGACGCCGGTGAGTACGCGTAACATCGGTATTGGCGTGCGTGCGGTCGATCAGCGCGCCGCCATCCTGGACGCGTCGAGCCTGATGGAGGATGCTGCGCTCGACCGTTACGAATTCATTCGTGACGGCTATATGCAGCGCCGCGAAAGCCGCGTGCGTGACGGCGAATCTGCGCCGCGCGAGGACGCGCCAGCATCGGCTACGCCAGACACGCCGGCATCGAATACCCAGGTGGTGCCGACGCCGGCGTCAAGCGACGCCGGAAAGCAGCGGAAGTAATAGTTCGTAAAACAGCTCGCACGACGCATGCAGTGTCCTGCAAGCTGTGTCTTCAAATACAGAAAAGAGAGCTTATGAAACCAATCGCCCAACTCATTGCCACCGCCGCAACCCTCGTGTTCGCCACCAGCGTCATCGCCGCGCCAGCCCCGGCCACCAACGAGGCGCCGGACGTGCTGGTGAAACGCATCAGCGCCGACGTGATCGACACCGTGAAAGCCGACAAGGACATCCAGGCCGGCAACCGCAACCGCATCATGGAACTGGTCAATTCGAAGATCCTGCCGCACGTCGACGCCGAGAAGATGACGGCCCAGGCTGCCGGCCGCTTCTGGCGCCAGGCGACGCCGGAACAGCAAAAGCGCCTGTCGGAAGAATTCCGCACGCTGCTCGTGTACACGTATTCGGGCGCGCTGTCGCAGATCAAGAACGAAACGGTCGAATTCAAGCCGATGCGTTCGGAGTCGACCGACACCGACGTCGAAGTGCGTTCCCAGGTGAACGTCGCCCGCGGCGAGCCGATCACCCTGAACTACCGCCTGGCGAAGGACACCGGTAGCTGGAAGATCTACGACATCAACGTGCTGGGCGCGTGGCTGGTCGAGACCTACAAGGGCACGTTTGCTGCCGAGATCAACAAGTCGGGCGTCGACGGCCTGATCACCAAGCTGGCCGACCGCAACAAGCAACTGGCCAACAAGCCGTTGAAGGCCCCGAAGTAAGCATGGCTGAAGCAAATCCGATGCTGTCCCTCGACGCCCTGACCTTCGACACCGCGCAAGCGGCGCTGGAGCAGGGCTGCGCCGCGATCCGGGCCGGCGAGACCGTGTTCGACTTGGGCGGCGTGCGCGCCGCCGATTCGTCCGGCGTCGCTTTGCTGCTGGCCTGGCAACGCCGCGCGCAGGATGCGGGGCAAAAGCTCACGTTTATTAATGTGCCGAGCAATATTGATGCGCTGACGCATTTGTATGGGTTGGACGGGGTGCTGGCACGCTCGTAATATAGGGGTCATTGAGGCCAATGGCCTCAATGACGGGTTCACCGGGCGCCCCGTGCCCACGCGTGACGCGTGCGTTGCGGCGGCGTCTCAACTGGGCGCGCTGCGAATAACTTCTTCCTTCTCGATGCTGTGTCGGTGTGCTTTTGGAACCTGATCGGCTCGCTCGCATTACCTCTTCCCTGACCGCCGCCGCTGACGCGACCTTACGCGTGGGCACAGCGTGCCCACCCTGGGGTGCACTACCGCTAACGTTTCGAACATCACTGCGACCGCCCGCTGGTGACATCCTCAATGCCGTCAGGCTCTTGTATTCGCGATTTCCCCTATAATGGGCCGTTTCCCCGCCCGGTTTGCGCACGCTTCGTGCCCGGCCACTTCGAAGAATAATGACAGCGATCCAGATTAACAGCGTCGAGAAAAGCTACAAGGCCTTCAAGGCCCTGAAAGGCGTTTCCCTGACAATCGAACAGGGCGAGTTCTTCGGCCTGCTGGGCCCGAACGGCGCCGGCAAGACGACCCTGATCTCCACCATTGCCGGCCTGATCCGGCCGGATGTCGGCAGCGTCAAGATCCACGGCCACGACGTCGTCACCGATTTCCGCGAAGCGCGACGAAAACTGGGCGTGGTGCCGCAGGAACTCGTGTTCGACCCGTTTTTTACGGTGCGCGAAACGCTGCGCCTGCAATCCGGTTATTTCGGCATCAAGAACAACGACAAGTGGATCGACGAGGTCATGGACAACCTCGATTTGACCAATAAAGCCGACGTCAACATGCGCGCCCTGTCGGGCGGCATGAAGCGGCGCGTGCTGGTGGCGCAAGCGCTGGTGCACAAGCCGCCGGTCATCGTGCTCGATGAGCCGACTGCCGGCGTCGACGTCGAACTGCGCCAGACCCTGTGGAAATTCATTTCTCGCCTGAACCGCGAAGGCGGGCACACGGTCGTGCTGACCACCCATTACCTGGAAGAAGCGCAGGCGATGTGCCAGCGCGTGGCGATGCTCAAATCCGGGCAGGTGGTCGCACTCGACACGATGAGTGCGCTGCTGCGCCGCGTGTCGGGTTCGCAGCTGATCGTGCACCTGAAAAGCGGAGAGCTACCGGCTGCGCTGCGCCACCTGGTCTCGCACGACGAGCACGGCAATGGCAACGGCAGCGGCAACAAATACAGCCTGCGCGTGAATGACTACCTTGAGGTCGAGCCGATCCTTTCTCGCCTGCGCGAGAGCGGGGCGGTCATCGACGAGATGCAGCTGCAGCAGGCCGACCTCGAAGATATTTTTATCCAAATTATGGAAAAGGGCGCGCTGTGAGTGTCGTTTCTGTCGGTTTCCGCACCCTGTTTTATAAAGAGATGCTGCGCTTCTGGAAGGTCGCCACGCAAACCATCGCCGCGCCGATCCTCACCGCCATGCTGTATTTGCTGATCTTTGGCCACGTTTTGGAAGGCCGGGTCGAGGTGTATCCGGGCGTGAGCTACACCGCCTTCCTGGTGCCGGGCCTGGTGATGATGAGCGTGCTGCAGAACGCGTTTGCCAATGCGTCTTCGTCGCTGATCCAGTCCAAAATCACCGGCAACCTGGTGTTCATCTTGCTGCCGCCCTTGTCGCACTGGGAAATCCTGCTCGCCTATGTGGCGGCCTCCGTCGTGCGCGGTGTGGTGGTCGGCGCCGGCGTGTTCGCCATTACCGCCTGGTTCGCGCACCTGAGTTTCGCCGCGCCCCTGTGGATCATCGTGTTCGCCCTGCTGGGCGCGGCCATTCTCGGCACGCTGGGCGTGATCGCCGGTATCTGGGCCGATAAATTCGACCAGCTCGCCGCATTCCAGAATTTCCTGATCATGCCGGCGACCTTCCTCGCCGGGGTGTTCTATTCGATCCACTCGCTGCCAAGCTTCTGGCAAGCGGTCTCGCATTTCAACCCGTTCTTTTATATGATTGACGGGTTCCGCCACGGCTTCTTCGGCCAGTCCGATATTTCGCCGTGGACCAGCCTTGCCATCGTTTCCGCTTTCTTTGCGGTGCTGGCGGCCGTGGCGATCAACCTGCTGCGCGGCGGTTACAAGTTACGCCACTGAGTGCGTCATTGAACCCCATTGAATATAAATGTTAGGAATTATCGTGTCGACCACTCCAGAACTGATCCACAGCTACATCGAAAACGGCCTGCAATGCACCCACTTGCAGGTCGAGGGCGATGGACGTCACTTCTCGGCCCTGATCGTCTCGCCTGCCTTTGCCGGCAAGCGTCCGATCCAGCGCCACCAGCTGGTGTATGCGGCGCTGGGCGACCGCATGCGCGAAGAGATCCACGCACTGTCGATGAAAACCCTGACCCCTGAAGAGTACGGAGGCTAAATGGACAAGCTGAAAATCGTTGGCGGCAAACGCCTGAATGGCGACATCGCGGTCTCCGGCGCCAAGAACGCGGCGCTGCCCATCCTGTGCGCGGGCCTGCTCACCGCCGGCGACGTCGAATTGTCGAACGTGCCGCGCCTGCACGACGTCAAAACCATTTTGAAACTGCTCGAGCAGACCGGTTTGACCGTCATCCAGGACGACGAAAATGTCACCCTGAACGGCGCCAACATCACCAGCCTGGAAGCGCCCTACGAGCTCGTGAAAACCATGCGCGCGTCGATCCTGGTGCTGGGCCCCCTGTTGGCGCGCTTCGGCGAAGCCAAGGTGTCGCTGCCGGGCGGCTGCGCGATCGGTTCGCGCCCGGTCGACCAGCACATCAAGGGCTTACGGGCGATGGGCGCCGAGATCACGATCGAGGGCGGCTACATCTACGCGAAAGCGAAGAAATTAAAAGGCGCGCGCATCCTGACCGACATGATCACCGTCACCGGCACCGAGAATTTGCTGATGGCGGCGACCCTGGCCGAAGGCGAAACGGTACTGGAAAACGCCGCGCGCGAACCGGAAGTGACCGACCTCGCCAACCTGCTCGTCGCCATGGGCGCCAGGATCGAGGGCATCGGCACCGAGCGCCTGGTGATCCAGGGCGTGGCCGAGCTGCATGGCGCCAAACACGCCGTGATTTCCGACCGCATCGAAGCGGCGACTTTCCTGTGCGCGGTGGCGGCCACCGGCGGCGACATCCTCTTGACCAACACCCGCACCGACATCTTCGACGTCGCCCTCGACAAGCTGCGCGAAGTCGGCCTTCAAATGGAGATCGGGTCGAACACGATCCGCGCGCGCATGGATGGCCGTCCCCAGCCGGTGTCGTTCCGCACCACCGAGTATCCCGGCTTCCCGACCGACATGCAGGCCCAGTTCATGGCCGTCAACACGATCGCCGCCGGTCCGAGCCGCGTGACCGAGACGATTTTCGAGAATCGCTTCATGCATGTGCAAGAGATGAACCGCCTCGGCGCGCACATCTCGACCGAGGGCAATACCGCGTTCATCAAAGGCGTCGAACGCCTGGTGGGCGCGCAGGTGATGGCAACCGACCTGCGTGCCTCGGCCTCGCTGGTGATCGCCGCCATGGCCGCCGAGGGCACCTCCCTGATCGACCGCATCTATCACCTCGACCGCGGCTACGACCGCATGGAAGTGAAACTGTCGAAGGTCGGCGCCGAGATCGTGCGCATCAAGTAATCCATCAGTAAAGGCGCTATGAGCATCGCAACACAATCGACCGAGCCGGGCCTGATCCTGGCGCTATCGAAAGGCCGGATTTTCGAGGACACGCTGCCCTTGCTGGAAGCGGCCGGCATCACCGTGCTGGAAAATCCGGACACCTCGCGCAAGCTGATTTTGGCGACCAACGATCCGGGCGTGCGCGTGCTGATCGTGCGCGCGACCGACGTGCCGACCTATGTCCAGTACGGCGCGGCCGACTTCGGCGTGGCCGGCAAGGACGTGCTGCTCGAGCATGGCGGCGAAGGCCTGTACCAGCCGGTCGACCTGAACATCGCCGCCTGCCGCATGTCGGTGGCGGTGAATGCCGGTTTCGACTACGAGAAGGCCGTGCGCCAGGGTGCGCGCCTGCGCGTGGCGACCAAGTTCGTCAACACCGCGCGCCAGCACTTTGCCAGCAAGGGCGTGCACGTCGATCTGATCAAACTGTACGGCTCGATGGAACTCGCGCCCCTGGTCGGCCTGTCGGACGCCATCGTCGACGTGGTCTCGACCGGCAATACGCTGCGCGCGAACAACCTGGTCGAAGTCGAGAAGATCATGGAGATCTCCTCGCGCCTGGTCGTGAACCAGGCAGCATTAAAGCTCAAGCGCGAGCGCCTGCAACCCATCATCGAGGCTTTTGAGAAGGCCTCGAAACAACTTCCGCAATAAGGCAAAACCCCATGGCCCTACAGATCCGCACACTCGACTCCACCCACGACGGTTTTAAAGAGCAGCTGCATGCGCTGCTCGCTTTCGAGGCCGCGACCGACGATGCGATCGAAACGGCCGTGGGTCAGATCCTCGCCGACGTCAAGAAGCGCGGCGACGCCGCCGTGCTCGAATACACCAACCGGTTTGACCGCGTCGAGGCAACCAGCATGGCTGCCTTCGACCTTTCTCAGGAAGAGCTGCAAGCCGCATTGACCGCGCTGCCCGAAGCCCAGCGCGCCGCGCTGCAGACCGCGGCCGAGCGCATCCGCGCTTTTCACATGCGCCAGAAACAGGAACTCAAGGGCTTTACGTATACCGAACCGGATGGCACGGTGCTCGGCCAGCGCGTCACCCCCTTGGACCGCGTCGGCATCTATGTCCCCGGCGGCAAGGCGGCCTATCCGTCGTCGGTGCTGATGAACGCGATTCCGGCCCAGGTGGCTGGTGTCACCGACATTGTCATGGTGGTGCCGACCCCGGACGGCGTGAAGAATCAAATGGTGCTGGCTGCTGCCGCCATCGCCGGCGTAACGCGCGTGATCACCATCGGCGGCGCGCAGGCGGTGGCCGCACTGGCCTACGGCACCGAGACGATTCCGGCGGTCGATAAAATCGTCGGCCCGGGTAACGCCTATGTCGCCGCCGCCAAGCGCCGCGTGTTCGGCACGGACGGCATCGACATGATCGCGGGACCGTCCGAAATCCTGGTGCTGTGCGACGGCACCACCGATCCGGACTGGGTGGCGATGGATTTGTTCTCGCAGGCGGAGCACGACGAGCTGGCGCAGGCGATCATGCTGTGCCCGGACGCCGCCTACATCGCCCAAGTGGAGGCGAGCATCCACAAGCTGCTGCCGACGATGCCGCGCCAGGAAACCATCGTCACCTCGCTGACCGACCGCGGCGCGCTCATCAAAGTGCGCGACATGGACGAAGCCTGCGCGATTGCCAACGACATCGCCGCCGAACACCTCGAGATCTCGGCCGAGAATCCGCAGCAGTGGGCCGATAAAATCCGCCACGCCGGCGCCATGTTCCTCGGCCAGTTTTCGTCGGAAGCCCTGGGCGACTATTGCTGCGGTCCGAACCACGTGCTGCCGACCTCGCGCACGGCGCGCTTCTCGTCGCCGCTGGGCGTGTACGACTTCCAGAAGCGCTCGTCGGTGCTGCAGGTGAGCGAGGCGGGCGCCCAGACGCTTGGTAAAGTCGCGGCCGAACTGGCCTACGGCGAAGGCTTGCAGGCGCATGCCCGGAGTGCCGAATTGCGTATCAAGCAGTCATGACGGACTGGGTCAACCAGGTATTTTGCGAGGATGCGCTGGCGGGACTGGCGCGCATCCCCGATGGCGCCATCGACCTGCTCCTGACCGACCCGCCCTATAACCTGGGCAAGGACTACGGCAACGGCTCCGACCAGCAAAGCGTCGAAGCCTATCTCGCCTGGACCGAAAGCTGGATAGACGCCGCGCTGCCGAAACTTAAACCCAACGGCAGCCTCTACATCTTTCTCACCTGGCGCTTCGCGCCCGAGATCTTCGTGATGCTGAAAAAACGCATGACGATGATGAACGAGATCATCTGGGACCGGCGCGTGCCGTCGATGGGCGGCAGCGTGCGCAGTTTTTCATCCGTGCACGATACCATCGGTTTTTTTGTGAACCGCAAGGATTATTATTTCGACCTCGATGCGGTCCGCATTCCGTACGATGCGGCGACCAAGAAAGCACGCTCGCGCTCGATCTTTATTGGCGCCAAGTGGCTCGAGGTCGGCTACAACCCGAAGGATTTGTGGAGCGTGTCGCGCCTGCACCGCGAGCATCCGGAACGCGCCGGCCATCCTACCCAGAAGCCGCTCGAGATCATCGAACGCATGATCAAGGCTTCCTGCCCGCCGGGCGGCGTCGTACTGGATCCCTTCATGGGCAGCGGCACCACGGCGATCGCGGCGCGCGGCCTGGGCCGCCAGTACGCCGGATTCGAACTGAATCCGGAGTACTGCGCCATCATCGCGGCACGCCTGGCGGCACCAGCGCCGAGCCCCACCATCAAACAACGCAAGAGCATCGCGCGCGCCGCCAAGGCGGTCATTCGCGCGGCCAGCGCCACCGAGGAACAAGCATGAGCTTTATCGACAACCTGATCGCCAACGTCATCCGCGAAGACATCCGCGCCGGCAGCGCCTATGTCGTGCCCGATTCGAGGGGTTTGATCAAGCTCGATGCGATGGAAAACCCGTATGAATTGCCGGGTGAACTGCGCGAAGAACTGGCGCGGCGCCTGGCTGACGCGGTGCTGAACCGTTATCCGGTGGCCTCGTATGCAACCCTGAAGGGCAAGGTCATCGACAAGCTCGGCATCCCGGCCGGCTACGATGTCCTGCTCGGCAATGGCTCGGACGAGCTGATCCAGATCGTTGCCACCACCGTCGCCAACCAGAAACGGCGCGCCGCCGTGCTGGCGCCGGTGCCGGCCTTTGTCATGTATGCGCGCTCGGCCCAGTTCGCAGGCGCCGACTTCGTCGGGGTGAAGTTGAAAGAGGACTTCTCGCTCGACATGGAGGCCATGCTCGCCGCAATCGCCCTGCACCAGCCGGCGGTGGTGTTCCTGGCCTACCCCAACAACCCGACCGGCAACCTGTTCGCAACCGAAGACATCGAAGCCATCCTGCACGCGCTCGGCGACACCGGCATTGCCGTGCTCGATGAAGCCTACCAGCCGTTTGCACGTGCAACCTTCATGGACCGCCTGGGTGACTTCGAGAACCTGGTCGTGATGCGCACCGTCTCCAAACTCGGCCTGGCCGGCATCCGCCTCGGCTACATGACGGCCGCTCCCCAGTTGCTGGCCGAGTTCGAGAAGGTGCGCCCGCCGTATAACGTCAACGTGCTGACCCAGGTGGCGGCCGAGTTCGTGCTCGACCATGTCGCCGTGCTCGACGCCCAGGCCGCCAGCATCATTGCCGAGCGCGAGCGCATGATGCCCGAACTGGCGGCGCTGCCGGGAGTCCAAGTATTTCCTTCCAAGGCGAATTTCATCACCCTGCGCGTGCCGGACGCGGCCGCCGTTTGCGCAAAACTCCTGGACGAGAAGGTGCTGATCAAAAATTTGAGTAAAATGCATGGATCGCTGGCCAATTGCATCCGTGTCACGGTCAGCACCCCGGAAGAAAATTCCGCATTCCTGAATGCCCTCAAGGCAGCGCTCACGCCAGCGTAAGCCGCCCTGAACAGACGAGCACCCTTTCATGACCCGCACCGCAGACATCACCCGCAACACCAACGAAACGCAGATCCGCGTTTCGCTCAATCTCGACGGCACCGGCCGCCAGAAACTGAACACCGGCGTGCCCTTCCTCGACCACATGCTCGACCAGATCGCGCGCCACGGCATGATCGACCTTGAAGTCGAGGCCGTGGGTGACCTGCACATCGATGCCCACCACACGGTCGAGGACACCGGCATCACGCTCGGCATGGCGATCGCGAAAGCCGTCGGCGACAAGAAGGGCATGACCCGCTACGGCCACTCCTACGTGCCGCTGGACGAAGCGCTGTCGCGCGTGGTGATCGATTTCTCGGGCCGTCCCGGCCTGGAAATGCACATCCCGTGGACGCGCGCGATGATCGGCACCTTCGATGTCGACCTGACGGGCGAATTCTTCCGCGGCTTCGTGAACCACGCCGGCGTGACCCTGCACATCGATAACCTGCGCGGCGTGAACGCGCACCACCAGTGCGAAACCGTCTTCAAAGCCTTCGGGCGCGCGCTGCGCATGGCCACCACGCTCGACGAGCGCGCCGCCGGCATCATCCCTTCGACCAAAGGCAGCCTGTGATCGAATCTACTGAGCGGGTTGACTGAGCCATGACGAACAAGATTGTGGTGGTCGACGGCCTGGGCAACCTGCGCTCGGTGGCGCAGGCGCTGCGCGCCGCGGCGCCGGAAGCGCACATCCTGGTCTCGAACAAGGCGGCCGACATCGATGCGGCCGACCGCATCGTGCTGCCGGGCCAGGGCGCGATGCGCGACTGCATGGCCAGCCTGCGCGAATCGGGCGCCGAGGAAGCGCTACGCCGCGCCGTCAACACGCGTCCGGTGATGGGCGTGTGCGTCGGCGAGCAGATGCTGTTCGACGAGAGCGAAGAAAATGGCGGCACGCCGGGCCTGGGCCTGTTCGCGGGCAAGGTCGTGCGCTTCCAGCTGGACGGGAAGTTGCAGGCTGATGGTTCGCGCTTCAAGGTCCCGCAGATGGGCTGGAACCGCGTGCGGCAGACCCGCTCGCACCCGCTGTGGGAAGGCGTCGACGACGGCAGCTATTTTTATTTTGTGCACAGCTATTACGTCGCTCCCGAAAACGTGAGCGACACCATCGGCGAAGCCGACTACGGCGGCGCCTACACCTGCGCCGTTGCGCGCGACAACATCGTCGCCACCCAGTTTCACCCCGAAAAAAGCGCGGCCGCCGGGCTGCGCCTGTATCGCAATTTTATTCATTGGAATCCGTGAACGCGCGCGTTCACGCCACCGTCTCCGCCACCTAACCGACACCGACCATGCTGCTGATCCCCGCCATCGACCTGAAAGACGGTCACTGCGTTCGCCTTCAACAGGGCGATATGGACCTCGCCACCGTCTTCTCCGAAGACCCCGCCCAAATGGCCCTGCATTGGCTGAAGAAGGGCGCGCGCCGCCTGCACCTGGTCGACCTGAACGGCGCCTTCGCCGGCAAGCCGAAAAACGGGCCGGCCATCAAATCGATCCTGCAGGTAGTGCAGGAATATGCCGAACAAAACGGCATCGACGAGATCCCGGTCCAGCTGGGCGGCGGCATCCGCGACCTCGACACCATCGAGCGCTACCTGGACGACGGCATCAGCTACATCATCGTCGGCACCGCCGCGGTGAAGAACCCGGGCTTCCTGCACGACGCCTGCGGCGCCTTCCCCGGTGCGATCATCGTCGGCCTCGACGCCAAGGACGGTAAAGTGGCCACCGACGGCTGGAGCAAAATGTCGGGCCACGAAGTGATCGACCTGGCGAAGAAGTTCGAGGGCTATGGCGTCGAATCGATCATTTATACGGACATCGGCCGCGACGGCATGATGGGCGGGATTAACATCGAAGCGACCGTGCGCCTGGCGCAAGCGGTGCGCATCCCGATCATCGCTTCCGGCGGCCTGCACAACCTGGGCGACGTCGAGGCGCTGTGCGCGGTGCAGGACGAAGGCATCGAAGGCGTAATCTGCGGCCGCTCGATCTACGAAGGCACGATCGACCTGGCCTCGGCCCAGGCGCGCGCCGACGAACTGACCGAGGGCGAACAGGCTTAATCGGCCGGACGGACATCCTATGCTCGCAAAACGCATCATTCCCTGCCTCGACGTGACCGGCGGGCGCGTCGTCAAGGGCGTCAATTTCACCGAACTGCGCGACGCCGGCGACCCGGTCGAAATCGCACGCCGCTATGACGGGCAAGGCGCCGACGAAATCACCTTCCTCGACATCACCGCCTCTTCCGACAACCGCGACCTGATCCTGCCGATCATCGAAGCGGTCGCCTCGACGGTTTTTATTCCCTTGACCGTCGGCGGCGGCGTGCGCAAGGTGGAAGACGTACGCCGGCTATTAAATGCCGGCGCCGACAAGGTCAGCATGAACACCTCGGCCGTGCAGAATCCGCAGCTGGTGTTCGAGGCCTCGCAAAAGCACGGCGCCCAGTGCATCGTGGTGGCGATCGACGCCAAGCAGGTATCTCCCGGCAAGTGGGAAGTGTTTACGCATGGCGGACGCAATGCCACCGGTATGGATGCGGTGGCGTGGGCGATCCGGCTCGAGCAACTGGGCGCGGGCGAACTGTTATTGACCAGCATGGACCGCGACGGCACCAAGTCCGGCTTCGATCTCGGCCTGACGCGCGCCGTGTCGGATGCGGTCGGCATTCCGGTGGTCGCCTCGGGCGGCGTCGGCGGCCTGCAAGACCTGGCCGACGGCGTCCTGAAAGGGCATGCGGACGCTGTGCTGGCCGCTTCGATTTTCCACTACGGGCAGCACACGGTCGGCGAAGCGAAACGCTTCATGGCCGAGCGCGGCATCCCGATGCGCCTGGAGTAAGGTATGCCCCATTCGACGACCAACAATGCGGCGTGGCTGAAAAAGGTGCGCTGGGACGAGAACGGTTTGGTTCCCGTCATCGCCCAGGAGGCCAGCACGGGCGACATCCTGATGTTCGCCTGGATGAACCGCGACGCCCTGGCGCGTACCGTGGAACTGGGCGAAGCCGTGTACTGGAGCCGCTCGCGTAAAAAGCTGTGGCACAAGGGCGAGGAGTCCGGGCATACGCAAAAAGTGCTGGAGATGCGCCTCGACTGCGACGAAGACGTGGTGCTGCTCAAAATCGAGCAGGCCGGCGGGATCGCCTGCCATACCGGTCGCCATTCCTGCTTCTACCAGCAATTCGACGGCGAAGACTGGCAGGCGGTGGAGCCGGTGCTGCAGGATCCAGAAACGATTTATACGAATAAGAAGGCCTCATGAGCACGACCCTGGCGCGTTTGGCGCACACCATCGAATCGCGCAAGCCGGTCAACGGTGGCGACCCGGCGACCTCGTATGTCGCGAAACTGTTCGCCAAGGGCGACGACGCGATCCTGAAAAAGATAGGCGAAGAGGCCACCGAGACCGTGATGGCGGCCAAAGACGCGCGCGTCTCCGGGGATGCCTCCGGGTTGCTGTACGAAGTGGCGGACCTGTGGTTCCATTCGATGGTGCTGCTGGCCAAATTCGACCTCACGCCGCAACAGGTGCTCGACGAACTGGCGCGCCGCGAAGGTTTATCCGGCCTCGACGAAAAAGCGTCGCGCAAGGAAGACTGATTCACGCCGCGTCATTGCCGCGTAATCGTTCTCATATAAGATTGTTCAGATTGTTCAGATTGCCCTGCGGCCTGCTTGCCGCAACAACAGAGATTGGAGACACGCGTGGATAACTGCATTTTCTGCAAGATTGCCGCCAAGCAGATCCCGGCGCACGTCGTGTTCGAAGACGACGACTTGCTGGCGTTCAAGGACATCAACCCGGCCGCGCCGGTCCACTTGCTGGTGATTCCGAAGCAGCACGTCGACACCTTGTCCGACGTCACCGAGGAACACACGGCCGTGCTGGGCAAGATGCTGGCGCTGGTGCCGAAGCTGGCCGCCGAACATGGCGTGGCGGTGACGACGGACGCCAATGGCAAGCCCAGCGGCGGCTATAAAACCCTGATCAACAGCGGGCCCAACGGCGGGCAGGAAGTCTATCACCTGCACATGCACGTGTACGGGGGCGCGCGTCCCTGGCGCGGCCTGGGCACCTGACATTTTACTAAGTTATTACTAAGCGTTGCGAACGCCAGCATGGCTTATACTGGCACAGCATGTACGAATGAGGCTTCAACGATTGCGGGCGCCGAGCGCCTACTGAGGAGATCGAAATGGGTTCAATGAGCATTTGGCACTGGGTCATCGTGCTGGTCGTGGTGGTGCTGCTGTTCGGCACCAAAAAGCTGGGCAATGTGGGCTCCGACATCGGTAAAGCGGTGAAGGGCTTCAAGGATGGTGTCAAGGGCGACGAAGAGAAGGCCGCAGCGAATGCGACCACGCCGCCGCCGATCCACCCGAGCCAGGTAGCGGACAAATCGACGATCGACGTCGAGACCCGTGAAAAGCACCGTTCTTAATCCGGTCGCCGCCGTATGATCGACCTGGGACTGTCGAAGCTTGCCATCATCGGTGTGGTGGCGCTGATCGTGATCGGCCCTCAAAAGCTGCCGAAGGTGGCGCGCATGGCCGGCACGCTCTACGGTCGCGCCCAGCGCTACCTGCACGATGTCAAGTCCGAGGTCAGCCGCGAGATCCAGCTCGACGAACTGCGCAACCTGCACAAGGAAGTGCACGACAGCGCCGCCGAATTCAAGTCGGACGTCGAGTACCACATGTCGAGCAGCATTGGCGAGGTCGAAGCCGCCTGGCGCGGCGATATCCAGCCGAGCGCACCAAGCCCTGCCGCCAGCATGGATAACCTCGAGCGCAAGGCCAAGGACTTCCGGCGCAAGAAGCTCGTGCGCAGCTCCGCCGTGCCGGCCTGGTACAAGCATCGCAACGGCAGCAAGACCCGGGTCCTGTCGGGCGCCGCGCGCGTGCGCAAGTTTCGTCCCGGCGTGAAATCCACGAATTCATTCTTTTAGAACTACATGACCGAAGAAGCGCCAGTCGAAGAAACCTTCATTTCCCACCTCGTCGAACTGCGCGACCGCCTGGTCAAAGCCATCATCGGCGTGGCGATCGTCTGCATCGGGCTGATGATCTGGCCGGGACCGGAGGAAATCTACAACTACCTGGCTGCACCGATGCTCGCCTCGTTGCCGCCGGGTGCGCAGATGATCGCCACCGGCGTCATCGCACCCTTCCTGGTGCCGATGAAGGTGACCCTGATGGTCGCGCTGATCGTGGCGCTGCCCTGGGTCTTCTACCAGATGTGGGCCTTCGTCGCCCCCGGCCTGTACGCGCACGAAAAACGCCTGGTGCTGCCGCTCGTGGTCTCGTCCTCGTTCCTGTTCATCGGCGGCGTCGCCTTCTGTTATTTCTTCGTGTTCGGGCGCGTGTTTCATTTCATTGCCGCCTTCGCGCCATCCTCGATCGCCGTCATGCCCGACATCGAGAACTACCTGGATTTCGTGATGTCGATGTGCCTGGCCTTCGGCGCCACCTTCGAGGTGCCGGTGGTGGTCGTGATCCTGGTGCGCATGGGGATCGTCAGCATCGAAAAGCTCAAGGAAATCCGCCCGTACCTGATCGTCGGCGCCTTCGTCATCGCCGCCATCGTCACGCCGCCGGACGTGGTCAGCCAGCTGGCGCTGGCCATCCCGATGTGCCTGCTGTTCGAACTGGGCCTGCTGGTCGCGCCGATGTTCGTGCGCATGACGCAGGCGCCGGAAGAGCCAGCCTGAGTTCGTAGGGTGGGCACGGATGCCCACCCTACTTTTTGAGCGAACGAATGTGCTCAAGCAGGTCGTTTTCGCGTCCCTCGGCCACCAGCACAGCCGGCGTCTTGCCCTCGAAAGCGCCAAGCGGCGCCTCCATCCAGCTGCTCGCCACCGCGTCATTGCCGACGATGCTTTGCACCGCGTGCATGGCCGTGTAATACGCCTGCGCCTTGCGCGACTGCGCCTCGAAACGTTCGCGCAGCGCCGTCAGGGAGTCGGGAGTGAGTTGTGCGTCCTGGGTCATGAAAATCCGGTGTGTGAAGGGTCAAAAGGATCAGGTGTCGGGCGTCCGCCTTCGCCCTGTTCGACGATGACATCGATCGCCTGCAAGGCGCTGGCCAGGCCGGTCACTGTTACCAGCCCGGGCAGCGTCATGATGTCGGGTCCGAGTTGCGCCTCTGCGTGGCCGACGAACAAAGCGCTTTCGCCCAGGCGGTCGGCCAGCGTCGTAAAACCCTGCTTGACGCCGCTGTACAGGTGGCCCACCGTATCAAAATCTTCGGCCGTCGGCGTCAGGCGCGATGCCCAAGGACGGCGCTGATAGGCAACAGGCGTCTCGAAACCAGGCGCCTGCGCCATCTCTTCCCCTTCAGGACGCTCGAGATAAATGAAATGGGCGAGGGTGTCGCGCGTGAGCGGCGCCAGGCGCATCACCAGGCTGGCCGGATGGTAGCCGCCTGGCACCGGAAAATTCTGGCGCCGGAAATGCGGCGGCGAGCCAATGCTCATCAGGAGATTGTTGACCGTGGCCAAGTGGGCCATTTCTTCCATGGCGACGCTGCGGATTTCCTTGCGCCAGCGATCGATGGCCTCCAGCTGGGCCGGCGTCACGCCTTTCGTCCGCGCTTGTTTCAGGCTCCAGCCGGCGTACAGGTAAATGCACATCAGGCCGTGCTCGATCTCGGCCGCTTCGGTCAGCAAATAAATAAGTTGCTCGCGGTCGTTGACGCGTAGGTCGTGCTGGTCGGTCGGCATCGGTAAATTCATTCGAGAACTATACCGGAAGCGCCAGTGCGGACGCGGCACCGCACTCTGTGCAAAAAAACATCACTGTGCAGAAATATGGCAGGTACAAGTTGACGCGTTGATATAATTCCGTTTTTGCAATTTTGCCCATGCGTTCATGCGCCACTGCGCCGCTGCAAACATTGTTGCCGGTTCTCTCCGCTATTTAAGGAACACTATGAAACGTCCAGGATCCCGCCTGTCCCTCCCAAGCTGCCGCACCCTCATGTTCATGGCCGTCGCCAGCGCCTTCCCGCTGCAGGCAACGATGGCCCAGGAAACGCCGGCAGCGCAGGAAACGCCTGCCGTCCAGGCGGACGCAAAGGGCGGGCAGCGCCTCGACGTCGTGATCGTGACGGCCCAGCGCCGTGCCGAGAACATCAAGGACGTGCCGATGGCGATCACCACGCTCAGCGGAGACCGGCTGGAAGCGGTCAGCGCCGGCGGCCAGGACATCCGTTTCCTCGCCAGCCGCGCGCCGAGCCTGAACGTGGAATCCGACTACGGCCGTTCCTTCCCGCGCTTTTATATCCGCGGCCAGGGCAATACCGACTTCGACCTGAATGCGTCGCAGCCGGTCGGCCTCGTGGTCGACGACATCGTGCAGGAAAGCCCGATGTTGAAGGGCTTCCCGGTGTTCGACGTCGAGCAGGTGGAAGTGCTGCGCGGCCCGCAGGGTACCCTGTTCGGCCGTAACTCGCCGGCCGGCGTCATCAAGTTCGACTCCGTGCGTCCCGTCTTGGGCAAGACCGAGGGCTATGTCAGCGCCGGCATCGGCAACTACGGGTCGATGAACGTCGAAGGCGCCTACAATCTGCCGCTCAGCGACACGGTCGCCGCGCGCGTCTCGGTGCAAACGCAAAACCGCGACAACCGCGTTTTTAATAACCGTCCGACCGGGACCCGCGCCTTCGAGGGCTACAGCGACAACGCCGGCCGCCTGCAAGTGCTGGTGCAGCCGAACAAACAGTTCTCGGCGCTGTTCAACCTGCATGCGCGCGACCTCGACAACAACGCCACGCTGTTCCGCGCGAACATCATCAAGCAGGGCACGAACGAACTGGTCGACGGTTTCGACTACGACAGCTACCCGACCGACGGCGTCAACAAGCAGTGGCTGAAAACCAAGGGCGCCAACATGCGCCTGCGCTGGAACCTCGATCGCGTGACCCTGCACTCGATCACCGGCTACGAGAGCGCCGATTTCTACAGCCGCGCCGACGTCGACGGCGGCTTCGGCGCCGTCTACGCGCAGCCGATGGGCCCGGGCTTCATTCCGTTCGTGGTTGAGACGGCCGACCTGCTGCCCGAGCACAAGCAGCTGAGCCAGGAATTCCGCGCCGAGTCGAACGTGCCGGGTCCGCTGCAGTGGATCGGCGGCCTGTTCTTCTTCAAGGAAGACATCCGCATCGACAGCATCAGCTTCGATTCGCTGGCGCCAGGTAACCCGCAAAATCCGTTCTTCGCGACCCAGGACCAGTCGACCAAGTCATGGGCCGCCTTCGGTTCGCTGAACTACACGGTCTCCGAGCAGCTCAAACTGCGCGCCGGCCTGCGCTATACCAACGACAAGAAGGACTTCTCGGCACGCCGCGTCGAGGCCACCACGGCCGGCCCGTTCGGCATCAACAACGACTCGAACAACGTCAGCTGGGATGTGAGCGGCACGTATGCCCTGAACAAGGACACGAATTTGTTCGCGCGCGTCGCCACCGGCTACCGCGCGCCGAGCATGCAGGGCCGCCTGAACGGCTTGCTTGATCGTCCGTCGTTCGCCGACGCCGAAAAAGCCCTGTCCTACGAGGCCGGCATCAAGCAAGACCTGTTCGACCGCCGCGCGCGCGTGTCGGCCAGCGTGTTCCAGTACCGTGTGAAAGACAAGCAGCTCACCGCCGGCAGCGGCGTGATCAACATGAACCAGCTGATCAACGCCGACAAGGTTACTGGCCAGGGCGTCGAGCTCGACTTCCAGGCCGTGCTGAGCGACTCGCTGCGCATGACCCTGGGCGGCAGCTACAACGACACCGAGATCCAGGACGCGTCGCTGTTCGTCCAGCAGTGCGGCAACTTCGCCAACACCGGCGGCCTGGCCGGCTGCACGGTGACCGATCCGGCAGGCCCGTTCGCCGGCACCGTGCGCATCGACGGCAACCCGATGCCGCGCGCACCGAAGTGGCAGGGTAATTTCACCTTGCGCTACACGGTCCCGATGGGGCAGGGCGACTTCTTCGCCTACACCGACTGGGCTTACCGCAGCACCTACAACATGTTCCTGTACGAAGCGCGCGAGTACAAGGCCAAGTCGATGGTCGAAGGCGGCCTGCGCGTCGGCTACAAGTGGGATGAGGGCAAGTACGAAGTGGCTGCCTTTGCACGCAACATCACCGACAAGGTGCAAGTGGTCGGCGCCATCGACTTCGATAACCTGACCGGTATCCTGAACGAGCCGCGCACGGTCGGCGCCCAGTTCAAGGTCAATTTCTGATCCTGAATTACTGACAGAATCACGCCGAAGCCGGCCCGTTCATCGGGCCGGTTTTTTTTGGCGTGGCGAATACGTAGGACTTTGCCTAGTCGTCAACGGGCGAATGGCCAATGTGTGCGCCGTGGATTTGCCGGTAGATTGGCAAGAGGGCGCGCGCCGCATTGCGCCGGAGTACGCGCCATCCGTTTTGCAGCACATCTGGCATGAAAGGAAGACTATGGAAAGCTTGCACATCGATCGCCGCGCGAGACTGCCTGCGGCCAGCGCCAGTGCCGATCTCATCATGACGACAAGAATCGTACGGGAAGGCATCCTGTTGCAGGCCTGCCTCGGTACTGTGGGGGCGGTCGAATACTTGAAGACCTATGCCGTCAGCGGCGCCATCATTGGCAGGGTATTGTCGGGTGAACGGGTGCGCCAGGAAGACCGGGCCTTGCCGGCGCGGCAGGGCGCCGCGGGCGCCCTCTGCTGATAGAACGGCGGAAGCACCAGGCGGCGCTTCCGGCGTCGTCACACCTCAGAACCTGAAGGTCGCGCGGGCGTAGTCATACCCGCCGTCGATCCCGCTCGGAGAAACCGATCGGGGACCTTGCCAGCTCAGGTGCCGCTGCATTGGGGCAGCGATTTGCGCGTATTGATCAGCGTTGCGCTGTCGCCCTCGGACGGCGTGTTGTCGGTGAATTTGCAGCCGTACTTCGGATCGGCCACGACCGATGGCGTCAGGACGTCGTCGCCTTCGGGCTTGATCCCTTGCTGCTCCCATTTCACCATCGCCTCGAAAGCGGCGACCTGCTCAGCGAGCGTGAAGTCGCAGTGGCTGATGCCGCGGATCGCGCGCTGCACCAGCAGGCCCGACGTGCCGGCCGCGTCGGCCCGGCGTTTATAGATCTGCTCCATTTTAAAGGGCACGTACATGTCGCCCAGGGTGTGGATGGTGACCATCGGGACCTTGATCAGGGCATTCGTCTTCGGCACCCAGCGCAGGCCGTCGCGGCGCAGGCGGTTTGCCTCGGGCTGGGCCTGGACCCGGAAGATCGACGCGTTATAGGCCTGTTCCTCGGCACTCAAGGCCGGGTCGGCATCGAGCTGGAAGACGATGTCCTTGGTGCTCACCACGTCTTCGCCCAGAATGCCGTTGATCTTGCCGTCGCGTCCGAACGTGCCCCAGACGGTGGCTTGCAGCGGGCCGGCATACGCATAGTCGAACAGGGGGCGCGGGCCGCCGGTCAGGTTCTGGACGATCTGTTTCAGGCGCAAACCCTGAGCGGTCGGCACGGCCTGGCCGTTCGGTGTGCCGCCCGGGAAGCTGGAGAAGAGTTTGGCTTGCACCTGCGGCCCGATGCTCGCCCAGTTCGCCACTGGCCAGCTGGTGGCGGGCATGCCGGCTTCCACCTGCGCGGCGCTCTGGTAGGCGGCAAAATAATCGAACAGTTCGGTGTCGCCGAGCACCGCGCACATCGGCACGGCGCCGTTGTAGCGAATGCGGTTATTCGCCGTGGCGATGTTTTCCTCGTCGACGGCGGCGGCCGTGATATGCCCGCCCATCGACACGCCCATGATGTAAGTTTTGAACGGGGCAGTCAGGGTCCTGCCGTTCTGGCGCGCGATGTTGACGAATTCGATCGCCAGCGCGTTCGTGTCTTCCACGCCGGCGCGCACGTCATAGTAATTCTTGCTGTAGCTGGACGCCGCCCAGGCATAGCCCTGGTTCAGCAGGTGGCGCCGGATCGCCGGCGGCGACACCGACAGGTTGGCGCCTTCGCCGGCATAACCGTGCGCGTACATCACCAGCATGCCGTTCCAGTTCTTCGGCACCTCGACCTGGTAGCTCGCATTGTTCATCACGCCCGACCAGCGGTCGCTGGCCGGCGTGCCGGCCAACTCCGCGAAGGTCGTCGCCGTCTGGACTGCCGCGAAGGTGCGCGTATCCTGGGCCCGCGTCGATTCCGGGGCGACGGTGACGGGAACGGGGGTGACCACTGCCTGCGGCGGGCGGGCCGTTGACTCGTCGTCGCTGCCGCCGCAGGCGGACAGGAAGAGCGTCGCCAACAGCGGCGCGATGTGTCGACGCGATACGAAAATGCCGAGCTGCTTTTTCATCGAAGATCTCCAAAGTTATTGTTTTGCACAGCGAAACTAGGGTCCGCGTGGTGGTTTAATTCTAGAGTTAATTGGAGAACAATGTAAGCGAAGGATGATGGCGTGACTGGCCAGCAACGGCCCATACAAAGCGGGCAAAGCACAGGCGAAAAAAAACCGGGGCAACAGCCCCGGCAAAGTCCTGCGCCTTCGGTTACGGGCAACTGCCGATGATGTAATAGCCAGCCGCGGTCTGCGCCAGCGTGGATGTGTAAAAGGTGTTGTTCAGGCCCATGTTCTGGTTCGAGCCGTTCGCCAGTGCGTAGCCGCCGCTGTTATGCGCGCGTCCCGCCGTGACGTGGGCGTAATTGCTGGCCGTGGTCGTGGTGCAGGCAAAGCCGGAGCTGGTGCTGCCGCTGACGGTGGCCGAGCGCGCGCTCTCCACGCCGCCGTTGCCGAGCGCCGAGACTTGATAGCTGTAGCTCGTTGCCGCCGCCAGGCCGGTGTCGGTATAGCCGGTGGCCGCCAGCGCAGCGCCATTCACTTTGCTGCCGTTGCGGTAGACGTTGTAGCCGGTGGCGCCGTTCGACGCGTTCCAGGTCAGTGCGATGCTGCTGGACGTGCGCGCGCCGACCGCGAGACCTGCCGGCGCTTGCAAGGCCGGTGGCGCGCCGACCAGGAACTGGCCGATGGCGCAGGCGCTGGACGTGAGCCCGGTGCCGCTGTCGGTGGCCGTCACGCTGCCGCTGTAATAGCCATCGGCGCGCGCCGTGTAGGCCTTACTGAAACTGGCGCCGCTGCCGGCTTGCGCGTCGTTGACCGGCGTCGGCCCGTTCAAGACCACCTTGTAGCTGCCGATGCTGCCGCTCGCCGCGCCGTTCACCGTCACGGTGGAGCCCGACACGCTGGCGCTGCACGAACTCATCGCAGGCGGTGCGACCTGGGCCACGCGCAGGTTGTTCTTGAACCAGAAGTCCATCACGAAGGCCGGGTAATTCACCTTGCTGGCGTCGACGTAATTTGCACTCTGGCCGCCGCTGCCGGCCGGCCAGGCATGGCCCATGCCGGTCACCGTGATCTCCGAGGTACGCAGCTTGCCGTTCGCATCCGTGTATGGGATATTGCTGCCCCCGGTCGGCACCGTCACGGCCGCGCCCTTGGTAAACGTACCACCGTAAGCGATGCGCATGGCCGCCGCATCGAGCGGGCCATAGCCCTGCGCCACGGTGTAGTCGTTGGTCCCCCAGATGACGCCGGCCACCTGCGTGGCGAATTGCGCGACATTGGCGCCGGCCAGGGTTTTGCAGTTGTTGCCGGCGGTGGTGGCCGTGTACCCGGACGGCACCGCGCCGATCTGCAGGGTCGTCACGCCCGGCGGCGGGCCGGCGTTGATGCCGACGCCGGCAAAGATGTCGGGCGCCAGGCAGCCCATCACCATGGTCTGGGCGCCGCCCGAGGACAGGCCGGCGACATACACCTGTTTCGGGTCGATCGCATACTGCGGGTTGTTCACGAAGCGGTTGATCAGGTCGAGCAGGATGCCCGAGTGGCCGGTCGTGCGGCTGTGGGTGCTCTTGGCCCAGTCCCAGCAATGCGAGCCGTACAGGTTGCCGGTGGCATTCGGCGCGAGGATCACGGCGCCATAGCTGTCGGCCACGCCTTTCCAGTTGTAGCCCTTGTCGGAAGTGCCGTCGATGACGTCGCCGGCGGCGGTCTGGGCGCAGCCGTGCAGCACCAGCACCAGCGCGCGCTTGCCGGCCAGCGTGGGGTTGGTCGCTGGCCAGTAGTAATAGCCGGTCAGGGCGCCGCCGTTGACGGTATCGCTGGCCCAGGTCTGGTTGCCGCTCCAGCTGCCGGGACCGGCCTGCACCTGGGCCTGGGCGCCTGCCCAGGGGAGCAATGCGGCGATAAATACAGCCTGGCGGGCTGCCTGTTGAAACGAACATGCCATGGAATGCCTCCGTTGCGTGAACCACGTTGAGAAGCCCGGGCGCGAGGACGCGACGGCGTCGCACGGGGCGCACCGGGGTTGGTGAAACGGGAGAGCAGGCAGCCGCGCGAAAAGCGCTAAGAGGCAGGCGAGGGAAGAAGGTTCATGGGACTTGTCTCCGGCTGTCGGTATAGTTTTATCGCGACGGGAAGTCGCCAATGTATTCTAGGCTTCGCATCGCGGCGCACAAGCGGCGCGCAGGCACGCCGTTTGTGCGGTTTTGCACAGCGATGGTGCAGGGGCGCGCGAACGCGAACGGCCATAAAAAAACCGGGACGCGCGGTCCCGGTTGTATGCCATTGCCTTGCCATTGCCTCGTGACGATCAATCGCGCATCAACTCCGCGATCATCTTCACCGGCGCATTGCCGTAGCTGAGCAACTGGTCGTGGAACTGCTTCTGGTTGAAGCGTTCGCCCAGCGCCTGGCGGCGCTGCTCGCGCAATTCCATGATCTCGGCATAGCCGCTGAAATAGCTGGTCAGCTGCACCGACGACAGCTGCACGCGGCGCCACTTCTCCGTCGCTTCCTGGCGCGTCTGGAAGGCCTGGCGCGTCAACAGGTCGAGCGCTTCCTCGCGGCCGATGCCGTTCACGTGCACCGAGTAGTCGAGGATGGTGTTGGTCACGCTGCGCAGGTTCCACTTCGAGTACATCAGCCACATCTCGGGCGCGTTGCCGCCGTAGCCCGATTCGAGCATCATGCGCTCGCCATACACGGCCCAGCCTTCTACCATGGCGCCATTCCCGAACAGGGATTTCACCAATGATGGCGAGCGGTTCGCATGCACCAGCTGGGCGTAGTGGCCGGGGATCGCCTCGTGGATGTTCAGGATCTGCAGGATCCACTCGTTGTACTCGCGCAGGCTGCTTTCGGCCTGCTCCGCCGTGAGCCCGTCCAGGGGCGTCACATTGTAATACGTCTTGTCCTTCGGACGGTAGGGACCCGGCGCGTCGATGCTGGCGCCGGCCACGCCGCGCTGGTACATCGGCGTCTCGCGCACTTCGAGCGGCTTGCCCGGGTCGAGCGTCAATAAATCGTTCTTGATGACCCAGTCCTGCAGCAGCGGGATCTGGCGCCGGATCTCGGGGAAGAAGTTTTCGCGCGCGACGTGGCGGGTGGACAGGCGGTCGATCAGCATGCCGATCTTCTGGAAGCGGTCGTTCGGCTTGTTGGTGCCGGCCATGTAGCGCGGCCAGAGTTCGTCCGCAATCGCATTCATGCGCGTGAGGAGTTCTTCGCGCGCCGCCAGCGCCTTGCGGTAAGTCTGCTCGGCGCTGCTGGCCGACTGGATCTCGAGCGCGAATTTTTGTTCGTACAAGGCTTTCCCGAGCCTGAACGGACGCGCCTTGCCGCTGGCCGATTGCGTCTTTTCGAGGTTGCTCAGGAAGTCGACATACGCGACCACGGCGCTGCCGGCTTCGGCGATGCGGCGCGCAAACAGCGCCTTTTCCTGCGCATTTAAAATCGAGCTCTGCGCGGCCTGGCCGAGGTCGGCCAACACCACCAGCGTGCCCGGCGCCTGCGCGATCGCCAACTGCGTGTGTTCGCGCGTCGGATTCACGATCGACGCTTGCGCCGCCTGGTAATAGGCCGGCACGTTGTCCAGGCGTTTCAGGATGGTGCGCAGGCGCTGCGGTTTCGCGGCGTAGTCGGTATTCAATACCAGGTCGAGCGGCTGGGCGATGTTGTACTGCGCCGGGTTCCATTCGAATTCGCGCAGCGTCGTCAGACGCCAGCGGTCGGTCTCGAGCTTGTTGACCAGGAGGGCCAGGTCGGTGCGCTGGCGCGGCGACAGCTGGCGCGTGTCGATCTTGCGGAATTTTTCCAGCCACTCGTTGGTGAACGCGAGTTTTTTCGCGCGCGTGGCGGCATCCGGCAGTGTCAGGTTGGCGGCGGCCTCGAACTTGCCGACCGCGATGGCACCCTCCGGATCGATGCGCCACAGCGCTGTCAGGTACTGCATGCTGAGCGAATCGGCGCGGCGGTCGAGGCGCTTCTCGTTCGATGCCGTTGCGGGTGCCTGGGCCTGCGCCTGGGCCGGTTGCGCAGCGACGGCAGCGACAACGACGCTGGTGGCGGCAGCGGCGGCCAGCGCCTTGCCTTGCTTGCCCTTGACCGGCTTGCCCTTGGCCTTGGCGACAGGGGCGGCGACGCGCTTGGCGGTACCCTTCGATTTCACGACCTTGGCCGCTTTCGGCTTTGCGGTTTTTGCTTGCTTGGCGCTGGCCGGCGCCAGCGCGAGGCTGGCGATCATGGCTGCCAGCACGAGTTTCGATTTCATCATTGTGTTCGGCCCGTAAAGATGGTGATTCGGGTGGGCGGCGCGGCTGCCGTTTTCAGCGCGGCGGCGCGGCAGCGCGCCAGATTAGCATTTTTCGCGCGGATTGCGCTGCCCCGGCTTTGTAACAAACGCCGGGCCCAGCGCGGCCAGGGCCGCTTCCTGAGGCAAGCGGCTGGCCTCTTCCATGACGCTGGCGGGCAGCCAGTCGGGGAAGGGCGTTTCACTGTTTTCATGGTGGCCACGCTTGCTGTGCTCCTGCACCACCCGCGCCAGGTGCGCTGGGTCAAACACTGGCGCGGCGGCGGCCAGCGCCGGCCACAGGCGCCGGTGCACCAGCGTGACCTTGTGTTCGACCAGGCGGCAGACGAGGATGCCGGCGTCCTCGCTGACCGCCCCCAGCACCGCGAAAATGTGTTTACCCTGCGGGTGGCCCCACCAGCTGCCCTTGATCGGCTCCCCGGCGATCGCATGGGTCAGCGTCGGCACGGGCCCGCGTGCGGAGGCCAGTACGACGCCGTGTTCGCGCACGAAGGCGAGCGCTGCGAGGGCATCCATCAGTCGACGAAGCCCGCGCGGATCAAGGCCTGGTGGCGCGCATTGACGGCGGCGACGGCGTGTTTGCCGCGCGCGATGTTGTTCAAGACGATCTCGCTGTCCCTGGTAAACCGGTGGCCAATGCGTACCGTGTACGAGCGCGTGGCCCAGCTCTTGAAACCGTTGATAAAAGTCGCTTCATCCACGTCGCGCCACTTCACGCCGACGACGCCCTTCTTCCAGGGCAGCACGCCCGCATGCACCCAGACGCCGAGATCGTCCAGGTACAGCTGCACGCTGCGCACCAGCAGGAATTCGTAGGCGACCAGCATGGCCGACAGGACCAGCACCGCCAGGGCCGCCATCTCGTGCCACAGGAAGGCCAGCGGCAGTACGACGGCGAACAGGATCACGGCCAGCGCCAGCACGCCGGCATAGGCCAGCCACGATTTGACGCCGATGACCTGGGCCGTCGATGCAGCGAGTGCGTTCTGTTCTTCCAAGATGGCGTTCCGATTAAAAGCGGAATCATCACATGGATCGCCCGGCAGCGCCAGATGCGTGGTTCTAAGCCCCGAGTCCCTGCTGCAGCATGGCCAGCATCTCGCCCGGCGCCATGCGCGCCGACAGGTCGCCGCCCTCGAGCAGGCTGTCGGCCAGGTCGCGCTTGTGGCGGTGCAGGTCGACGATGCCTTCCTCGATCGTGTGGCGCGCCACCAGCCGGTAAATCGTCACCGGCCGCAGCTGGCCCATGCGGTGGGCGCGGTCCGAGGCCTGGTCCTCGACCGCCGGGTTCCACCACGGGTCCATGTGGATCACGTAGTCGGCCGCCGTGAGGTTGATGCCTACCCCGCCCGCCTTCAGGCTGATGAGGAATAAATCGCCTTCCCCGGCCTGGAAGGCGTCCACCCGCTTTTTACGCGCCTGCATCGGCGTCGAGCCATCGAGGTACTGGTAGCGGATACCGCGCGCATCGAGGTGTTTGCGGATCAGGGATAAATGATCGACGAACTGGCTGAACACCAGCACCTTGTGGCGGTTCTCGAGCAGGCCCTCGACCAGGTGCGCGAACGTCGCCAGCTTGCTGCTGGCAATGCCGAGACCGGGCGCGACCAGCTCGGGATTGCAGCAGGCGCGGCGCAAGCGCATCATCTCGGCCAGGATCGCGATCGACTTCTGGCTTTGTGGCGCTTCCAGGGACGCCAGTTTGTCGAGCGCTTCGCGGCGCAGCGATTCGTACAGGGCCATCTCCTCCGGACTGAGTTCGACCGGCAGCACGATCTCGGTGCGCGGCGGCAGTTCGGTCAATACTTGCGCTTTGGTCCGGCGCAAAATGAATGGCTGTGTCAGGCGTTTCAAACGCGCGCGGGCCGCGCTTTCGGCGCGTTTATCTTGCGCCTTTTCGATCGGGCCCGCAAAGCGCAACTGAAACTGGTCGGCCGTGCCGAGCAGGCCCGGATTGATGAAGCGGAACAGGTTCCAGAGTTCTCCCAAGTGGTTTTCCAGCGGCGTGCCGGTGGCGACCATCCGGAAGTCGCCCTGCAGCGCCATCACCGCCTGCGAGCGCCGGGTTGCCGCGTTCTTGAACGACTGCGCCTCGTCCATCACGATCGTGTGCCAGCGCTTTTTTGCGAACAGCGGCGCTTCCAGCTGCAGCAAGCCGTAGCTGGCGACAATCACGTCGAAGTTACCGGCTCCTTCGATCATGTCGGCGCGCTCGCCCGGCCCGAACAGTTTGATCTTCAAGGTCGGCGCGAAGCGCGCTGCTTCCGCGAGCCAGTTGGTGCACACCGAAGTCGGCGCCACCACCAGGGTCGGGCCGTTCGGCGCGCGCAGCAGCATCAGGGCCAGCGCCTGCAGGGTTTTGCCGAGGCCCATGTCGTCGGCCAGGCAGGCGCCGACGCCCCAGTGCGCTAGGCGCGCCAGCCAGTCGAAACCGTCGCGCTGGTAGTCGCGCAGCTCGGCTTGCAGGGTCGACGGCAGTTGCGGCTCGTAAGCGGCGTTGTCCGCCATTTTTTTAATATGCGCGCGCCAGGCTTTATCCGCTTCGACGCCGCCGGCGCCGAGCGCCAGCTCTTCCAGCGCGAAGCTGGCCAGTGGATGGACCCGCAATACTTCGCCGTCGGCGTCCGTAAAAGCGGCGACGTCGAGCAGGCGCCGGTGCAATTCGTTGGTCAGCGCCAGGAACTGGTTGTCGCCGAGCGCGACGAAACGGCCGTCGCCGGCGCGCACCTTGTCGAGCAGCTCGCGTAAATCCATCACGCGGCCCTCGTCGATGGCCACTTCGCCATTCGCGGCAAACCAGTCCTTGTCGCGCTTGATGTTGACGCGCACCGCGTTGGAAGCCACCTTCTTGCTGACGCGGAAAGGCTCGCCCTCGGGCCAGCCGATGACGATCTTGTCGGCGTCAACCTCCTGCAGTTCGCTCACCAGTTCCAGGCACGCGATCGGCTGTCCCAGCAGCCATTCGCCGTGTTCTTCTTCGGCGCTCTCCAGGGCGCGGCAAGAGGCGACCAGCTGGCGCTCGGCTTCGCGCTCGGCATTCAGGTCGCGCCTGGCTTCGGTGCGGATGCCGTTGAAATCGGCGATCACGCGCTCAAGGCCGCTGCCCGGCGCGTAATAGGCGCCGGTGCCGGGCAGCGGGCGTACCAGAATGCGCATGCGCAGGCCATGCTGATACGGCAGCAGGTGCACGTGCAGGCGCGCGTCGGCATTGATGCATTCGATGTCGGCCGCGCTGGCGCCGATGTCCGACTGCACGGTGACGATCGACGAGATCGCCCCGATCGCCTGCAGCACGCGCACTTCTGCTTCCAAGGGCACCACCAGCGCCTCGCCGACGATGGCGCCGATACGGCGGTGCTCGTCGCGCACGCGCACCACGCGCAGGCGGGTCGGCGTCTCGCGCGTGACGACGACGTCGCCGCTGGTGTCGCCTACCTGCGGGCGCAGGGAAATGGTCACGTGCTCGCGCCCGGCTTTCACCAGCAGTTCCGGCTCGCCCGGCAGCAGTTCCACGCGGGTGCCGGGTGCATCGAACCAGAACAGCAGCGGGTGGCCGATCAGGGCGGCCAGCGCCTTGCCGATATCGAACTCGTAGCGCAGGCCGCTGCCGTAATACTGGCGCGCCGCGCCAATGCTGGAGACCGCCAATAAATCTTGCGCCGTCAAAAAATCGAGCGTGGCCGCGTCTTCCGTCAGGCGTTTCAGGCCCATCGGACGGCCGCGGCTCCAGGCGCCTTGCGCGTCGCGCTTCTGTTCGCGTGGCTCCAGCTCCTGCACGCCCAGGTGCTCGTCGTAGCGGATCAGCCAGACCAGGCGCGACTCTTTGACGACTTCGACGTTCACCGCCGGCTGCAGGTTGATCAGCGCGTTCAGCTGGCGCTCCCACGGCTGCTCGCGCTCGAACCAGTGCGTCATGTCGGTGAAGCGATGCTGCTGGCGCAGGGCGATGGCGCGCTGTTCGTGCTTGACACCGCCCAGTTGCCCAAGCAGGCCGGCCAGTTGCGCGCTCAGGAAATCGAAGCCGGCGCTTTCCGACTGCGCCAGCGCTTCTTCCAGCCGCGCGCGCTGGGTCGACAACTGCGGCATGCCGAGCCACCAGTGCAGCAGGGCCCGGAACAGCACCGGCTGCAGCGCCGTTTCCCAGTTCCGCGACGGCAGCACTTCAGCATCGACCGTGCCGCCGCGGATCTGGCGCAGCATGCTCAGTTGTTGGTACACCGCCGTGTCGTGGCTCTGCACGGCGCGCGTGGCGCTGTCGAGATAGCTCTCGACCGCCTTTTGCTGTTTGCTGTCGCCTCGGCGCAGCAGGGCGGCGACATACAGGTGGCCGCCGATACCCGCGAACACGGCCTTTCTCTTGCCGGTCTCGCGCCGCAGCAGTTTTAAGGCCGCATCAAAACCTGCCAGCGCTTCGTCGATGTGGTCGCGCAGCAGCAGCAGCACGCTGCGGTAGAACAGGGCGGCCGAATCGTCGAGGTCTTGCAGCAGGGCGCCGGCTTCATCCAGGCGACCGCACAGGATCAAATGCTCGGCCAAGCTGATCCGCAATTCCATCGCGGTGCCGCCCTGGGCGACGTGGCTTTCCACATATGCGCGCACATTTGGTGCCGTGTCCGGCTCGCGCTGGACGTGCTTGATCAACACCGACAACACCTCGTCGCGCAGCGCCGGGTGGATGTGATCGATGAGGTCCGGCTCGAACGGCCGCGCGCAAATCTCGACCAGCGGGTGCAGATAGGCCGCCTCGTGGCAACGCAGGCAAGCCGCCAGGAGCGGTGCAACCGTCTTCACGCCTTCGCCGCCCACCAGCGCCATGCGCAGCAGGGCCAGGCCCTGGCGGTAGCTGCGCAGCACCGGATGGCCCTGCCAGTCGCGCCGCAGTGGATTCACGGCCTCGTAGACTTCACGCAGCTCATTGAACCGGCTGCTGCGCAGCAGTGCATCGATTGCCGGCCATGCTGCTGCGGGTTCGAGAACGCTGCCACGTGACGCCAGTTGCGTTACCAGGCCGGACCCGTGCAGATCCGCCATGGTGTGAACCAGGTCGTCTTCGCCATCGAATTCGCCAAGCGCCTCGAGATGTTCGCGCAGGCGCGTGCGGCCAAGCGGCTCGCCGGCTACTGCCAGCAGCGCCATGATCAGTTTGTCGCGCGCCGTGAACGCGCCGTAATGATCGAACAGGGCGGGTTTGGTCATGCAGCCAGGTTCTCGATCTCCAGCCGCGGCAGCCCCTCAGGCAGCGCGATGCCGAACACGCGCAAATAAAACGCCAGCTCCGCCTCCAGCGTGCGCACGACGCTGTCTGCTTTCCTGAAACCGTGGCCTTCTCCCTCGAGCGTCAGGTAAGCCACCGGCACCCCGCGCGCGCGCAAGGCATCGACCATCGTTTCCGACTGCTGCGGCGGCACCACCTTGTCGTCCAGGCCCTGGAAGAAAATCATCGGCCGTATTAACGCGTCCGTGTGGTGGATCGGCGAGCGCTCGCGGTACACGGCCTGCGCTTGCGCCTTGGGCGCGATCAGGTATTCGTTGTAGTGCGATTCGAACTTGTGCGAGTCGGCGTCCAGCCCGGCGAGATCCGACACGCCGTAATAACTGGCGCCGGCCTTGAACACATCGTGGAAGGTGAGGGCGCACAGGGTGGTCAGGCCGCCGGCGCTGCTGCCGCGAATCAGGAGGCGCTCGGGGTCGACCAGCTTTTCATCGGCCAGGTAACGGGCGCCGGCCACGCAATCCTCGACGTCGATGATGCCCCATTGCCCCTTGAGCAGGTCGCGGTAGATGCGCCCGAAGCCGGAGCTGCCGCCGTAGTTCACGTCGAGCACGGCGAAGCCGCGGCTGGTCCAGAACTGGGTGGCGAGTTTTAATGTACTGGTGGCCATGCTAGTGGGGCCGCCGTGGCCGATCACGATCAGGGGCGGCAGCTCGTTTGCCGGCAGCGCGAAATCGCTATTGGCCGGTGCGTAATAAAACGCGTAGGCAGTGCGGCCATTCGCGCTCGGGTAGCGGATGCTGCGCGGGACGGATAGGTATCCCTCGCCTGGCAGGTCGGCGATCGATTGCACCAGTACGCTGCGTTCTCCGGTGGCTGGGTCGATCAGGGCCAGTTCCAGCGCGATCGTCGGCGAGCCGGCCAGCACCGCGACAAGCTCGGGCGAGACGCGCAATTCCCGGATCTCCTGGTACGGCGTGTCGATCGGGGTCAGGCTGCAGCCGCGCGTCGACAGGCGGCCCAGGCGGCTGATGCCGTCCTCGATATAGGTGCAGATGATTTCGTCCTCCGACCTGAACCCGTACATCGAGCCGCCGAAGTTCCACTGCGGTCCGCCGAACTCGGCGTCGCGCGGGCACAGCGGGTGCACGACGCCGCCCTCGAAGCGGTACAAATTCCACCAGCCGCTGCGGTCCGAGACAAAATGCAGCAGGCCGTCGGGCGACCATTCGGGCTGGCAGATCGATTCGTCGATCCTGCCCGCCACCAGGCGGCCGTCGACCAGGCTGCCGTCCGCGGCGATATCGGCGACCCACAGTTCGGTGCCCTGCCAGGGCATGCGCGGATGGTCCCAGCACAGCCAGGCCAGCTGGCGGCCATCCGGGGAGAGTCGCGGCGCCGCGTAGAAATCGTTGCCGTCGACGAGGATGGTCTCGCTGCCGTCAAAACCCAGCGCGCAGATGGTATTGACCGGATAGGCTTCGCCCGCCAGGTGGTCTTCGCGCACCGCGACCAGGCGCGCGCGGGCGCGGTCCGGCACGAAGTCGGCGTAGCGCACGGCTTCTTCCCTGGTCAGCATGACGGGTGCGCCGCCGTCCTCGACCTGGTACAGGTGGTTGTCGGCGAAGTGGGAAAACCAGACCGTGCCCCCATCGACCGCATATGCGCCGCCGCCGTACTCGTGCACGCGGGTGCGCACGTTGAGCGGGGCTGGCGTCAGTTCGGATGCGGCACCCGCGCGCAGGCGCTGCAGCGTGGTGCGGCCCGCTTCGCTGGCGCGGCCGGCCAGCCACAGCACGTCAGGCCCGTCGAGCGCGATGTGCGACAGCGGCACGGCGCCGGCCGCAACCACGGCGGCGCTGATCGGGGAAGTCCAGGTGCCGCTGGGGGCGGCCTGCTTGCGGGTCGGCTCGTTCATGGGGGTCGCGTCGTGAGTATGAAAGGTGGAACAGTATTATAAGAGTGCGGGACGATTGGCGGCGTTCGCGGCCCATCGCAAATGGAAGGCAAGGAATGCGATAATAGCCGTCCTCCGACGCCCCTATATTGTCAGCCATGCCACAATTTGCCCCGCTCAAGAACGACACCTTCCTGCGCGCGCTGCTGCGCCAGCCGACCGAGTACACGCCCGTGTGGCTGATGCGGCAGGCGGGACGCTACCTGCCGGAATACCGCGCCACGCGTGCGCGCGCCGGTTCGTTCCTGGGCCTGGCAAAGAACCCGGACTACGCCACCGAGGTTACGCTGCAACCGCTCGACCGCTATCCGCTGGACGCCTCGATCCTGTTTTCGGACATCCTGACGGTGCCCGATGCGATGGGCCTGGGCCTGTATTTCGCCGACGGCGAAGGCCCGAAATTCGAGCGTCCGCTGCGTACCGAGGCCGACGTGATGGCCTTGAACGTACCGGATATGGAATCGCTCGACTACGTCTTCAAGGCCGTCACGCAAATTCGCACCGAGATCAATGGCCGCGTGCCGCTGATCGGTTTTTCCGGCAGCCCGTGGACACTGGCCTGCTACATGGTCGAGGGCCAGGGCTCGCGCGAATTCCACACCATCAAAAAAATGCTGTACGCGCGCCCGGACCTGATGCACCGCATCCTCGACATCAACGCCACCGCCGTCGCCCAGTACCTGAACGCGCAAATCGACGCCGGCGCCCAGGCCGTCATGATCTTCGACTCATGGGGAGGTGCGCTGGCCGACGGCGCCTACCAGGAATTCTCGCTGCGCTACATGGAGCGCGTGCTGGCCCAGCTCCAGCGCGAGAAGGATGGCGTGCGCATTCCGGCTATCGTCTTCACCAAGGGCGGCGGCATCTGGCTGGATGAAATGGCGAACTGCGGCGCCGATGCGCTCGGCCTCGACTGGACCGTCAACCTGGGCCGCGCGCGCGCCCTGGTGGGCGATCGGGTCGCCCTGCAAGGCAACCTCGATCCGGCGATTTTGTTTGCCGCGCCCGAGCAAATCCGTCTCGAGGTGGAGCGCTCGCTGACGGCCTACGGCGCGCCATCCGAAGGCGCCGGCCACGTCTTCAACCTGGGCCACGGCATCTCGCAATTCACCCCGCCGGAGTCGGTCACGGCGATGGTCGAGGCGGTGCATGCGTTCAGCCGGCAGCAACGCGCTGCCT
This sequence comes from Massilia sp., assembly GCA_031398335.1. Classification (GTDB taxonomy): domain Bacteria; phylum Pseudomonadota; class Gammaproteobacteria; order Burkholderiales; family Burkholderiaceae_D; genus Telluria. The sequence continues at coordinate 47,139 of JANNNC010000045.1, forward strand.
GAGCAAAATTGTTGCGGCGCCACATGTGCGGCGCCCCGCCAAACGCAGCAAACTGGAATCGAAAATCACACTTGTACACATGTTGCGAAACAGTGCGATTGAAACCTGTGGACATGTACAGTGCTGAGCAGAAAATCATAAGTGGTTGAAATTGCTGAAGTTTATCTTTGAATCCTGGCGCACATAACCACTTGGAAGCTATTCTTCCTGCATAGAAATCGCAGTTTCCAGCGCCTTGTTCACAAAGTTATACACAGGCTGTTTGGCTCAGCCATAAAAATTCCTGCGTTGACAAGCACTTACGCGTGGCATCGTAGAGTCTTGTTTAAATCTTCACAGCTTTTAATCATTTACGAGAAGAAAAAGCGCAGTTATACACAATCGTTGCACTCCAGGAAGCGAGTTGCTGTGGACTACGTCACAATTCGCAAGTCGTTGAATTCAAATGCATTATTCGATTGGCTTCTTGGCTGACCCGTACATCATTTGACTTAACGTAAACTTCCCACACGGTCAAGCGCTTCATTCTCCACAAAGTTTTCCACAGCTTTTATACAAGGTCGGACATTGGCGCACTGCATTCTTCGAATTGCACTCGATACACCGCTCAACAGCGTGTTCGATTACGGCTGGCCGCATGAGGAGGGGACCAGGCCCCAGGCCGGCCAGCTGGCGCTGGTCAGTTTCGGGCGCCGCGAAGTCGTCGGCCTGATCGTCGCCGTCGTGCAGGACACCGAAGTCCCACCGGACAAGTTGAAAAACGCGATCGCCGTGCGTGAGGGCTTATCTCCGCTCTCGCCGCAATGGCTGGCGCTGGCCGCCTTCGCGGCCGATTACTACCAGCGCCCGCTGGGCGAAGTGGCGCTGCCCGGCCTGCCGAAAAATCTAAGGGTGCCGACAACCGTGGCGCTGGACCGGGCACTGAAAAAAATGGCCAAGCTGGGCCCGCCCGGCGACCCTTCTCCGATCGGCATGCCCGCCCTGAACCGCGAACAGCGCGAAGCGGCCGATGCCATCGGCGGCGCGATTGGTTTCACGCCGCTGCTGCTGTACGGCGTCACCGGCAGCGGCAAAACGGAGGTGTATTTGCAGGCCTGCGCCCAGGTGCTGGCGCGCGACCCGCAGGCGCAAATCCTGATCCTGGTCCCCGAGATCAACCTCACGCCGCAACTGGAAGGGAACATCCGCGCGCGCTTCCCGGGCCTGATGCTGGCGACCTTGCATTCGAGCCTGTCGGAAGGCGAACGCATGCTGCACTGGTTAGCCGCGCACCAGGGGCACGCCCGCATCGTGCTCGGCACGCGCCTGGCGATCCTGGCCTCGCTGCCGCACCTGCAACTGCTCGTCATCGACGAGGAACACGACCCCTCGTACAAGCAGCAGGAAGGGCTACGGTATTCGGCGCGCGACCTGGCGGTGTGGCGCGCGCGCCAGCTCGCCATCCCGATCGTGCTCGGTTCGGCCACGCCCTCGCTGGAAAGCTGGCACCACGCGCAGACGGGCCGCTATCGCAAGCTCGAATTGCGCGAGCGCGCCGTGCGCGACGCCGTGCTGCCGACCGTGCGCCTGCTCGACATGGAGCGCGACAAGCCGAAGGAGGGACTGACGGCCGGCCTGTTGGGGGCTTTGCGCCAGCGCCTCGAACGTGGCGAACAGTCGCTGCTGTTTTTGAACCGGCGCGGCTATGCGCCGGTGATTACCTGCGAGGCCTGCGGCTGGATCAGCGACTGCACCCGCTGCACCTCGTTCATGGTGCTGCACAAGCCCGAGCACCGGCTGCGCTGCCACCACTGCAGCCTGGAATTGCGCATCCCGCGCCATTGCCCGACCTGCGGCAACGTCGACCTGCAGCCTTTGGGACGCGGCACCCAGCGCTTCGAGGAGGGACTCGCCGCGATGTTCCCCGAGGCGCGCATCCTGCGCATCGACGCCGATTCGACGAGAAAGAAGGGTAGCGCCCAGGAAGCCTTCGACACCGTCCACCGCGGCGAAGTCGACATCCTGATCGGCACCCAAATGGTCGCCAAGGGCCACGATTTCAAAAAGCTGACCCTGGTCGGCATTTTGAATCCGGACACGGCCCTGTTCTCGCAGGATTACCGCGCCAGCGAGCGCCTGTTTGCGCAGCTGATGCAGGTGGCGGGCCGCGCCGGCCGCGCCGGCAACGCTTCCGAGGTGCTGATCCAGACCCGCTATGCGGCCCATCCGCTGTACTCGGCCGTGGTACGCCATGACTACGACCGCTTTGCCGGCAGCCTGCTCGAAGAACGCAGGCAGGCCGCGCTGCCGCCCTATATGTACCAGGCGTTGCTGCGCGCCGAGGCGCCGGAACTGGCCACCGCCATCGCCTTTCTGGAGGAGGCGCGCGACATCCTGCCGAGCGATGCCGTGACCCTGAACGACCCGATCCCGATGACGATGACCCGGGTCCACAACGTCGACCGCGCCCAGCTGCTGGCCGAGTCGGCGTCACGCCCGGCGCTGCAGGCCTTCCTCAAGGAGTGGCTGTCCCTGCTGCGCGCGATGAAGAGCCGCGTGCGCTGGTCGCTCGAAGTGGACCCGCTCGACATTTAAAGCCGAAACGGCGTATCGTCAGGCTTGCAACTATGGAGATGAGCATGAAGAAATTAACAGTCGATGTCGCCGTGATCGGCACCGGCACCGCCGGCATGTCGGCCTACCGCGCCGCGGTGGCCCAGGGCGCGCGCACGGTCGTCATCGAAAGCGGGCCTTACGGCACCACCTGCGCGCGGGTCGGCTGCATGCCGAGCAAACTCCTGATCGCCGCGGCCGACGCCGCCCACATGCTCGACCTCGCACCCGGCTTCGGTGTGCACCCGGGCGCAAAACGCATCGACGGGCGCGCCGTGATGGAACGCGTGCGCAAGGAGCGCGACCGCTTCGTCGGCTTCGTGCTGGAAAGCGTGGAGGGTTTTCCGATCGAGGACCGCATCCGCGGCCGTGCCCGCTTCACCGGCCCGCACACGCTACGCATCGACGACCATACCGAAATCGAAGCGGCGCGCATCGTGATCGCCACCGGTTCCACGCCGGTGATCCTGCCGCAGTTGCAGGACGTCGGCCGCGGCATCGTCACCAGCGACGACGTGTTTTATTGGGACGATTTACCAGCCTCGGTGGCGGTGATCGGCACCGGCGTGATCGGCCTGGAGCTGGGCCAGGCCTTGAGCCGCCTTGGCGTCAAGGTCAGCCTGTTCGCGCGCGGCGGCAGCGTCGCCCAGCTGAGCGACCCGGAAGTGCTGGCTGCCGCGCGCCGTACGCTGGCCCAGGAACTCGACCTGCGCTTCCAGACCGAAGTCGTGCGCGCCGAGCAGCAGGGAGAGCAAGTGCTGCTCACCACGCGCGACGCGCTCGGCAAGGAGACGGGCGAACATTTTGAATACGTGCTGCTGGCGACCGGGCGCGCGCCGAACGTGCACGGCATGGGGCTGGAAGAGACCGGACTGGAACTGGAAGCGAACGGCGTGCCCGGTTTCGACAGCCGCACCATGCAGTGCGGGACCAGTCATATTTTTATTGCCGGCGACGCCAACAACGAGCTGCCGCTGCTGGCCGAGGCGGCCGACCACGGCAAGATCGCCGGCGAGAATGCGGGCCGCTATCCGGACGTGCGTCCTGGCCTGCGGCGCACGCCGTTAGGGATTGCGTTCACCGAGCCGAACATCGCCACGCTGGGTAAAAGTTACAAGACGCTGTGCGCGGGCGGCCGGCCTAAATTCGCGATCGGGCAGGTCTCGTTCGAGAACCAGGGCCGCAGCCGGGTCATGTTGCAGAACAAGGGGATGCTGCGCGTGTATGCCGAATATGGCACCTGCCGTTTTCTCGGCGCCGAGATGATCGGGCCGCGCGGCGAGCACATCGCGCATTTGCTGGCCTGGGCGGTGCAGGCGCATTTGACGGTGCCGCAGATGCTCGACATGCCCTTCTACCATCCCGTGATCGAAGAGGGCGTGCGCACCGCGCTGCGCGATTTGGCGGCGAAGCTGGCGAAGGGGACGAACCAGACCGATGCGGCCGATTCGGAGCCCGGAACCTGACTGGTCTTGTAGGGTGGGCACTTCAAGCCGTGCCCACCCTACGATCAATTCAAATAACTCGCATCCAGGTTCCCCTGCTCTGCCATCTGGCGCAGGATGCGCATCGTGTCGATATCGGCTTCCTGGTAAGCCGACTTCTTGAATTCCTCGTACATCCTGGTCGCGCCGTCGGTCGCCTCGCCCATGCCGTCGTCGTAACTGAAACGCACGTACAGCATGTGTTCGGACGGCGCCTCGATGGTCATCGTCAGCAGCGAAGCGCTGATATCGCCCTGGGCCGGGACTTCATACCGCACTTCGTGCAGCGGGCTCAGGAGGACGGTGTCCTCGATGACCAGGTCGCCGTAGCGCAGGCGGCGTTTGAAACTGCCGGCTTCGCGCGCGCTGATGTCGCACTCGTCCAGGTGCGGGATGAACAGCTTGGGCGACTCGGCCCGGATCACCAGGCCGCGCCAGACCTGCTCGCGGGTCAGGGTGTCCATCAGCGGGTTCAGCGGGTCGTTCACTTCAATCAGGTGTTCAAATTTCATTGTGTCGTGCTCGCAAAGGGTAGGCGCGGGGCGCCAAAGGGGCGATGGTAGCCGAAATGAGGCCGGATTGCGCGCTGCCTAGTTCGACAGCAGGATCGCATTCTGGCGGCGCTGCAAGAAAGCAATGCCAATCAGGATGGCGAACGAAATCGCCAGCAATACCAGTGCATATGCGTGCGCCGTCCCATAATTCAACTTCTGCGCTTCATCATAAAGCGCGATCGAGGCCACCCGCGTCTGCCCGGGGATATTCCCGCCCAACATCAGGACCACGCCGAACTCTCCCATCGTGTGCGCAAAGCTGAGCGAGACGCCCGTCAAAATCCCGTGTTTCGACAGCGGCAGCACGATGGCCCAGAAGGTCTGGCGCTTCGTCAGGCCGAGCGCCAGCGCCGATTGCACCAGGTCGCGCCCGACACCGCGAAACGCCGCCTGGAAAGGTTGCACCGCGAACGGCAGGCTGTACAGCACGGAACCGGCGACCAGTCCCGCGAACGAAAACGGTAACGGGTGGCCGAAGACCGACATCCAGGCCGCGCCCACCGGTTGCTGCGGCGCCATCAGCATCAGCAAATAAAAACCGATGACGGTGGGCGGCAGCACGATCGGCAGGCTGACCAGGGTCTCGACGAAGATGATGCCGCGCATCTTGCTGTTATTGAGCCAGTTGGCCAGCGGAATGCCGATCACCAGCAGCACGACCGAGGTGACGGCGGCCAGGCGCAGCGTCAGGCCGATGGCGTCCCACAACTCGGACGGAAACTGCCAATCGGTCATTCGGCCGCGCCCGCAGGCACACTAAAACCGTTGCGCGCCAGGATCGCGCGCGCCTCGGGGGAAGCCAGGAAGCGCACGAAGCCGCTTGCGTGCGGATTGGCGGCGCCGGCCCTGGTCACGATCGCGCCTTGCTCGATCGGAGACAAGCCGGTCGATGGCACCAGCGCATGGCGGCCGACGCCTTTCAACCTGGTCGCATGCAGGGTGGCAAACGAAATGATGCCGACTTGCGCATTGCCGGTCTGGACGAACTGGGCGGTCTGGGCGATGTTTTCGCCGACCACGAGTTTCGGTTGCACCTTGTCCCAGAGACCATCGCGCACCAGGGCTGCCTTGGCCGCGCGCCCATACGGCGCCGTGACCGGGTTGGCGATCGCCACCCGTTTGACACGCTCATCGGCGACGAGGGCGGCCAGGCCACGGGCAGGATCGACCTGCGGGTCCAGCGTCCACAGCGCGATGCGGCCGATGGCATACGGCACCAGGGTGGCGCCGTCGGCGACGCCGAGCTTGCCGAGCTGGCGCGGGTAGTCCATGTCGGCCGACAAAAACACCTCGAAGGGGGCACCGTTGCGAATTTGTGCAAAAAAGTTGCCGGATGCGCCAAGCGAGACCTTCGGCTCGACATCCGGCGCCGTTTTCCGGTACGCGGCGACGAGTTCATCGATACAATAGCCGAGATCGCTGGCAGCGGCGACCAGCAGCGGGCGCGCCAGTGCCGGTCCTGCCAAGGTCCATGCCAGTAATAAAATAAGCAATTTTTTCATGCTGAACATTGTAGCGCGGGGCGCATCTCTCTCGGATGTCGCTTCGTTACAATGCTCACCTGTTTTCCAGAATAATTCCCATGTCCAACGCACCAAAATTCGGCCTGAACGGGCCGCAAAGCGAAGCCGCGCTTTATCTCGACGGCCCCTGCCTGGTGCTGGCCGGCGCCGGCTCGGGCAAGACACGCGTGATCACGCAAAAGATCGCCTACATGATCGAAGACCGCGGCTACGATCCGCGCACGATCGCCGCCCTGACGTTTACCAATAAAGCCGCGCTCGAGATGCAGGAGCGTATCGCCAAATTGCTGAAACAGCCGAAGCAGGCCAAGCAGTTGACGGTGTCGACCTTCCACTCGCTGGGTGTGAAAATCCTGCGCCAGGAAGCGGCCGGCGTCGGCTTGAAAGACCGTTTTTCGATCATGGACAGCGACGACTGCTACACGATCGTCTCCGACCTCGGCCTGACGACCGATAAGCAGGAAATCCGCCGCATCCAGAATGCGATCTCGCTGTGGAAGAACGGCCTGATCGACCCGGAAGCTGCCATCAATGCCGCGAAAGACGAGGACGAAGCCCAGGCCGGACGCATCTACCGCAGCTATGTGGCGACGCTGGCCGCCTACCAGGCGGTCGACTTCGATGACCTGATCCGCCTGCCGGTGGAACTGTTCCGGAATAACGATCCGATCCGCGACCGCTGGCAGAGGAAGCTGCGCTACCTCTTGATGGACGAGTACCAGGACACGAATACCTGCCAGTACGAGCTGGTGAAATTGCTGGTGACGGGCATCGGCAAGAAGCCGATGTTCACGGCGGTCGGCGACGACGACCAGGCGATCTACGCCTGGCGCGGCGCCTCGGTCGAAAACATCAAGACCCTGCAAACCGATTTTCCCGACCTGCGCGTGATTAAACTCGAGCAGAACTACCGCTCGACCACGCGCATCCTGCAGGCGGCCAATGCCGTGATCGGGAATAACCCGAAGCTCTTTGAAAAATCGCTCTGGTCCGAACACGGGTTAGGTGAGCCGATCAAGGTGCTGGGCATGCAGAGCGACGAGCAGGAAGCCGACCAGATCGCGATCATGATTTCGTCGGACCATTTTCAGCGCAAAAATAAATGGACCGATTTCGCGATCCTTTACCGCGGCAACCACCAGGCCCGCATCATCGAGCAGGCGCTGCGCAAGGAGCGCATTCCGTACACGATTTCCGGCGGCCAGAGCTTTTTCGACAAGGCCGAGATCAAGGACATCATCGCCTACCTGCGCCTGATCGCAAACGAGGGCGACGACCCCGCGTTTATTCGCGCGGTGACGACGCCGAAACGCGGCGTCGGCATGGCGACCCTGGAAGTGTTGGGCGAATTTTCCAAACAATGGAATTGCTCGCTGTTCGAGGCGGCGCTCAAAGGCGGCATCGAGGGCAAGCTGGCCGATCGCCAATTACACCCGCTGCGCGATTTCTGCCATTTCATCAATGAACTCGAATCGCGCGCCAGCCGCCCGGGGCCATCGGGCAGCGGAGAACATGCCGCCGAGGTACTGGACGACATGATGAAAGAGATGAACTACGAGCATTACCTGTACGAGAACTTCGATGACCGCGCCGCCCAGGCGAAATGGCAGAACGTGATGGAGTTCACCAACTGGCTCAAGGAGCGCGGCAACGGCGGGCGCGACGGCACCGGCGACGAGAAGAATTTGCTGGAGCTGACGCAGATGGTGGCGCTGATGTCGATGCTGGAAGGCCAGGACGAAGAGCAGGACGCGGTGCGCATGTCGACCCTGCACGCCTCGAAAGGGCTGGAGTATCCGCACGTCTACCTGGTCGGCGTGGAAGAGGGGATCTTGCCCCATAAAGGCGACCCGGATGACCCGATCGAAAAGATCGCCGCGCGCATCCAGGAAGAGCGGCGCCTGATGTACGTCGGCATCACGCGCGCCCAGCGCACGCTGCACGTCACCTGGTGCAAGAAGCGAAAGCGCGCCGGCGAGCTGGTGCACTGCGACCCTTCCCGCTTCATCAAGGAGATGGCGCTCGACGAGGGCATTGCGGTGCCGCTCGAGTCCGAGGTGATCAGCCCGAAGGACCGCCTGGCGAGTTTGAAGGCGCTGTTGAATACCCCGAAGCCGGATGCCGCCAAGCTGCTGTCATAATGCCCGCACTTGAAAAAATGCCAGGAACCGCCGTGGAACACGAAGACCGTTTTGTCGATATCGAAATCAAGCTGGCGCACATGGAAGACCTGGTCGACTCGCTGAACCAGACCGTCTACCAGCAGGCGCGCCGCATCGACCAATTGGAGGCCATGGTGCAGCAGCTGGCCGAGCACCTGCGCACGATGCGCGAGGTCGGGCGCCAGACGCCGGTGAACGAGCGCCCGCCGCATTATTGATGCGGTGCGTGAATTGCGTCGAAGCGACGTAAGCCGAGACGCATATTCAACCACTGCGGTAGCGCACCCTACAATTTGCTAGTGCCGAGCGACTCGCCAAGCCGCTTGCCCAAACAAAGTAAGGTCACCGTCGGCGGCAGCCCCCACGGCTCCGGAATCACCGACGCATCGCACACGAACAACCCCGGCGTGGCCGTCTGCAAATTTGCATCGACTCCCTCCCCGATGCGCACGCTGCCGCCCGGATGCGCCGCGAAATGCCAGGATGTAAAGATGTGATGCGCCCCCGCCTCGCGCAGGATCGCCTTCGCCATCCCGACCCCATGCTTCAATTTTTGACGGTCGCTGTCCTGCAGCGTTTTATCCGCCCAGCGCGGCCCGACGCGGCCGCCGATGGCGTCGCGGATCTTGACCATCATCGACAGGGTGCGCCGGTGCGCAAACAGGCGGTCGACGCGGCCGACCTGCAGCGCAAAGGCCTGGTACATCGGCTGCGGCAGGGTCAGGTCGGCCAGGGCGACGCCTGCGTCATGTAAATGCAGGCCGCCCGCCATCGGCACCTCGGCGCCGCCGTCGATGTCGTCCACGCTGCCCATCACCGCCACCACCGGATCGCTGAAGAAGGGAGATTCGCGCGGTCCCAGGCCTGAACTGTGCAACAAGCGCGGGCTACCGAGGCCGCCGCCGGCGAGCACGACGATCGGCGCGAACAGGGTGCGCAGCTTGCCGCCCACCTGCACCTCGACCCCGGCCGCGCGGTCCCCTTCCACCAGCACCCGCAGCACGCGGGCACGGTCGACCAGTTGTGCGCCGTGGCGGCAGGCCTCATCGAGAAAATCGCGCGCCGTCCACTTGGCGCCGAACGGACAGCCGTAGACGCAGCGCCAGCAGCCGCTGCGGCAGGACGCGGGCCGGATCATTTTTTCCAATTTTTGCCAGTCGAGCGACAAGGCGCGCGCCGCCGTCATCATGCGCGCCGCCATCGGGCCAATTAACTTGTCCGGCAGGGGGGCCATCGGCAGTTCGGCGCGCAAGGCGGCGAGCGCCGGTTCGAGATCGATGCCGTAGCGCGCGAACAGCGCCTGCGGCGGCGGGGCGGCGGTCGCAAAATTGATGGCCGAGCTGCCGCCGGCCGTGATGCCGGCCACCAGCAGCGAGGCGTCGCGCTGCACATACGCGCCCTTGCCGGGGACCGCGGCCATGCCCGCCATCTGGCCAAGCGTCCCCTTCAAGGGGTCGGCGCCGCCCTGTTCCAGCACCAGCACGCGCATGCCGGCTTGGGCCAGTTCGCGCGCCGTGCTGGCGCCGCCCGGACCGCTTCCGACGACGATCGCATCATACGAGGACTGAAAAATAGGAAGCATGGCGGGAAGGGCGGTTGGGTGCCCGATGCTAGCACGCGCAGCCGCGGTTCCCACGCGTTCCCAAGTTTTCAATGCCAGTTTCGAGTCTTGCTGTGGCAGGAGTCACTACATACCCGTATTGGCTGGCCACGGGGTGAAAAGAGCAAGAACTGCATTGCTGCCAGAAATCGTCACGCCCATGCCTTGATACTGATTCGTTATCGGGGTCTGATCAGAAAATTCATCGAATGTCAGCGTGATCGGCTCCGCCCACAGGTGAGCAGAAAAACCTGCCAACAGAGCAAGGCTGCCGGCGAAAGTAGCGATACGGTTGCTCATTGGAATGCTCCTTAACAAGATTTGCATCCCTTGCAAAACGTCAATGTTATGGGGGAGCATGAGCTTCGACTTCGACTAGAGTGGACCTCCACCGGCCATGACGATCAATCAGCGACACTAAATTTTTTCGCCTACGCCGGTTCCATCACGCAGTCCAACTGGTTTCTACTTGAGCTGATGTACTACACCGACGCAGGATAGGCTTTCGCCACTACTTGTAATGCAAGCTCGGATGGCGCCGGCGCGAGCAGAGCGGCAGGCCCGTAAAAAACGCCCACATCGTGGGCTTGGTTCAGAGCGCGGCGATCTCGTCGAGCAACTTGGGGTTGCGATCCATCAGGCTCAGTAGGATGGCGGCCTGGGCATTCGGCTTGGCGGTGCCCTGCTCCCAGTTCTTGATGGTGCGCGCCTCGGTTCGCAACCGGCGTGCGAACACAGGCTGAGACACGTGGAGCTTCTCGCGCACAGCGCGGACCCTAGCCGGTGTCATTTCCGGCGGAGCCTTGCGCTCTACTTCCGAGGTGCGGAGCGTAGCCTTTCCCTGGCGCGCGCCTTCCAGGGCGTCGAAGCCTTCCATCAGGTCGGAAAAAATATCTCGCTTGGTCATTTTTTGGCACTCCTTGCCTTGATTTCTGCTTCAAGACGCTGCTTCAGCATCTTGCGTTGGTCCGGGGTGAGGTCGTGCGCTTCGTCCTTGTCGTAGACGGTGAACAGCCAGAACTGGTCGGCCGCATCCTTCCAGAAGTAGATGATGCGCAAGCCGCCGCGCTTCCCCTTGCCGCGCCGTTCGTCGGCATACCTGATCTTCCGTAGCCCCCGGTCCCCTTGATCACGTCGCCGGCCTCGGGGTCCTTCATCAGCTCGCTCTGCAGCTCCTTGAACGATGCGTCGTCGAAATATTCGTCGCGCAAGCGCTGAAAAGGAGGGAGCTCGATAAAGGTGGCTTTCATGTAGTGAACCCAAGTTGGGGATATAAGGATGGCTTTTTTTTGTAACTCGTTGCGGAAACTCCGCTATTTGCGGGGTTTCCGGCCTCCATTGTCCGCTGCGGGATGCTACCGAGCAAGGGCTTCCGATGCAGGTTTTACAACCCTCATCACGCTGGCACGGGAGACACCATAGGTGCGTGCCAAGGAGCTGATCGATTGGCCAGTCTGATGCTGCTGTAGCATTGCCGCCCGCTGGGCATCCGTCGTGCTGGCTGGGCGGCCCAAGGTCTTGCCCTCAGCCTTCGCCCGCGCCAGGCCGGACTGGGTGCGTTCCACCAGCAGATCGCGCTCCATCTCGGCCACGGCGGCCAGCATCAGCTTGCCGGCGGCGCTGGTGAGGTCGAGCTTCCCCAGCTGCAGGACGATGACCTCAATGCGGCGAGCGGCCAGCGCCTTGATCGTGGCGCCGACGTCCTGGGCATCACGGCCGAGGCGGTCGAGCTTTGTCACCACCAAGGTTTCGCCGTCGCGGATCTGGCTGAGCATCTTGGCGAACTGCGGGCGCTGCGCCGCCGAGACCTTCCCCGACACGCCCTCGTCGGCATGCCAGAAGTCGATGGCATAGCCGGCCGCCTCGATCTCCCGGCGCTGGTTCTCCGTCGTCTGTTCCTTCGTGTTGACCCGGCCGTATCCGAAAATTGCCATTTGCTCTCACTCCGTTGTCCAAGGACGTCCAATAGCGTCCAATAACGTCCATATTACATATGAACATGTTCAAAAGTAAGTAGACTATTTTATGAACATTTCAGAGCACGGCCGAGCCGACCTGTCCACAAACGGTCGATTGTGGTTAGGCAGGCTCGCCTGACTGCTCAGCTGTGTACAATAGTTTGCCCAGCTTCGGCAGACGGTATATAGCCGAGCAGTTCCCGCGTCGGTGGTGAGCCAGGAAACCCCTACGACGATCGCATCATACGAGGACCACAAATGGGGTGCTTGGCGGGAAGCACTCCCTTGACCACGCGGATGCGATGCGCTCGCATCAGGCGCGATGGGGCAGTTTCCAGTCGGGCCGCACGAAGTGGCACGTATACCCGTTCGGTATGCGTTCCAGGTAATCCTGGTGCTCCGGCTCGGCTTCCCAGAATGGGCCTGCAGGCGCGATCTCGGTGACGACCTTGCCGGGCCACAGGCCGGATGCGTCGACGTCGGCAACGGTGTCCTCGGCCACGCGCCTTTGCTCATCATTCAGGTAAAAAATGGCGGAGCGGTAGCTGACGCCGAGGTCGTTGCCCTGGCGGTTGGGTGTGCTCGGGTCGTGAATCTGGAAGAAAAATTCCAGGATCTGGCGCAAGCTGATCCGGGCCGGATCGGACACGACTTCGAGCGCTTCGGCGTGCGTGCCATGGTTGCGGTAAGTCGCGTTGGGCACGTCGCCGCCGGTATAGCCGACGCGGGTGGACAGTACGCCGGGCTGGCGGCGCAGCAGCGCCTGCATGCCCCAGAAGCATCCGCCTGCCAGGATGGTGGTTTCAGTGTGCGCGGTCATCGTCGATTCTTTCATTGTGGTGGAAGGCCGCATCCTGCGCGGTGTTAAGTACTCGACCGGAAATAAATGTGAATTCTGGCAGCCAAAACACATTTATTTTTGGGCGAGTACTTTAGCGCTTCATGATAACGGCTCCTCCCGTTTGAACGCGCACCGCCTTATTTTTTCGCCGGCAGCACCGTCCGCAAGCCATGCGTCACCACCAGCGGAAACACGCTCGCATGGTCCTCGTCCGCAAACCCCTTTACTTGCGTGCGCAGGGCCGGATAACGGTACGCCTTCAAGGCAGTGTCGAACTCGCGCAGGTCGGCCAGCATGTCGGCGTCTTCTTCAAGCCGCGCGCGCTTCTTGCCGGGCGCGAGGGTTTCGCGGCTGCCGATGCCAAAATAAACGGTCGCCGGCAGCTCGCGGTGGCGCTCGCCGTAGGCTTCCAGGCGGTCGAACATCACGCCGGCGTCGTACCAGAGCGAGGGGCTGCCGAGGATGTAGTGCTCGAACAGGCGCGGTTCCGTGAACAGGATCTGCAGGCCGAGCAGGCTGCCGTAGGAATGGCCGACGAAGAACTTGCGCTTCATGTCGGCGCGGTAGTCGTGCTTGCGCGGCACGGTCGGCGTGTCGTCGCGGCGGCGGCTGAACGTCCCCGTGTCGCCCTTGGCGTAGGACAGGCCGACCACGATCGTCTCTTCCATGCCCGCATGTTTGCTCAGGCGCTGCGAGATGTTGCGCACGACCGGAAAGGCGTAGTTGGCGTCGGTGACGAACACCACCGGGTACTCGCGCGTGCCCTCGCGGTAGGAATCGGGCAGGGCGACGAAGACCTGGTAAACATCTTTGTATGCAGTTTGTTTCACTGTGCCGGCACGACAATAAGCCTGCTATGATCTGGCGCGCATCTGCCCGCGGCGATCCCGCGGCAGCCTTTTTCGTGTCCGTGAGAGAGACCATGAATCGTCCACAAATGCTCATCATCGCAGCCAGCCTGGCCGTCGCCGGCGCCGCCTTCGCAGCACCCGCCGGATCCGGCACCGTGCTCGACGCCTCGAACCCCTTTGCCAAGCCAAGCGCGCTGCCGTTCAATTACCCGGCCTTCGACAAGATCAAGGACGAGCACTTCCTGCCGGCCTACGCTGCCGGCATGCGCGAGCAGCTGCGCGAAGTGGCCGGCATCGCCAACAGCGCCAAGGCGCCGACCTTCGAGAATACGATCGTCGCCATGGAGCGTTCCGGGCAGATGCTCTCGCGCGTCTCGGCCGTGTTCTCGAACCTGCAGACCGCCAACACGAACGACCGCCTGGACGCGGTCGACCGCGAGATGTCGCCGAAACTGGCCGCCCACAGCGATGCGATCTACCTGAACCCGAAGCTGTTCAAGCGGGTCGAGACCCTGCACGCCAAGCGCGACAAGCTGGGCCTGGATGCGGAAGCGACCTTCCTGCTCGAGCGCTACTACAAGGAATTCGTGCGCGCCGGCGCCAGACTCTCCGGCGCCGACAAGGAAAAGCTCAAAGCCTATAACGGCCAGATCGCCTCTCTGCAATCGGACTTCTCGCAGCGCGTGCTGAAGGAAGCGAATGCCTCGGCGCTGGTGGTAAACACCCGCGCCGAACTAGCCGGCCTGTCGGACGCCGAGATCACTGCCGCCGCCGCCGAAGCAAAGAAGCGCGGCCTGGACGGCAAGTACGTCATCGGCATCGCCAACACCACGATCCAGGCGCCATTGGCCAGCCTGACGAATCGCTCGGTACGCGAGCGCCTGCAAGCCGCCTCGATGAACCGCGGTAGCCGGGGCGGCGAGTTCGACACGCGCGAGCTGGTCCTGAAACTGGCGAAGCTGCGCGCCGAACGCGCGACCCTGCTCGGCTACCCGAACTACGCCGCCTATTCGCAGGAACTGGAAACGGCGAAGAACCCGGCCGCCGTGAACAAGCTGCTGGCCGAACTGGCCAAGCCTGCAATCGGCAACGCCCGGAAAGAAGCGGCCGAGATGCAGAAGATTGTCGACGCCCAGAAGGGCGGCTTCCAGGTCGCCGCCCACGACTGGGCGTATTACACCGACAAGGTGCGCGCGGCCCAGTACAACTTCGACGAGAACCAGCTGCGCCCGTATTTCGAGCTGAACAACGTATTGGTCAATGGCGTCTTCTTTGCCGCGACCAAGGAGTTCGGCATCACGTTTAAAGAGCGCAAGGATTTGCCGGTCTACGACCCGGACGTGCGCACCTTCGACGTGTTCGACCACGACGGCAAGCAGCTGGCGATCTTCCTGTTCGATCCCTACGCACGCGGCAATAAGCAGGGCGGCGCCTGGATGAACGAATACGTGTCGCAGTCTCACCTGCTGGGCAAGCATCCGGTCGTGGGCAACCATCAGAACATCCCGAAGCCGCCTGGTGGCGAGCCGACCCTGCTGACCTACGACGAAGTGCGCACCATGTTCCACGAGTTCGGCCACGCGCTGCACGGCATGTTCTCGAACGTGAAGTACCCGCATTTTTCGGGCACCAGCGTGCCGCGCGACTTCGTCGAGTATCCGTCGCAGGTCAACGAGATGTGGGCGATCTGGCCCGAGGTGCTGTCGAACTACGCCAGGCACCATAAAACCGGCGCGCCGATGCCGAAGGAATTGCTCGATAAGGTCATCGCGTCGAAAAAATTCAACCAGGGCTTCATGACCAGCGAATACCTGGCCGCGTCCCTGATCGACCAGCGCTGGCACCAGCTGACCCCGGCGCAGATCCCGACTGACGTGCTGGCCTTCGAAGCGGCCTCGCTGAAGGGCGCCGGCGTCGACTTCGCCCCGGTGCCGCCGCGCTACCGCACGACCTATTTTTCGCACTCGATGAACGGCGGCTACTCGGCCGGCTACTACGCGTACCTGTGGAGCGAAAAACTCGACGCCGACACGGTCGAGTGGTTCAAGGAAAACGGCGGCCTGTCGCGCAAGAACGGCGACCACTTCCGCAAGACCCTGCTCTCGCGCGGCGGGACCACCGAGGCGATGAACCTGTTCAAGGATTTCCGCGGGCGTGATCCGGTGATCGAGCCGCTGCTGGAACGCCGTGGGCTGACCGGTAATTGATGGTCGGTTTGCACGGCCAACGATGCACATTGTTTGCATAACAATGACATCAACGTCATCCCACCGCGACCCACACATTTTTCCCGCGTAGGCCCCCAACCTGCGCACTCCTGCAACACATAATCAAACGAGACTTCATGAACCGTCCTCACCTCCTGCTGCTTGCCGCCAGCGTCGCCGTGGCCAACCTGGCCTATGCCCAGCCGGCCACGCCTGTCGTGCCCGCAACGCATACCCAGCCCGCCACGGCCTTCGACGCGTCGAACCCGTTCGCCGCCAAGAGCACGCTGCCGTTCGAATACCCGGCCTTCGACAAGATCAAGGACGAACACTTCGGCCCGGCCTACCTGGAAGGCATGCGCCAGCAGGCGGCCGAGATCGAGGCGATCGCCAACAACAAGGCGGCGCCCACCTTCGACAACACGATCGTCGCGATGGAGCGCTCGGGCCAGCTCCTGAACCGCGTCGGCGTCGTCTTCGGTACCCTGTCCGGCTCGTACACCAACGACACCCTGAAAGCCCTGGACAAGGAAATGGCGCCCAAGCTGTCCGCCCACAGCGACGCGATCCGCCTGAACCCGACACTCTACGCGCGCATCAAGGCGCTGTACGACAAGCGCAGCAAGCTCAAGCTCGACGCCGAGTCCGTCTACCTGCTCGAGCGCTACCACACCGATTTCGTGCGCGCCGGCGCCAAGCTGTCGAACGCGGACAAGGAAAGGCTGAAGGCGTATAACAGCCAGCTGGCGACCTTGCAGACGACCTTCGCGCAAAACGTGCTGAATGAATCGAATGCGTCGGCCCTGATCGTCGACACCCGGGCGGAACTGGCCGGCATGTTGGATAAACAGATCGACGCTGCCGCCGTCGAAGCGAAGAAGCGCGGCAAGGACGGCAAGTTCGCCATCCCTGTGGTGAACACCACCGGCCAGGCCGGCCTGTCGGTGCTGACCAATCGCGCGACCCGCGAAAAGCTGCTGGCGGCGTCCATCGCACGCGGCTCGCGCGGCGGCGAATTCGACAATACGGAAGAAGTCCTGCAAATCGCCAGGCTGCGCGCCGAACGCGCCGCCCTCTTGGGCTACCCGAGCCACGCGGCCTACATGCTGGAAGACCAGACCGCGAAGAACACGGAAGCCGTCAACAGCCTGCTGGCCGAATTCGCCAAGCCGGCCGTGAACAACGCGCGCAAGGAAGCGGCCGAAATCCAGAAGGTGATCGATGCCGAGAAGGGTGGTTTCCAGCTCGCCGCCCACGACTGGGCCTTCTACAGCGACAAGGTGCGCGCCCAGCGCTACGCCTTCGACGCGGCGCAGCTGCGTCCCTACTTCGAACTGAACCGCGTGCTGGTCGACGGCGTCTTCTTTGCCGCCACCAAGGAATTCGGCATCACTTTCAAGGAACGCAAGGACCTTCCGACCTATAACGAAGACGTGCGCACCTTCGACGTGTTCGACGCCGACGGTTCGCAACTGGCCATCTTCACGTTCGACCCGTACGCGCGCTCGAACAAGCGCGGCGGCGCCTGGGCGAATGCCCTGGTCGGGCAGAGCAGCCTGATGGGCACCAAGCCCGTCATCGCCAACAACCTGAACGTGGCCAAGCCGGCCGCGGGCGAACCGACCCTCTTGACCTACGACGAAGTGCGCACCACTTTCCACGAGTTCGGCCATGCGCTGCACGGCATGTTCTCGAACGTGAAATACCCGCGCTTCTCGGGCTCGCGCGTGCCGCGCGACTACGTCGAGTTCCCGTCGCAGGTCAACGAGATGTGGATGGCCTGGCCGGAAGTGCTGGCGAATTACGCCAAGCATTACCAGACCGGCGCGCCGATGCCGAAAGAGCTGCTCGATAAAGTGCAGGCCTCGCAGCAGTTCAACGAAGGCTTCCGCACCACCGAGTACCTCGCCGCCTCGCTGCTGGACCAGAGCTGGCACCAGCTGAGCGCCTCGCAGATCCCGACCGACGTGCTGGCGTTCGAAGCGGCCGCGTTGAAAAAGGCCGGCGTCGATTTCGCACCGGTGCCGCCGCGCTACCGCACGACCTATTTCTCGCACGTGTTCTCGGGCGGGTATTCGTCGGGCTACTACGGTTACCTGTGGGCCGAGAAGCTGGACGCCGACACCGTGAACTGGTTCAAGGAAAATGGCGGCCTGACGCGCAAGAACGGCGACCACTTCCGCAAGACCCTGCTCTCGCGCGGCGGCACGCTGGACGCGATGCAGATGTACCGCAATTTCAGCGGGCGTGATGCGCAGGTGCAGCCGCTGCTGGAGAAGCGTGGGTTGACCGGGCAGTAAGCTAATTTGTCGGCGGTGCCGGTTATTGGCACCGTCACGAATAATCCGATGTTGTACCGCGTGGAGTCCTGACTCCACGCGTTTTTCGTGCGTTCGCACACCCCACCATTTCCTGCAACCGGGGTATAAACTGCAGCTGTCCCCCTTCTCAAAATTCTCTACAAACGATGAGTGTTCAATCCTTGAACGGTATTACTTTAGAATCCCTGTTAACCCGCCTCGTCGAACATTACGGCTGGGAGGGACTCGGCCGCCGGATCGACATCAATTGTTTTCAGAAAGATCCGAGCATCAAGTCGAGCCTGAAGTTTTTGCGCCGCACGCCCTGGGCGCGCGAGCAGGTCGAGGCTTTGTTCCTCGAGACCCGCTTCACCAACTAGCGATAGCTAAGAGAGAACGCCATGCTGAACGAGAACGATTCGAACCTGAAGGCGCACCTGAAAACGCTGCACCGCAGCCTGTCCGAGACCGACGAGGTCGACGAAGAGCTGCAGATGCTGCTGCGCCAGCTCGACGGCGACATCAAGCAGGTGCTCGAGCGCCGCGCCGACGCCGACCTCGACGCCAACACCTATGGCCTCGGCTCGCGTACCCAGGAGCTCAGCGCCCGTTTTACGGCAAGGCACCCGAACGTGGCCTCGGCCCTGCGCGAGCTCGGAAATATGCTCTCGAGCATGGGAATTTAGACGTTCCTCATCCACAAGTCATTGATAGATAAGCCATTTTCAGGGCGGGGAGCAGCCGGCAAACCGGTTTTCCGGTAGAATACCGGCCAATGAACTCCCCAACCAATCTCTTCGCGAGCGTCCCGAAACGCTCCAGCCGCGCAGCCGCCGCGCCTTTCCTCCCGATGACCCGCGCCGAAATGGACGCCCTCGGTTGGGATTCGTGCGACGTGATCCTCGTGACCGGCGACGCCTACATCGACCATCCGAGCTTCGGCATGGCGCTGGTCGGCCGCCTGCTCGAGGCGCAGGGTTATCGGGTCGGCATCATCAGCCAGCCGGACTGGACGTCGGCGGAACCGTTCCGCGCGCTGGGCAAACCGAATTTATACTGGGGCATCACCGCCGGCAACATGGACTCGATGGTCAACCGTTACACGGCCGACCGCAAAATCCGTTCCGACGACGCCTATACCCCGAACGCCGAACCGAATAAGCGCCCGGACCGTGCGGTGACCGTCTACGCCCAGCGCGTGCGCGAAGCCTATCCGGGCGTGCCGGTCGTGATCGGTTCGATCGAGGCCTCGCTGCGCCGCATCGCCCATTACGATTACTGGTCCGATAAAGTGCGCCGGTCGGTGCTGTTCGAATCGAAGGCCGATTTGCTGATCTTCGGTAACGCCGAGCGCGCGCTGGTGGACGTGACGCGCCGCATCGCGGCCGGCGAAAGTATCAAAGAGATTCGCGACATCCGCGGCACTGCCTTCCTGGTGCAGCCGGGCTGGCTGCCGGACGCCGAATGGTCGGAACATAACTCCACGCGCGTGGACGTGCCGGGCCGGGTCGACACCCACCCGAACCCGTACGCGATGGCGCAGGAAGACACCAAGGCCTGCGCCACGGAAAATGCCCAGCCGGAGCCGGTACTGAAACCCGTCATCATCATGACGCGCGAAGAGCGGCAAGCGGCCGCGCGCGAAAAAGCAATGAAAACCGTGGTGCGCCTGCCAAGTTTCGAGACTGTCAGCGCCGACCCGGTGATGTATGCGCACGCCTCGCGCGTGTTCCACCTCGAATCGAACCCGGGCAATGCGCGCGCGCTGGTGCAAAACCACGGCGACCGCGACGTCTGGCTGAACGCGCCGCCGCTGCCGCTGGCCATGGACGAGATGGACAACGTCTATGACCTGCCGTACGCGCGCAATCCGCACCCGAGCTATGGCAAGGCGCACATCCCGGCCTGGGAAATGATCCGTTATTCGGTGAACATCATGCGCGGCTGTTTCGGCGGCTGCACCTTCTGCTCGATCACCGAGCACGAAGGGCGCATCATCCAGAGCCGTTCGGAGCCGTCGATCCTGCGCGAGATCGAGCTGATCCGCGATACGACGAAAAACTTTGCCGGCACCATCACCGACCTCGGCGGCCCGACGGCGAACATGTACCGCCTGGCCTGCAAGGACAAGGGCATCGAGGAATCCTGCCGCCGCCTGTCCTGCGTGTATCCCACCATTTGCAGCAACCTGGGCACCGACCACAGCAAGCTGATCCAGCTGTACCGCAAGGCGCGCGCCATTCCCGGCGTCAAGAAAATCCTGATCGGTTCCGGCCTGCGCTACGACCTGGCCGTGCGCTCGCCCGAGTATGTGAAGGAACTGGTCACGCACCACGTCGGCGGCCTGCTGAAAATCGCACCGGAACACACGGAAGCGGGCACGCTCTCGAAAATGATGAAACCGGGTATTGGCGCCTACGACGAGTTCAAGCGCCTGTTCGACAAATATTCGCTGGAAGCGGGCAAGAAGCAGTATCTGATCCCGTACTTCATCGCCGCCCACCCGGGCTCGACTGACGAGGACATGCTGAACCTGGCATTGTGGCTGAAGAAGAACAATTTTAAGTTGGACCAGGTGCAGACCTTCACGCCGACGCCGATGGCGATGGCGACGACCATGTACCACACGCGCAAGAATCCTTTAAAGAAAGTGACCGAGGATTCGGAAGTCGTGGAAACGGCGCGCAGCGGCAAGATGCGCAAGGCGCACAAGGCTTTCCTGCGCTACCACCATCCGGAGAACTGGCCGATCCTGCGCGAGACCCTGGTCAAAATGGGCCGCGGCGACCTGATCGGCAATGGCGAGCGCCACCTTGTGCCGGCCTGGCATCCGTCCGAGGACAGCGGGACGGCCCAGAGCGGCGACCGCAAGCGCCAGGGCGGGATGCCGGTGGCGCAGCCGCACCAGCTCGCCGCACCCAAGCGCGCGCCGCAACGAACGCCGGCCGCCGCCGGACGCGCCCCGATCGCCGCGCCTGAACGCGCGCGGCCGTCGATCCTGTCGACCATCAAGGCCAAACCGAAGGGCGTGCGCAAGTAAGCGTCCTCGTCGTCAAGTTCGGCAAAAAGCCGGTCCCCGCAGCGCTGTGGGGACCGGCTTTTGTTTGTCATGAATGCCTTGTTGCACATTGGCGACGTAACATTGTCGGGCTTGCACCAATGT
This sequence comes from Massilia sp., assembly GCA_031398335.1. Taxonomy (GTDB): domain Bacteria; phylum Pseudomonadota; class Gammaproteobacteria; order Burkholderiales; family Burkholderiaceae_D; genus Telluria. The sequence goes on from JANNNC010000045.1 coordinate 68,374, forward strand.
GTTGTATCGGCCACGGAGGAGCGCCACTAAACCACACAAGTGTGCCAGCCTATTTGACGAAACCATGTAAGATAATTCCTTTGGGAAACACTCGTTAGCTGATAAATAATGTTCCAGTCGCTCAGACGATTGAACAATGCCGGCGTAGCGCCTGGCCCCAGCTTGCCCCACAAGGAATATGCAGTGATCGATCTTCATACTTATATGCTGGCAGTCGGCATCGGCAACATTGCGTTCGCCTTGCTGATGGTGGCGTACGTGCGCAGCAGCAGCAGCACGCCCGGCTTGTCGGTATGGATGTGGGCGCGCATGGTGTTTGGCATGACCCAGCTGCTGGCCTGGGCGCGTCCGGCCAGCGGCCTGCCCCTGCTGGCGCTGGTCGAATCGGCGGGCTGGATTGCCGGCCTGACGCTCGAGGCGGCTGCCTACGCCATGTTCTTCGGCTATCCGCAGTTGCGGCGCTACCTGGTGCCGATGGCGGTGCTCGGCCTGCTGCTGTCCTGTGCAGCCTCCCTGAATGGCGTGCCCTACGCGCAGCCGGTCGTGTATGTGTCGCTGATGATGGGCGTCGGCTCGTTCGCCACGGGCGCCATCCTCGTGCATCCGCGCCTGCCGGAAGCGACCGCCCTGCAGCGCCTGATCGGCGCCAACGACATGGGCGCCGGCGCCGCGCTGGCCGCGTGGGCGAGCTTGGTGCTGCTCGGCGTGCCGGCGGCGACGTGGAGCGAATCGATGGCGTATATCGCCGGCTACCTGCTGCTGATCGTGAACGGCTTCGGTTTTATCCTGATGAGCAAGCAGCGCGATGACGCGCGCATGGAGCGCCTGGCCACCACCGACGACCTGACGGGCCTGTTGAACCGGCGCGCCTTCTTTGCGCGCGCCGACGCGGCGCGCCTGCTCTCGCTGCGCCTGCACCAGCCGATCACGCTCTTGATGTTCGACATCGACCATTTCAAGCAGCTCAATGACCGCTTTGGCCATGCCACCGGCGACGAGGCGCTTGTCAAATTTTCCGCCACCTGTAGCGACTCCCTGCGCGAGCACGACATCCTGGGCCGCCTGGGCGGAGAAGAATTCGCGCTGGCGCTGCCGGGGACGGACCTGGACGGTGCGCTGCACGCCGCCGAGCGCCTGCGCCTGGCCGTGGTCGATACCCGCCTGCTCACCTGCGCCAACAGCGATACGATGACGGTCAGTATCGGCGTGGTGCTGGTCGATCCGGAAGAAGACCTGGCGACCGCGCTCGCGCGCGCCGACCACGCCCTGTATGAAGCCAAGGGGGCAGGGCGCAACCGGGTGCAGGCCGGCGTAGTGAGCCGACGCCGCGCTTAAGCGGCGCGCGCCAGGCCGGCTAATAAATCCTGCACGGAGCGCAACTGCGCCGGTTTGGTGAGATGGTGGTCGAACCCGGCGGCGCTCGATCGCAGGCGGTCGCTGTCGGTTCCCCATCCGGTCAGGGCGACCAGCGTGACGCCTTCGAGTCCCGGCGTGCGCCGCATGGCGCTGGCGGTTTCATAGCCGTTCAGGCCGGGCATGCCGATATCGAGGAAGGCGACTTGTGGCAGGAACTCCTTGGCCGCGCCGAGCGCCGTAATGCCGTCGTGGACCACGCGCGTCACGTGTCCGCCGGCCTCGAGGATCATCGACAGCGTCAGGGCGGCGTCGACATTGTCGTCCACCACCAGGATGCGCAATCCTTCCAGCTGGCCGGTTGCGGCGTCCTGGCGGCGCGGCGCCGGCGCGGCGGCGTCGCCGGTCGCCAGCGGCAGGCGCACCTCGAAGGTGCTGCCCAAACCGGCGCCGGCGCTGGCCGCGCTGACTGTGCCGCCATGCATCTCGACCAGGCGCCGCACCAGCGACAGGCCGATACCGAGGCCGCCCTGGGCGCGGTCCATATGGCGCTCGACCTGCTTGAACATGTCGAACACGCTCTTCAGGGAATCGGCGGGGATGCCGACACCGCTGTCGCTCACCGCGATCACCGCCATGGCGCCGTCCTGGCGCACCGACAGGTCGATGCGCCCGCCGGCCGGCGTATATTTGGCGGCGTTGTTGAGCAGGTTGGCGACCACCTGGGCGATGCGGGTGACGTCGGCGTCGATCGCCAGCGGCGCGTCCGGCAGCGTCACCTGCAAATGGTGGCGCGCGGCCTCGATCAACGGCTGGCTGGTTTCCACGGCGCTGCTGAGCACGCGTTTCAAATCGGCCCGCTCGCGCTTGAGTTCGAGCTTGCCGCCGCTGATGCGAGCGATGTCGAGCAGGTCGTCGATCAGGTGGACCATGTGGCCCACCTGCCGCTCCATCATTTCGCGCACTTTTAATAAAGCAGCCGGATTGTCGCCGGCCAGGCGCATGACGCCGAGGCCGCTGCGGATCGGCGCCAGCGGATTGCGCAGCTCGTGCGCCAGGGTCGCCAGGAACTCGGTCTTGCGGCGGTCGGCGTCGGACAGGTCGGCCGCCAGCTGGCGCAGCTGTGCTTCGGCGTGGCGACGCTCGGTGATGTCGGTAAACAGCAGCGCCACCTTGAGGCTGCCGGCGCCGCCGATGCGCGTGGCGTAGACGTCGAACCAGCGCTCCATGGCCGGTACTTCGTTCTCGAAACGTACCGCCTCGCCCGTCAAGGCCACCTTGCCATAGGTATCGAACCAGAAACGGTCGAGACTCGGCACCAGTTCGCGCACCGTCTTGCCGGTGACGTCGACCAGGCCCGTGTGGCGCTTGAACATCGCGTTCATTTCCAGGAAGCGGTAGTCGTCCGGCCGGCCGTCGGCATCGAGGATCATCTCGATGACGGCAAAGCCCTGATCCATCGATTCGAACAGGGTGCGGTAACGTTCTTCGCTGGCGCGCAGTTTTTCCGCCGCTTCCCGGGTTTCGGTCGTGTCGAGCACCATCGCCACCACGCCCTGGAATTCTCCATCCGGACCGCGCAGCGCGTTGACGCTGCTGGTGGCCGGCACCAGCACGCCGTCCTGGCGCAGGTAATGCTTGTCGATCACGAAGCCGGGACCGCCCGCCTTCAGGCCGCCGATGCGGTCCAGGCTTTGTTTCAGCGAATCGGGCGCGGTCACGTCGGCCATGTTCATGCCGATGAGTTCGGCTTCGGTGTAACCGAGCATGTCGCAGTACTTCTGGTTGACGAGGGTGATGCGTCCCTGCGGATCCATCTCGACCACGCCGGTGGCGGCCTGGGCGACGATCTTGGCGAAGCGTTCGCGACTCGCGAACAGGCGGTTCTCGGCCAGCTTGCGCTCGGTCTGGTCGACGCCGTGTACCAGCAAGCCGGTGATCTCGCCATCGGCATCGCGCAGGGCGGTGAAGACCAGGTCGATGAAGCGCTGTTCTAGGGCCGCGTCGGCATGGCGCTGCAGCATGACCGGCATGTCGGTACCGACGAATTGTTCCCCGCTCTGGTAGGCACGGTCGAGCAGTTCGAAGAAACCTTGGCCATCGATTTCGGGCAAGGCGTCGCGGATCGACTGGCCAACCAGGTCCCGGTTGCCGACCAGCTGCAGGTAGCGCTCGTTGACCAGCTCGTAGACGTGGCGTGGGCCCTTGAACACGCACATGAAGGCTGGTGCCTGGTGGAAGATGTCGGTCATGCGCGCATTCGCTGCCTGTACTTCCCTGAGCAGGCGCGCGCGCTCGGTGTCGGCCGCGTGCGCCGCCGTCACGTCGCGCGACACCGCCAGCAGATTCTGCAAGCGCCCGTCATCCCCGTGCACGGCGGTGACTACCACTTCCCACCAGCGCGGCGAGCCCTTGGCGGTGGGGCAGAACGCTGTCACCTGGCCGGTGCCGCCGGCGCGCGCGACAGCGATCGCCGCGTCGATCTTGTCCTGGCTTTCCTTGGGCCAAAAGGTGCGCCACACCGCGTTCGAAAACGCACTGAAATCATCGATCTCCAAGGCGCACATGCCGTTCTTGTTCATCGCCAGCACCTGGCCTTCATTGCTGAGCAGTTTTACGCAGTCGGGGCTGCTTTCGAACAGTTGCAGGCCGAGGGCGTTGGTATCGATGATGGGAACGTTGGTGTCGTTTTGCCGCATGGAAAGAGTCCAGGGTTGCGCGAAGGATGAGCAGCCTGCGAGCTTACACGGTTTATTTAGCACATGCGCAACGGAACGTGCAGGGTAGGTCAGTAGGCGAATCGGAAAAAGAAAAAGGGCCCGACAAGTCGGACCCTTAATCTCTGATGCTGGCGGAGCGGACGGGGCTCGAACCCGCGACCCCCGGCGTGACAGGCCGGTATTCTAACCAACTGAACTACCGCTCCGTTTTTACTGATCGGTTCTTCATTTCAAAACTGAATCTGGTGGGCGCTGAGAGGCTCGAACTCCCGACCTAATCCTTGTAAGGGATCCGCTCTACCAACTGAGCTAAGCGCCCGGCCTGCCGTATTCAGTTCATCTGACGTTTGTCACCGCGTCTGAAGAGGCCCGAATCATAGCGTATGGCTGCGCGGATGTGCAAGGGTTTTTCTGAGAAAAAGTAAAAATGCCGCCGTTGCATCCGGCGCCCCGCACACGAACGCTGGCCTGACCAGCCGGACCGTGGCTGCGCCGTGCTGGAAAAAATCGGCAAATCAAGCGTAACTATTAATTACAGGAAGCTGACAAAATACAGATGAATACAAATTAGCTCGTCGGGCGCCGGCAAGCGGCACTTTTATGCGGCTTTTTTATGCAGATTCCATAATGACATGTCTCGTATTGGCCACAAAGTAAGGTTTGTTGCGACGATGATAATGAAACGGGGCCGAATGATATTTTGTGTAAGCGCAGGATAGGCAAATAAACGATGTTTTTGTTAAATCGGCCGTTCAAAACGTTGCGAAATTGCCGCACTCGGTTCGAAATTCCCGACATGCATGATTACTCCGAAGTACATTTTCCAAGCCGCCAGTTCGAGGGCACTTCGGCGATCCACCGAAGACCATAAACCAAGGCAATACCTGCCTTGACGGAAAACTACACACGAAGGGCTCAACATGAAGTCGACGCATTCGATTTATCCGAGTTTGTTGAAAGTTGCTGTCGCAGTCTCCATCGTCACCGGTTCGCTGGCCTCCGCCTCCGCCGCTGGCACTGCTCCTGAAGTACAGGGCGCCTCGCAATTCATCCTTAACACCGACCGCCTGATCGTCAAGTACAAGGAACCGAATCTGGGCGGCGCCAGGGCACGGGTCGCCACCGCGATGACCGCCGGCCGCCAGGCGATCGCCGACCGCGCCGGCCAGCAGCTCGGCCTGCGCCTGCAGGCGCTGCGCACGACCGCGACCGGCGCGCACGTGTTCAAGATCGACCGCAAGGTCTCGGTAAAGGATGCCGATGCGCTGGCCAAGGAGATGATGGCGCGCGACGCCTCGATCGAATACGCCGAGCCCGACCTCATCATGACCAAGAAGGCCACGCCGACCGACCCGATGTATGCCCAGCAGTGGCATTACTTCGAAGCCACCGGTGGCCTGCGCCTGCCGGCGGCCTGGGATACGACCACCGGCGCCGGCGTGCGCGTGGCCGTCATCGATACCGGTATCCGTGCCCATGCCGACCTTTCCGGCCAGATCCTGGCCGGCTATGATTTCATTTCCGACACCACCATCGCCAACGACGGCGGCGGCCGCGACAGCGACGCTTCCGATCCGGGCGACTGGACCGCCGCCAACGAGTGCGCCGCTGGCGACCCGTCCTCGACCTCGAGCTGGCACGGCACCCACGTGGCCGGCACGATTGCCGCGGCCACGAATAACGGCCTGGGCGTCTCCGGTGTCGCCTACGGCGCCAAGATCGTGCCGGTGCGCGTGCTCGGCAAGTGCGGCGGCTACACCTCGGACATCGCTGACGCGATCATCTGGTCGTCGGGCGGCGCCGTCGCCGGCGTGCCGAACATCGCTGCCCGTGCGCAAGTGATCAACATGTCGCTCGGCGGCGGCGGCGCCTGCGGCACCACCACCCAGAACGCGATCAACAGCGCCCGTTCGCGCGGCACCGTCGTCATCGTCGCCGCTGGTAACGAGAACGTGAACGCCAGCAACTCGAATCCGGCCAACTGCGCCGGCGTCGTGACCGTGGCCGCCACCAACCGCAACGGCGCCCGCGCGCCATACTCGAACTACGGCACCGTGGTCGACGTCGCCGCTCCTGGCGGCGACGCCAACGGCTACGTCCTGTCGACGCTGAACGCCGGCACCAGCACCCCTGGCGCCGACAACTACGCCGGCTACCAGGGCACCTCGATGGCGACGCCGCACGTCGCCGGCGTGGCCGCCCTGATGTTGGCCCGTAACAGCGCGCTGACCCCGGACGAGATCGAATCGAAGCTGAAAAGCACGGCACGCGCCTTCCCGGGCACCTGCACGAGCTGCGGCACCGGTATCGTCGATGCGGCAGCCGCCGCAGCCTCGGCCACCACGGCGCCGGCCGGTCCGACGATCGCGGAAACCGAGTCGAACAACACGATCTCGACCGCGAACGCCATCAGCACCACCGGCACCACCGTCAACGGCAGCATGAGCGCCTCGACCGACTCGGACTACTTCGTCGTTCAACTGCCAGCCGGTAAGACGCTGTCGGCGGCGATGACGCCGGGCCTGTCGACCTCGGACTACGACGTGTACATCTACAACAGCGCAGGTACGCAACTGGCCGCAGCTGAAGGCGGCGCCGGCGTGACCGACACCGCGACCGTGTCGAACACGACCACCGCCACCGCGGCACGCTATGTGCGCGTCAAGTACTACGCCGGCGGTACCGGCGCGACCAACGGCAAGTACACGCTGAAACTGAACTGGTAATTCCTGGTTCCTGGTTCGCTGGTCAGATCGGACGCGCGGCTTGCCGCGCGTCTTTTTTATACCCGTCACGCACCCCACGAACCCTTGCACCAAACCCCAATTGACGAGATACTGTACAAAATTACAGTAGTCGGCCCCGGCCGCGGCCAGAGTGAACGACCCCGCACGTAAAATCATCCATTGCGATTGCGACTGCTTCTACGCGTCGGTCGAGATGCGCGACGATCCGTCGCTGCGCGGGCGTCCGCTCGCCGTCGGCGGGCGTCCCGACCAGCGCGGCGTGGTGGCGACCTGCAATTACGAGGCGCGCCGCTTCGGCATCCATTCGGCAATGGCCACGGCCCAGGCGATGAAACTCTGTCCGGAACTGCTGGTCATTCCGCCGTCGATGGAAAAATACCGGGTCGCCTCGCGCCAGATCATGGAGATCTACGCCGACTACACGGACCTCGTCGAGCCGCTCTCGCTCGACGAAGCCTATCTCGACGTGTCGAATTCGCCGCACTGCAAGGGCAGCGCCACCCTCATCGCGCAGGAAATCCGCAGACGCATTGTCGAGACCGTCGGCATCACGGCCTCGGCCGGCGTGGGGCCAAATAAATTCGTCGCCAAAATCGCCAGCGACTGGAACAAGCCCGATGGCTTGTTTTTGGTGCGCCCGGAAGAGGTCGACCTCTTCGTGTCGGCGCTGCCGGTCAAAAAACTGCACGGCGTCGGCAAGGTGACGGCGGCCAAGCTGAACAAGCTGGGCGCGCAGACCTGCCTGGATTTGCGCGGCTGGACGATGCAGGAACTGCAGCATCACTTCGGCAGTTTCGGCGCGCGCCTGCACGATCTGTGCCGCGGCATCGACAACCGCGAGGTCAGTCCGGAGCGCGAGCGCAAGTCGGTCAGCACCGAGGAAACCTACACCAACGACGTGCCCGACCTGGCGGCCTGCCTGGCGCTGTTGCCCGACCTGTACCAACACCTGCTGGGCCGGATAAAACGGGCCGGCGCCGAAAAATTCATCAACAAGCTGTTCATTAAAATTAAATTTTCGGACTTCCAGCAGACCACCGTCGAGTGCGTCGGCCATGCGCCGCACCTGCCGACCTTTGCCCGGCTCATGGAAACCGGCTGGCTGCGCGCCAGCCGCCCCGTGCGCCTGCTGGGCGTGGGCGTGCGCCTGGGCGACACCGAACATGTCGAGCAACTGAGCCTGTTTGACGAACACGCAACACATTAACGAAGCGTCTGTTGCTACCTGAAAATAGGCAGGCACCAGCGTGTAGAATGTCGTTCCCCTGAAATACTGAGACAACAGAAAGCAACTATGTGGTTCAAGAATCTTCAGATTTACCGCCTGCCCGCACCGTGGGCCTTCACGCCTGAACAAATGGAAGCGGCGCTCGCGCCCCTGGCGTTCACGCCCGCGAACAGCAACGAATTGCTGCGCCAGGGCTGGGATTCGCCGCGTCCGAATGGCGGCCTGGTGCACGTCGTCAACAAGCAGATGCTGATGATGCTGGGCACCGAAAAGAAGCTGCTGCCGAGCTCGGTGATCAACCAGGTCGCCAAGGCCAAGGCTGCCGAGATGGAAGAACAGCAGGGCTTCCCGCCAGGTAAAAAGGCAATGAAAGAACTGAAGGAACGCGTGGCCGAGGAACTGCTGCCGCGCGCATTCACGATCCGCAGCAATACCTGGACCTGGATCGACCCGGTCAACGGCTGGCTGGTCGTCGATGCCGCCAGCCCGGCGAAGGCCGATGAAGTGGTCAAGCTGCTGTTGAAAGGTGTCGACCGCATGCCGCTCGAGTCGCTGCGTGTGCAGCGTTCGCCGGTTGCCGTGATGACCGGCTGGCTGGAGGCCGATGAAGCGCCGTATAACTTCACGATCGACCAGGACACGGAACTGCGCGCCACCGGCGAAAGCCGCGCCGCCGTGCGTTACGTAAAACACTCGCTGGACCCGGACGACATCCGCCGCCACATCGCCGCAGGCAAACAGTGCACGCGCCTGGCCATGACCTGGAACAGCCGCGTGTCGTTTGTGCTGACCGAATCGCTGGCGATCAAGGGCGTCAAGCCGCTCGACGTCATCAAGGAAGGCGAGAGCGTCACCAACAGCGACGACGAGCGTTTCGATAACGACATCATGCTGATGACGGGCGAGCTGGCGAAGATGCTGGCCGACCTGGTCGATGCGCTGGGTGGGGAAGCGAAGGCCTGATTAATCAGCAGTGTACGCCGCAGGGCATTCGCGTGGGCACCCAGTGCCCACGCGAATGCAAGCGTCACGTTGACTCGCGTTGCTGTCGACGTAAAACGGACCTCAGGGTCCGTTTTGCGTTCAGGCGATTACAGCGGCTGGAACACGCCGGCGGCGCGATTCTTCGTCACATTATCCCAAGCAAATACTTGTCCGTTCATGCCGACGTAGACGCCGGCGGGAAGCGTTTGCGCGACACCGCAGGCAAAGCCGAGGTTGAAGAGGGCGTCCGAATTGGCGATCTCGTAGGGGATCATGGCGCCGGTCAGCACAATCGTCTTGCCGAGGTTTGCCGCGCCGAGCACGGCGGCCGTTTGCGGCATGGTGTCGGTGCCGTGCACGATGACGATCGCCTGTTCAGGCGCAGCTTGGCAGGCTTCCAGCACGCGCTGGCGATCAAGGTCCTGAATGTCGAGCGAATCGAGCAGCGGCAGCACTTGCAACGCGACGGGAAGGGTCATGCGCGCGCGCTGTAGGACGGCGGGCAAGTGGCTTTCGGAAAAGCCGAGCACACCCGTGAGCTCGTTGTAATGTTTGTCGAAGGTGCCGCCGGTGGCAATGAGTCGCAAAGTCATATCGGTTTATAAACGCAGAAAAAAAAGGTGGGTCATCATAGCGCCAAACCGGTGTGTAACCCGATGTGACTGCGCTAGAATCGACCGGATCGGATGAGTAGACTGTCCTCTTTTCATGGCGAGCCCAGCACAATTGTATGAAAGCCCTTGCTCCAGGAACCGTTATTTTCCACCGCCATCGCGGGTATGGCGTGATCACCCATGTCAACCTGCTGACCGGCTGGATTTCCGCCCGCTTCGGTAACGAAGCACGCACGCTCGACCTGAATTTGTCGAGCGACGAAGTCCAGCACGCCGATGGCGAACCGATCCTCTTCCGGCGCGCCCCGCCCGACCGCATGCCACATGCGCGCCTGATGGCCGCCGTGCGCGCCCTGCACCAGGCCGGCTACCAGAAGCTGTACCTGTACTCGTGGCCCAAGCCTTCCGGCCTGCACTGGCGCTGGCATTTGTTTACCGGCCAGCGCAACTGGATGCAGCGTTCCTGGCGCGAAGGCTGGTACGGCTCGGGCGCCGAGTACAACAACAATCCGGTGATGGGATGGGGCGATACGCCCGGCGCCACGACCGAAGAGCTGATCCACGCACTCGCCAGATTCGACCCGCAGGGCCTGGCCCAGGCGTTGGGGCGCGACGACGACCACACGGCCTGGTTTGCCGACACGTGCGATGCGCTGCTGCCGGGCTACATGTACAGCCTGAACCTCGAGCGTCCGCCAGGCGGCGGCCTGATCGAAGCGCCGCCGGTGCCGGTGGTGGCGGTGCGGGCAGGCTTGCCGCCGTATGCCGGACCCGAGATCGGCTGGCCGCCGGGCTGGGCCGGCTTGTGGACGCGCTCGCACGTGATGCCCGCGCGGCGCATCAATTTGACGGGTGAGCCGGAGCTGCGCTGAGGGCCTTGCACATACCAATGTCATCCGCGTACCGTACGGGGTCATTCAGGCCAGTGGCCTGAATGACGGGTTCACCGGGCACTCCGTGCCCACCCTACAACACCTCGGGATTCAGAATATTCGTCGGTGTACCCGCCGCGAAATGCGCGATGTTCTCGAACGCGGCCCTGAAATACAGTTCGTAACTGTCGCGCTCGACATACCCCAGGTGCGGCGTCGCCAGCACCGTCGGAATCCGCAACAGCGGTGCGTCCGCCGCCAGCGGCTCGTCGGCAAACACATCGAGCGCCGCCATGCCTGGCCGCCCGGCGTGCAGCGCCGCTTCCAAAGCGCCGGCGGCCACCAGTTCCGCGCGGCTCGTGTTCACAAACAAAGCATCCGGCTTCATGCGTGCCAGGTCGGCGCCGGTCACGATGGCGCGCGTCGCGTCGGCCAGCCGCAAATGCAGACTCAGCACATCCGCCTCGGCAAAGAAGGCCTCGCGCGAGGCTGCCGCTTCAACCCCATCGGCGTGCGCCGCCTGCCGGCTGGCCGCGCTGCCCCAGACCAGCACCCGCATCCCGAAGGACTGGCCATAGCCGGCCAGCAGCCTGCCGATCTTGCCGTAGCCCCAGATTGCCAGCGTGCGGCCGCGCAGCACGCGCCCGAGGCCATTGAGCGCCGGGTTGACGGAGGCGCTCTGCCAGACGCCGTCCCGTAAATTGTTCGCATACGGCACGATCTTGCGGCTGGCCGCCATGATCAGCGCCCAGGTCAGTTCGGCGGGCGCCACCGGCGCGCCGCTGCCCTCGGCGATCGCGATCCTGCGGGCAGTTGCCGCCGCCACGTCCACATGCCCGCTGACCTTCCCCGTTTGCGAGATCAACCGTAAATTCGGCAGTTTATTCAGCAGGGCGGCAGGCAGGCTGGTGCGCTCGCGGATCAGCACCAGCGCCTCATAAGGGGCGAGCCGGATGCTGAGCTGGCCAAGGCCGCGTGCAGAATTGTTGAACACTTTGACCTCATGACCGTCCAATATTTTGTAACAGTCGAGCCTCGGCACGGCGTTCTGGTAATCGTCGAGAATGGCAATTTTCATCGGAGTTGAGCGAAGTTATGGATGAGGACGTAAAGGAATAACGCGTTCCCCGGGAATCGAAGTAGCCCACTACATTAGTCAACTATATTTCCTACATTTTTCTACCCGAAGCGCTTGAAACGCAGTTTGGCAGGTGTACAATCGGCCGATTATTAAGGGTTTGACAGCACGGAAGTGTATAACAGACCAAGCTTCACCCGTTCCTTCGCCTCGCCATCGAGGCCGTCGACACGACCGCCGTACCGCCGCTCCTACCGGGAGCCAGGGATTCCATCGTGCAGTCCCAAGCACCTACGACGATCCTGCCGTGCCGGGACCCACCAGAATTCTTAATTGTTGGAGGTACCATGAACCAGCCCGTGATGAGCGGCGTCGCCGCCCTGAACGTTCCCGCCCACATCAAACACCAGAAGCTCATCAATTGGGTCGCGGACATCGCCGCCCTGACCAAGCCCGACGCCATCTACTGGTGCGACGGCTCGGAAGAAGAGTACGACCGCCTGTGCGCACAGATGGTCGAAGCCGGCACGATGAAGCGCCTCAATCCGGCACTGCGCCCGAATTCCTACCTGGCCCAGTCCGACCCGTCGGACGTGGCGCGCGTGGAAGACCGCACGTATATCTGCTCGAGCACGAAAGAACAGGCCGGCCCGACGAATAACTGGACCGACCCGGCCGAGATGCGCACGACCCTGAACGGCCTGTTCGACGGCTGCATGGCCGGCCGCACGATGTACGTGGTGCCGTTCTCGATGGGCCCGCTGGGTTCGCCGATCGCCCACATCGGCGTCGAACTGTCCGATTCGCCTTATGTCGCCGTCAATATGCGCATCATGACGCGCATGGGCAAGGCCGTGTACGAGGTGCTGGGTACTGACGGCGATTATGTCCCGTGCGTGCACAGCGTCGGCGCGCCGCTGGCCGCCGGCCGGCAAGACGTGGCCTGGCCATGCAACAGCACCAAATACATCGTCCACTATCCGGAAACCCGCGAAATCTGGTCCTTCGGTTCCGGCTACGGCGGCAACGCGCTGCTCGGCAAGAAATGCTTCGCGCTGCGCATCGCCTCGAACATGGGCTACCAGGAAGCGCAACAGGGCGGCACCGGCTGGCTGGCCGAACACATGCTCATTCTCGGCGTCGAGTCGCCTGAAGGCGCCAAGAAATACGTCGCCGCCGCCTTCCCTTCGGCCTGCGGCAAGACCAACTTCGCCATGCTGATCCCGCCGAATTCGTTCAACGGCTGGAAAGTGACGACCATCGGCGACGACATCGCCTGGATCAAGCCGGGCCCGGACGGCCAGCTGTATGCGATCAACCCGGAAGCGGGTTACTTTGGCGTGGCGCCGGGCACCAACGACAAGACCAATTCGAACTGCATGTCGTCCTTGCGCGAAAACGTCATCTTTACCAACGTCGCGCTGACCGACGACGGCGACGTCTGGTGGGAAGGCATGACGAAAGAAGCGCCAGCTCACCTGATCGACTGGCAGGGCAAGGACTGGACCCCGGCCTCCGGCACCAAGGCGGCGCATCCGAACGCACGCTTCACCGTGGCCGCTACCCAGAATCCGGTGATCGACCCGGCCTGGGACGATCCGGCCGGTGTGCCGATCTCGGCCTTCATCTTTGGCGGGCGCCGCTCGACCACCGTGCCGCTGGTCACCGAAGCGAACAACTGGGTCGAAGGCGTGTACATGGCCGCGACCATGGGTTCGGAAACGACCGCTGCCGCCGCCGGCCAGATGGGCGTCGTGCGCCGCGATCCGTTCGCGATGCTGCCGTTCATCGGCTACAACATGAGCGACTACTTCCAGCACTGGCTCGACCTCGGCAAAAAAGTCGAGGCGAAGAATCCACAGGCGCTGCCGAAGATCTTCTG
>JANNNC010000050.1:0-2652 GCA_031398335.1 Massilia sp.
ATTGCCGCGCTTTACAATTAACTCGCGCCCTATAATAACAACCATCGCACTCTTGGTTCTGTCACCTAATGTTAAAAAAATCGTCCCACTTTAATGTCGCGGCGCCTGGTCTGGCGCCTCGACTCGCAAGCTGAATACGTCTAAATAGTCAGGTCAGATCTTGAAGCTGTTCTCGAGGAAGCCTGCCCGTTTCACCACGCGGTCGATGTCGACCAGGGTGGCAAGCAGTTCCTTCATGCGCCCCAGCGGCACCGCGTTCGGGCCGTCCGACATGGCGTTCGCCGGATCCGGGTGGGTTTCCATGAACAGGCCGGCGATGCCCGCTGCCACCGCGGCGCGCGAGAGCACCGGGATGTGTTCGCGCTGGCCGCCCGAGGACGTGCCCTGCCCGCCCGGCAGCTGCACCGAGTGGGTCGCGTCGAAGACCACCGGGCAGTTCGATTCGCGCATGATGGCGAGCGAACGCATGTCCGAGACCAGGTTGTTGTAGCCGAACGAGGCGCCGCGTTCGCAGGCCATGAAGTTGTCTTCGTTCAGGCCGGCCGCGCGCGCAGCATTCCTTGCCTTGTCGATCACGTTCTTCATGTCGCCCGGGGCCAGGAACTGGCCCTTCTTGATGTTCACCGGCAGACCCGAACGGGCGCACGCGTTGATGAAATCGGTCTGGCGGCAGAGGAAGGCCGGGGTCTGCAGGACGTCGACGATGCTCGCCACTTCCGGAATCTCTTCCTCGGTGTGGACGTCGGTCAGCACAGGCACGCCGATCGTGCGCTTCACGTCGGCAAGGATCTCCAGGCCCTTCTCGCGGCCAGGGCCACGGAAGGAAGTGCCCGACGAGCGGTTCGCCTTGTCGAACGACGATTTATAAATGAACGGGATCCCGAGCGCCGAGGTGATCTCTTTGAGGGTACCGGCGACGTCGAGCGCCATCTGGCGCGATTCGATTACGCAAGTGCCGGCGATCAGGAAGATCGGCTGGTCCTGGCCGACTTCAAAGCCGCAAAGTTTCATGCTGCGTCTCCTTGCAATGCGGGCGCATTGGCAGCCGCTGGTGTGTTTTCCGACTGGTGCCTGAGCGCCGCCTGGATGAACGACGTGAACAGCGGATGGCCGCTGCGCGGGGTCGACTTGAATTCAGGGTGGAACTGCACGCCCATGTACCACGGGTGCGCGTTCGGGCCGGTGCGCGGGAGCTCCATGATTTCGCACAGGTCTTCGTTCGGCGTACGCGCCGCGACAACCAGGCCGGCCGCTTCCACCTTCGGCAGGTAGTGGTTGTTGGCTTCGTAGCGGTGACGGTGACGCTCGGTGACGACGCTGCCGTAGATCTCGGCGGCCAGCGTGCCCGGGTTCACAGCGCAAGTCTGGGCGCCCAGGCGCATGGTGCCGCCGAGGTCCGAGTTGGCGTCGCGCTGCTCGACTTTACCGTCGTGGTTCTGCCACTCGTTGATCAGGGCGACGACCGGCTGGTCGGTATCGAGATCGAATTCGGTGGAGTTCGCGTTCGGCAGGTCCGCCATGTGGCGCGCGTATTCGATCAGCGCGACCTGCATGCCGAGGCAGATGCCCAGGTAAGGGATCTTGTTTTCCCGGGCATAGCGCGCGGCCATGATCTTGCCTTCCACGCCGCGCTTGCCGAAGCCGCCCGGGACGAGAATGGCGTCGTACTTGCCCAAACGCTCACAGCCCGTATTTTCGATCTCTTCCGAGTCGAGGTATTCGATGTTGACGCGGCTCTCGGTGTGGATGCCGGCGTGGCGCAGCGCTTCGGTCAGCGACTTGTACGATTCGGTCAGGTCGACATACTTGCCGACCATGCCGATGGTGACTTCGCGCTTCGGGTTTTCCAGCGTGTGGATCAGCTTCGTCCACATCGACAGGTCGGCCGGCGGCGCTTCGATGCCGAGTGCTTCCAGGATGTTGTCGTCCAGGCCCTGGTCGTGCAGCACCTGCGGCACCTTATAAATGGTGTCGACGTCCCAGACCGAGATGACGGCCTGCTCTTCGACGTTGGCGAACAGCGAAATTTTCGCGCGCTCGTCGTCCGGGATGGGGCGGTCGGCGCGGCACAGCAAGGCGTTCGGCGAAATACCGATCTCGCGCAGTTTCTGCACACTGTGCTGGGTCGGCTTGGTTTTCAGTTCGCCGGCCGATGCGATGTACGGCACCAGGGTCAGGTGAACGAAGGCGGTCGACTTGCGGCCGGCGCGCAGCGACAGCTGGCGCGCCGCTTCCAGGAAGGGCAGCGATTCGATGTCGCCGACGGTGCCGCCGATTTCGACCAGCGCCACGTCGACGCCTTCGGCGCCGCGGCGAATGTAATCCTGGATCTCGTTGGTGATGTGCGGGATCACCTGCACGGTCTTGCCGAGGTACTCGCCGCGGCGTTCCTTGCGGATCACCGATTCGTAGATCTGGCCGGTGGTGAAGTTGTTCACCTTTTTCATGCGGGTGCTGATGAAGCGCTCGTAGTGGCCGAGGTCGAGGTCGGTCTCGGCGCCGTCGTCGGTAACGAAGACTTCACCGTGCTGCATCGGGCTCATCGTGCCCGGATCCACGTTAATGTAGGGATCGAGCTTGAGCATGGTGACTTTGAGACCGCGCGATTCGAGGATCGCAGCGAGAGAAGCGGCCGCGATTCCCTTGCCCAGG
>JANNNC010000075.1:0-29909 GCA_031398335.1 Massilia sp.
GCCAGGCGGCGCATCACCTGCTGCACCAGGTCGGACTGCATGTCGCGGTAGAGCAGCGCTTCTTCGCCTTCCTTGGCCAGCAGGGCTTCCTCGCTGAAGGCCAGGTTGCGGCGCAGCGTGATCTCGGTCGGGCCGAGCATCAGGTTGCCGTTGGCGTCGCGCACCTGGAACACCAGCGTGTAGCTGAGCAGGTATTCGCGCACGCGGCCCAGGTTGTTCAGCGACAGGATCGCCTTGTTGCGCGCTTCGGAGATGACTTCGAAGCGCGCCTGCGCCCCTTGCTGGGTCGGCGAGATCACGACGCGGTCGCCGGCGCGCAGGTTGCGCTTGAGCTCATTACCCAGCGGCGAGGTATCCGGGAACGCCAGGTAAATGCTGGAGAACGGCATGGTGTAGGCGCCGTTCGAGCCGCGCAGGTGGAAGCCGCAGGCCGCCACCGTGGTGGCCAGCAGCAGCGCCACGCAGGCGCGCTTGAGAAGTGGGAAATGAGCGCGCATGCCTTACACCACGATGTTGACGAGTTTGCCGGGCACGACGATGATCTTCTTCGGCGTGCCTTCGATGAACTTCTGCACCGCTTCCGAGGCCAGCGCCGCCGCCTCGATCGACGCCTTGTCGGCGTCTTTCGACACTTTGACGGAGCCGCGCAGCTTGCCGTTCACCTGGATCATCATCTCGATTTCGGCCTGTTCCAGCGCTTGCGGGTCGACTTCCGGCCACTGCACGTCGAGGATGTCGCCGTAGACGCCGGCAAAGCCCAGTTCCTGCCACAGCGCGTGCGTGATGTGCGGCGCAACCGGATTCAACATGCGCAGGAAGATCGACAGGCCTTCGGCGATCACTGCATCGCCGGCCACGCCTTCGGACAGCTTGGCCGACTCCAGGGTATTCAACATCTTCATGCAGGCCGACACCACCGTGTTGTACTGGATGCGCTTGAGGTCGTAATCGGCCTGCTGCAGGATTTTATGTACTTCGCGGCGCAGCGTTTTATGGGCTTCTTCCAGATTCCCCTGCTGCTGGCCAGCCAGCGCCGCCGCGATACGCTCGCGCTGGGCGTAAGCGTAGGCCCAGACGCGGCGCAGGAAACGGCTGGCGCCTTCGACGCCGCTGTCCGACCATTCCAGCGTCTGCTCCGGGGGCGAGGCGAACATCGTGAACAGGCGCGCGGTGTCGGCACCGTACTGTTCGATCTGCGCTTGCGGGTCGATGCCGTTGTTCTTCGACTTCGACATCTTCTCGGTGCCGCCGATGTCGACCGGCTGGCCATCGGCCTTCAGGGTCGCGCTCTGCGGACGGCCCTTGTCGTCGAACACGAGTTCGACGTCGGCCGGATTGAACCAGGTTTTTTTACCCGACGCCTCGTCGCGATAATAGGTCTCGTTCAGGACCATGCCCTGGGTGAGCAGGTTGACGAAGGGCTCGTCGAATTTCACGAGGCCGAAGTCGCGCATGACTTTCGTCCAGAAGCGCGCGTACAGCAGGTGCATGACGGCATGTTCGATGCCGCCGATGTACTGGTCCATCGGCATCCAGTAATCGTTGCGCGCGTCGACCATGGCCTCGTTCGAGCCGGGCGAGGTATAGCGCATGTAGTACCACGACGAATCGATGAAGGTGTCCATCGTGTCGGTCTCGCGGCGTGCCGGCTTGCCGCACTTCGGGCAGTCGCAGGCCAGGAAAGCTTCGTCCTTGTTGAGCGGGTTGCCGGTGCCGTCCGGGACCAGGTGCTCGGGCAGCACGACCGGCAGGTCGGCTTCCGGCACCGGCACCACGCCACATTCGGCGCAGTGGATCATCGGGATCGGCGTGCCCCAGTAGCGCTGGCGCGAGATGCCCCAGTCGCGCAGGCGGAAGGTGACCTTCTTGTCGCCCAGCTCCTGGGCGGCGAGGTCGCCCGAGACCGCGTTCACGGCCGAGGTGTAATCGAGCCCGTCGTACTTGCCGGAGTTGATGGTGCGGCCGTTTTCCTTGTCGCCGTACGACTCGTGCCAGGCGTCCAGCGAATAGTGCTGGCCTTCGACTTCGACCACCTGCTTGATCGGCAGATCGTATTTTTTGGCGACTTCGAAATCGCGCTCGTCATGGCCCGGCACGCCCATCACGGCGCCGTCGCCATAGGTGATCAGGACGTAGTTGCCGACCCAGACCGGGACCTGCTCGCCCGAGACCGGATGCGTGACGAACAGGCCGGTGGGCATGCCCTTCTTTTCCATCGTCGCCATGTCGGCTTCGATGACGGAGCCGAGTTTGCACTCGGCGATGAAGGCGGCAAGTTGCGGATTGTTTTTTGCGGCGTGCTGCGCCAGCGGATGTTCGGCGGCCACGGCGCAGAAGGTCACGCCCATGATGGTGTCGGCGCGGGTGGTGAAGACGTACAGTTTGCCTTCGTTGATCAGTTCACCCGCGTCGTCCATGATCACGTGCGGGAAGGCGAAGCGCACGCCGACCGATTTGCCGATCCAGTTGGTCTGCATGGTGCGCACGCGCTCCGGCCAGCCCGGCAGCTTGTTGTCGACGTAGTCGAGCAGCTCGTCGGCGTAGTCGGTGATGCGCACGTAGTACATCGGGATTTCGCGCTTCTCGATCTGCGCACCCGAACGCCAACCCTTGCCGTCGACGACCTGCTCGTTGGCCAGCACGGTCTGGTCGACCGGATCCCAGTTCACGGTACCGGTCTTTTGGTAGATGATGCCCTTCTCGAGCATCTTGAGGAACATCCACTGGTTCCACTTGTAGTACTCGGGCTTACAGGCCGTCATCTCGCGCGACCAGTCGATGGCGAGGCCCATCGACTCCATCTGCCCGCGCATGTGGGCGATGTTCGAATAGGTCCATTCGGCCGGCGGCACGTTGTTCGCCATCGCCGCATTCTCGGCCGGCATGCCGAAGGCGTCCCAGCCCATCGGCATCAGGACGTTATAGCCGTTCATCCGCAGGTAGCGGTACATCACGTCGTTGATCGTATAGTTGCGCACATGGCCCATGTGCAGCTTGCCGGACGGGTAAGGCAGCATCGAGCAGGCGTAGTATTTGCCCTTCGGGAAACGTGGATCGTGCTCGACGGCTTTATACGCATCGATCGACTTCCAGTACGCCTGCGCGGCCTGTTCAACTTCGGCGGGACTATATTTATCTTGCATGATGTTCTGCGGACGAATTTGGAGGGGTGGAGCAGAACATTATACTGGTTCATCTCGAAAGAGCTGGGGTCAGGCTGCCCCAGCCTTATTCGATGCGCCGGCGCCGAGCACCGGACAAGGCGCATGCCCCTCCAGCTCGCGCAGGAAGTCTTGCTGCAGGTAGTGCGGGATCGTGTGGAATTCGGCCAGCACGCGCGCACGGAATTCGTCGTGCTCGTGCCAGCGTTCGGCCGGCAGGCCAAAGTAATTGATGGCGCAGGCCGAGACGGCGATCCCCGGCCAGTGGCGCGCGAGCGTCATCAGGTAGCGCCGCATCGCGCAGACCTTGCCGATGACGAGGGTGCTGCAGCGGCAAGGTGGGCATGACGTAGCGGGAGATGGCAAGGAGGTCGTCGGCGGTCATCGTCGTTACCACGTCGGGCATGCATCGGTTGGTGGAGCTGCAGCTGCGCGGTTATTGGTGCGCATGATCCGCGTGGGCGAGGAGAGCCCGGTGAATCCGTCATTGAGACCATTGGCCTCAATGACCCCTACGGGCAACGTTCCGGGCCGCTTGCAACAAAACCCGGTCAGCGCAGGACGAGTTCCAGCGCCGGCTTCTCGCCGTAGTCTTCGTAACGCTCATTGATGCCGCCCACGCAGAACACGATCTCGTCGATCAGGTCCGGCAGGTGGGAGCGCAAGGCGGCGCTGTCGGTGATGACGATTTCCAGGACTTCGTTCGGCTGCAGCCGGAACTTGGTCATGTTCTCTTCATCGCGCAGGTAGCTCAGGCAATCGACCCAGGTGTCGATCGTGTCGCCCGAGGCCGTATGAAAGCCGAAAGCATTGCGGCTCTCGGCCAGGAAGGTCGCTTCGTTGACGATTGCCGCGCCGTTCAGTTCTGCCACTGCCATTGGATTACCCTTTCACGCCGTTTTCAATGCGAGCACGTCCTGCATGTCGTACAGGCCGTTCGCCTTGTCGGCGATGAAGCGCGCGCCGCGCAGGGCGCCGTGCGCATAGGTCACGCGGCTGCTCGATTTGTGGGTGATCTCGATGCGTTCGCCCGTGCCGGCAAACAGGACCGTATGGTCGCCGACAATGTCGCCGCCGCGCACGGTGGCAAAGCCGATGGTCGACGGATCGCGCTCGCCGGTAACGCCTTCGCGCCCGTAGACCGCGCATTCCTTCAGGTCGCGTCCCAGCGAGTCGGCGATGACCTCGCCCATTTTAAGGGCGGTGCCGGATGGCGCATCGACCTTGTGGCGGTGGTGCGCCTCGATGATTTCGATGTCGTAGCCTTCGGCGAAACTTTTTGCCGCCATTTCCAGCAGCTTGAGCGTCACGTTGACGCCCACGCTCATGTTCGGCGCGAACACCACCGCGATGCTTTCCGCGGCGGCGGCAATCGCCGCCTTGCCGGCGTCATCGAAACCGGTGGTGCCGATCACGATCTTGACGTTATTCGCCGCACAGAACGCCAGGTGTTCCAGCGTGCCTCCCGGGCGCGTGAAATCGATCAGGCAGTCGGCGTCGGCCAGCGCGCGCGCCAGGTCCGATTCGATCACGACGCCGGTCAGCTGGCCGGAAAAGGCGCCCGCGTCCTGGCCGATGAAAGGCGAAGCGGCGACGTCGAGGGCGCCGGCGAGCACGGTATCGGGAGCGGCGGCGATCGCCTCGATCAGCATGCGGCCCATGCGCCCACTGGCGCCGGCAACCGCGATTTTGAATGGCGTCATGGCAGTCTTACGGGGTGTTCGTG
Source organism: Massilia sp. (assembly GCA_031398335.1). Taxonomy (GTDB): domain Bacteria; phylum Pseudomonadota; class Gammaproteobacteria; order Burkholderiales; family Burkholderiaceae_D; genus Telluria. The sequence continues at coordinate 4,888 of JANNNC010000075.1, forward strand.
GAAGTGGCCGGCGCGGCGCTTGTTGTCGGTTCGACCGGACGCGCGCCCGTTGCGGCCTCGGCTTTTTTCGCGTCCTTGGCGACGTTCTTTGCCGGCCCCGCGATACGGGCGATGTACTCGCGCTCGGTCGGCAGGTTGCCGCCTTCGAAACGCTCGACCACGTCATCCTTGAAGAAGATGGTGACGCGGCTCGTGGTCAGCTCGCCATTGCCGCGCGCCAGGTAGAACGGGAAGTCCCAGCGGTCGGCGTGGAACATGTCCATCAAGAGCGGGGTGCCGAACAGGAAACGCACCTGTTCGCGGGTCTGGCCGACTTTCAGCTGGGTCAGCATTTCCTGCGAGACGAAATTGCCTTGCTGGATGTCCGGACGGTAAGGCGAGAAGATCCACAGGAATTTCTGCAGCTTCGTGCCCTGGGTCGTCTGTGCGCCGGCATTGGCCAGCGAGGCCGAGCGGCCGGCATCGGCTTCCATGGCGGCGGCGGAAGTGTTCACCGGTGCGGCCGGCTTGGTCTGGTTGCGCCAGGAGGCGCAGCCGGACAGTGTCAGCATGCATGCCAGGCCGGCGGCGAGCGCAACGCGGGCCCTGGAGCGATGAACAACGGCATCAAAGAGACGCATAAGTAACCTCAAAACGATTAAGCGGGAGCTTCCAAAACGCTATATCATAAAGCACTCCGCCCATCTACGAGTAACAAACATGAGTAACAGTCCCACCGACCTGAAGGCAAGCGGCCTGAAGGCCACCTTGCCGCGCCTGAAGATCCTTGAAATTTTCCAGAACAGCGAAGTGCGGCATCTGACGGCGGAAGATGTCTACAAGATCTTGTTGGCCGAGAACATGGACGTGGGCCTGGCAACCGTCTACCGCGTGCTGACCCAGTTCGAACAGGCCGGCCTCTTGAACCGCAATCACTTCGAAACCGGCAAGGCGATCTACGAACTGAACGCCGGCTCGCACCACGACCACCTGGTCTGCCTCGACTGCGGCCACGTCGAGGAATTCTTCGACGAAGAGATCGAGTCGCGCCAGAACAGCATCGCCGCCGAACGCGGTTTTAAGATCGCGGAACACGCGCTGGCGATTTACGGCCATTGCATCAAGCCGGCCTGCCCGCACCGCGGCGGTGGCGGTTGATCGCTTTAGGATTGCAACAAAAAACGGCGCCGATGGCGCCGTTTTTTGTTGGGATGATCGTGCAGTGGTGCTAACTTGTACGGGGTCCTTGATGCCAATGGCCTCAAGGACGGGTTCACCGGTCGGCTCGACCCGGGTGCTCGAACAAGCGCGGCATCTGCGCCGCCCACGCGTTCAGCCAGCGCTAAGTAGTTGACCCGTTTTTACGAATTGCTCAAGGCGTTCGACAGTAATTTCGCCGTGATATCGACAATCGGAATCACCCGTTCGTAGGCCATGCGCGTGGGGCCGATGACGCCGAGCGTGCCGACGATCTTGCCGTTGACCTCGTACGGGGCGGTGACCACGCTCATCTCGTCCATCGGCACCAGCTTCGATTCGCCGCCGATAAAAATCTGCACGCCGCCGGCCTTGCTCGACATGTCGAGCAGTTGCATCAGACCGGTCTTTTGCTCGAACATCTCGAACATCTGGCGCAGCGACGTCATGTTCGACGACAGGTCGGAGACCGACAGCAAATTGCGCTCGCCTGAAATGACCATCTCTTCCTTGCCTTCGGCCATCGCCTCGCTGCCCGCTTCCACCGCGGTGCGCATCAGGCCGCCGATGTCTTCCTGCAGCTGGCGCAGCTCGTTCGTCAAGCGCCGCCGCACGTCGTCGAAGGTGAGGCCGGCGAAATTCTGGTTCAGGTAATTGGCCGACTGCACCAGCTGCGAAGGCGTGTAATCGACCTCGGTCAGCAGCAGCCGGTTCTGCACGTCGCCGCGCGGGTCGACGATGACGAGCAGGATGCGCTTTTCGGACAGGCGCAAAAATTCGATTTGCTGGAACACGGATTCGCGGCGCGGGCTTTGCACGACGCCGGCGAACTGCGTCAGCGAGGACAGCATCTGCGCCGCGTTGGCAATGAGTTTTTGCGGCTGCTGGGCCGGCAAGTGCATGCGCCCGGCGTCGACGCCATGCTGGCCGTCGAGGTGCTGCACCGTCAGCAGCGTGTCGACGAACAGGCGGTAGCCGCGCGGCGTCGGCACCCGGCCGGCCGAGGTGTGCGGACTGGCGACATACCCCATTTCCTCGAGGTCGGCCATGATGTTGCGGATCGTGGCCGGCGACAGGTCGAGGCCGGAAATCTTCGAGAGCGCACGCGACCCGACCGGCTGGCCGTCGGCAATGTAGCGCTCGACAAGTGCTTTCAGCAGGGTTTGGGCTCGGGGTTCAAGGTGCATGGAGAGTGGGGGCGCGCAGAATGGTTGCGCGTCTATTATGCACCCTCAAGCAGGCGCTGTGGCCTCAACCGTGTTCGCGCTTCAGCCAGTCGATTAAACCATCCATGTTTGCAACAATCGCCTCCGGCTGCACGCCCTCGTCGAGGTGGCGCCGGCTGGCGCTGCGGTTCATCCAGACCGCGCGCAGCCCGGCGCGCTGGGCGCCCTGCACGTCGAGCAGCAGGTCGTCGCCGACATGCACCGTATCCTGGGGCGCCACGCCGAGCGCCGCGCAGGCGGCGTGGAAGATCGACGCATCGGGTTTGGCGCGACCGAAACTCGGCGCGGCCACCGATGCATGGAAATGGTGCGCCAGGCCAATGGTCTGCAAATCGGCATTGCCGTTCGTGACCGAGCCGACCAGCACGCGCCCCTTCAGGCGCAGCAGGCCCGGCAGCACGTCGTCATAGGGAATCACGGCATTGCGCGCGGCAAAAAATTCCGTCATCGCCAGTTCGACCTTGTCCGCGTCTTCGCCGGCCTGCTCGAAGGCGGCGACCAGGCCGGCACGGCGCAGCGCGCCCAGGTCGAGCTGGAATTCGGGACGCCGCGCCAGCAGTTCGAGCCTGGCATGGCGCAGGCTGTCGATGGTAAACCGCTGCGCCACGCGCGGTACGTTGTTGGCAAGCCACGCAAACAGCGTCTGCTCGGCCTGGACGATGACCGGTGCGATCGGCCACAGGGTGTCGTCGAGGTCGAACAGGATGGCTTTGGGCCAGGGGCGGCGGTAGGAAGGCTTCATCGGCGGCGGTCGGTGGGATGCACCCAGCATAGCGAGGCCAACGGTGAAATGCAAACGCGCGCGGCTGCGCGAACGCCCGTTCCGTGCCCGGTTACAGCGTGATACAAAGCCTAATGAGCCCGGGGCTTGTCAAATGCTCTAAAATGATGGGCAAACTTCTACCATGCGGTGGGGCGCCTCGGGTTTGCGCGCCTTGCCCCTCCCCTTTTTTGGAGAAATTATGATTCGTTCCCCCCTGCGTGCCGGCATTGCGCTGGCGTGCGCGCTGAGCCTGTCCGCCTGCGGCGGCGGCGACGGTGACGTCTTTGTCGGCGGCGCCGTGTCCGGCAATACCAAGGCCGGCCTGGTCGTGACGAATAACGATGGCCCGCGCCTTGAAATCGGCGCCAACCAGGGCAGCTTCACGTTCCCGGAACTGGTCGAAACCGATGCCGGCTACAACGTGAAGGTCGTGGCGGCGCCCGACAATACGCAGCCGTCGGACCCCGCGAATCCGGCAAGCGGCTGCAGGGTGCTCGAGGGCACCGGCAGCGGCAAGGCGATTTTCAATATTTCGAGCGTGCGCATCATCTGCACCCTGAAGAGCTACAAACTCACCGCCCGGATCAACGGCGCGCATGGCGCCGGCCTGGAACTCATCAATGGTTCAGACCGCAAGCTCGTCAAGCCCGAGGAAACGAGCGTCGAGATGGCGCCGATTCCTGAGGGCGCGGTGTACGGCCTGGCCGTGCTGGCCTCGCCGTCCGGCCAGACCTGTACCGTGCCGAATCCTGCCGGCACCATGACCATCGACGGCAAGATCGTCGACGTCAACTGCACCACGCCCTAATCATCCTGTGGAGAGTATTTTGAAGAAATCGATCCTCGCGCTGTGCGCGCTGACCCTGGCTGCCGGCCTGAGCGCCTGCGGCGGCGGCACCTCGAACCATACGATTGGCGGAACCGTGACCGGCCTGCAGTACGGCCCCCTGGTGCTGGTCACGAACGGCATGGAAGTGGCCATCCAGCCGCAACGCGATAGCAGCGGCAACCTCCTGGCATCGCAGAGCTATGCCTTCCCCAAGCAGCTGGAATACGGCGAAGCCTTTAACATTAGCCTGAAGCAGACCGGCACCGACGCGGCCGGCGCCCCGATTTACCAGCAGCCGCCGCACCAGGTGTGCGGCCCGTCGCCCGCGCCAGGCAACGTCACGAGCGAGACGGCTGGACGCCTGTCGGTCATCAATGCCGTGTTCGTCTGCCAGCTGGCCAGCCATACCATCGGCGGCACGATCGCCGGCCTGGCGGCCGACGGCCTGATCCTGACCAACGGCAGCACCGGCGGCACTTTTAGCGCGAGCAAGGATGCAACGACCGGGGCGTATCCGACGACCTTCACCTTCTTGGCACCGGTCACCTATCAGCAGACCTACGGCGTCACGGTCCTGGTTCAGCCTGCCGGCCAGACTTGTACGGTCGCCAACGGCGTCGGTACGATGCTCGATGACCCGGTCACGTCGATCAAGGTCACCTGCACCAAGACCCCGGCTTGAGCGAGCTGAGCGAGACATTCACGGCGCGCATGTCGATCATTCTGAAAGAAAATTAGACGTATATGCCGTGGTGCAGCATACTGCACTTGTCTCCTCCAACTCTCCTCAGAAAAGAATTGGATTTAGCCCGCCCGCAACGGCGGGCTTTTTTTTGCCTGCGTTTTCCGGCACAGCGCATGGCGTGCGCGCTCAGCCGAACTTGGTGGCAGGGGCGATGCGCTTGCCGACAACTTTTACCACTGCCATTTTCTCGCTCCCGATCGAGACCATTGCATCGGCGCGCACTTGCGCCTTGTAGCTCTCGGCGCTGGCGTAGGTGCTGACGCCGACGATGAGGGCGGCGACGAGGAACAGCGATTCCATGTGTTTGAGGACGTTCATTTCAGGCTCCCTTGGGTCAATGTGTAGGCCGTTGCGGCTTTCGATGGGAGTACTTTAGCAATCGCCTGCGGCGCGTTCCAGCAGGCTGCGACGAACGGCACAAAGCGCACCCTGAAGCGCGCAAAGCGGGGATATAAAGGGTTTGTGCGCTGCGGCACGGATGAGTTACAGGGAGCTCGCGACAGATGCGTACCGTAGGGTGCGCAGCGGTCGCGGGTCTTACACGGGCTTGAGGATATTCGACAACGCCACGTACTGCTCCAGGCTGACATTCTCCGGCCGCACGCCCGGGTCGATGCCCGCTTCCTGCAATTGCGCCTCCGTGAACATGCCGGCCACGCAGTTGCGGATCACCTTGCGCCGCTGCGAGAAGGCCTTCTGCACGACCGCCGAGAGCGTCGCGCCGTCGACGGCGAGCTTGCGGCGGGTCGGGATCATGCGCACGATGGCGGACTCGACCTGGGGCGGCGGATCGAAGGCGGTCGGCGGCACGATGAACATCAGCGACATGTCGTAGCGCCATTGCAGCATCACCGACAGGCGGCCATAGGCCTTGGTGCCGGGCTCGGCCACCATACGCTCGACCACTTCCTTTTGCAGCATGAAATGCTGGTCCTCGACCCGGTGCGCGAACTCGGCCAGGTGGAACAGCAGCGGGCTCGAGATGTTGTACGGCAGGTTGCCGACGATGCGCAGCTTCTGCCCTTCCGGCACCGGAATCGACCCGTAATCGAATTTCAGCGCGTCGCCCGAGTGGATGGTCAGCTGCTCGCGCGGATAGGTTTTTTCGAGGCGCGCCACCAGGTCGCGGTCGAGTTCGACCACGTGCATGTGGTCGAGTTGCTTGAGCAGCAGCGCCGTCATCGCCGCCAGGCCCGGGCCGATCTCGACCATCGCCTGGCCGCGCTGCGGATTGATCGCGTCGATGATGTTGGTCAGGACTTGCTTGTCGGTCAGGAAGTTCTGGCCGAAGCGCTTGCGTGCTACGTGTTTCATTTAATCTTTCGTTGAATGTGTGGCGCGGCTTGCGACCACCATGCCCATGGCGGCGCGGATCGCCTCTTCCATGCTGCCGCAGTCGGCCAGGCCCAGGCCTTGCGCCGCCAGGTCGAGCGCCGTGCCGTGGTCGACGGAGGTGCGGATCAGGGGCAGGCCAAGCGTGACGTTGATGCCGCGCCCAAAGGTGGCGTGTTTCAGCACCGGCAAGCCCTGGTCGTGGTACATGGCGAGCACGCAGTCGGCGCCTTCCAGGTATTTCGGCTGGAACAGCGTATCGGCCGGATACGGCCCGCGCGCATCGATGCCGCGTGCCTGCGCCGCCGCCAGGGCGGGTTCGATGACCTCGATTTCCTCGCGGCCCAGGTAGCCGTTTTCCCCGGCATGCGGGTTCAGGCCCGTGACCAGGATGCGCGGAGAAGCGATGCCGAATTTGCCGCGCAAGTCGGCATGCAGGATGTCCAGCACCTGCGCCAGGCCCGCTTGCGTGATTGCGTCCGGCACGGCGCGCAGCGGCAGATGGGTGGTGGCCAGCGCCACGCGCAGGTAGGATTGATCGCCTGCCGGTTGCCCGGCCAGCATCATCACGACTTGCGGCGTGTTCGTCTTCTCGGCCAGGTATTCGGTATGGCCGGAAAAAGCGACGCCGGCCTCGTTGATCGTACTCTTTTGCAGGGGCGCGGTGACGATGGCGTCGAACCAGCCGGCCTTGACGCCCTCGAGCGCGAGGTCGAGCGTGGCCAGCACGGCGCGGCCGTTTTCCTTGTCGAGCACGCCCGGCACGACGTGCGCTGCCAGCGGCACGTCGATGACGGCGATGCGCTCGCGGCCGAAATGCGGCAGGCCGCCGTTTCGCAGCGCCTGGATCGACAGCGCCGCCAGGCGGATGCCGGGGTCGATCAGGCTGGCGGTGAGCGCCAGGAAGGCGGCGTCGCCGACCAGCACGCAGTTGGCCTGTTCGCGCAGCGCCCAGGCCGCCCGGATCGAAATCTCGGGCCCGATACCGGCCGGCTCGCCGACGGTGAGCGCCAGCGTCGGGCGCACTGCCTGGGGCGCGGCCACGCTGTTACCCACTGCGTCAGGCCTCCTCGCGGAACTCGACGTAAGCGCGGTCGCGCAGTTCGCGCGCCCAGTTTTCGACGGCGTCACCGAGTTTGCGCTCGCGGATCACCTGGCGTGCGCGCAGGCGTTCTTTTTCCCTGGTCTGGTCTTCGCTCTTGCGCTCGAGGACTTCGACCAGGTGGAAGCCGAACGGGGTCTCGATGACGTCGGACACCTCGCCCGGCTTGAGTGCGGCCATGGCGCTGACGAACTCCGGCGGCATCGCCTCGAGGTCTTCCGGCGCCAGCCAGCCCAGGTCGCCGCCCTTGGCGGCGGTCGTGTCCTGGCCGTTCTGGCGCGCCAGCTCCTCGAAGGTGGCGCGCTTGCCCTGGATGCGGGTACGCAACTCGGCCAGCTTGGCCTTCACTTGCGCGGCCGGCATCGTCGGCGTGGCCTTGATCAGGATGTGGCGCGCGCGGGTCTGCTGGACCACGGCCTGCACCGGCGCCTGTGCCTGGGCACGCTTGTCGAGCATCTTGACGATGTGGAAACCGGTATTGCTCTTGATGACAGGGGTGACCTGGCCCGGGCTCAGTTTGCGCAGCTGGTCGGCGATCAGCGGCGGCAGGCGGTCCGGGTCGCGCCAGCCGATGGCGCCGCCCTTGAGGGCGTCGGGCGCATCGGAATAGGTGGCGGCGATCTTGGCGAAGTCGGCGCCGGTACGCAGCTGGCGCATGACTTCGTCGGCACGCGCGCGGCGCGCGGCGATCTGCTCGGGCGTGGCGTTGACCGGGATGCCGACCAGGATCTGGGCGATGTCCATGTCGACCTTCTCGGACGCGGCGGCTTTTTCGGCGGCCAGGTAGGTGTCGACTTCGGCGTCGGAAATCTGGATCTTGCTGTCGACTTCGTGCTCGCGCAGGCGCTGCAGCATGATTTCGTTGCGGATCTCGTCGCGGAACTGGGCGAAGGTCAGGCCTTCCTTTTCCATCTGGTTGCGCATGTCCTGGACCGACATCTTCTGGGCTTCGGCGATGCGGCCGATGGCGGCGTCGAGCTCGCGGTCGCTGACGCGCACGCCCATCTCCCTGGCCATCTGCACCTGGGCGCGCTCGACGATCATCGATTCGATCACCTGGCGCTCGAGGTCGGCCTGCGACGGCAACTGGGCGTTCTGGGAACGCAGGCGCTGCACGATCTGGGCGACGCGGTTGCGCACCTCGTTCCTGGTGATGACTTCGTCGTTGACGATGACCCGGATCGAATCGATGACGTTGGCGCTGCTCGACGCCGGCGGCAGAAAACCGCTGCCGGGGGCAGCGGTTTGCGCCGCTGCAGATGAAGGCTGCGCTGCGGCCGTGCCGGGGGCACCGCCTGCGCTTGCCGGGGTCTTTGCCGCTTGGGCAAGGGCGGCGTTGGCCGTGAACGCGCACAGCAGCGCCGCTGCGAGCTTAAGGTGATGCAAACGGGTAGTACGCATAGTCTTGGAAGCACTCATTCAGGTCAAAATCATCCGTGGTCCGGTCATGGACGGCCGACATTACTGTTCAGCCGCGTATAGCCGGGAATACTTTTGTAAAACGATTCCAGCGGGTTGCCCAGCCCAAGGCGCGACAGGCCACTGAGCTCGAGTTGGAAGAAGGTCGACGTCGAGGTCGTTTGCGCCGCCGTCACGAAGCGCTGCGCGCCCATGCGGAAGATCCAGCAATCGGCCTTATATTCGAGCCCGACGAGGCTCTCGAGCACCTTGTGGTCGCGCAGCGAATAGCTCACGCGTCCGACCCCGTACCAGCGCGCCGCCAACGGCCACTGTCCGGATACATCGGCATTGCGGAAGCTGTCGCGGACATACCGGTACTCGGCATTGAGCACTTTCAACGGGGCCGGCGCCCAGCGCACGCCATGGTTCTGGGCATACACGCTTTTGTTCGTCGCATCGTATTGTACGCTGCTGTCGAAGTTCCAGTTATTGATGATGCGGCCCGATGCCGCCAGCAGCAGGTCGGAGCGGCCGGTCTCCCGGCCGGTCAGCACGCGGCCGACGCGCGGCTCGCTGAAATAAAAACGCTGGGCGATGGCCATGCGCAGCCGCTCGGCGCCGTCGGGCTCGATATAGCGCGACACCAGCGCCGCCGTCAGCTGGTTCGCGTCGGAAACGCGGTCGCCGCCGACGTAGCGGTTTTCGCTGAATAGCTGGGCATAGCTAAAGCCGGTCTCGGCCGTATCAAAGAGCGGGAAATCATCCTGGTTCTTGTAGGGGGTCTTCACATAGAACAGGCGCGGCTCGAGGGTCTGAGTCGTGGCCGCGCCGAACAGCTTGGTCTCGCGTTCGAACACCATGCCGCTGTCGATCGACAGCGTCGGCAGCGTGCGCGACAGGCTGTCCGGACGGCCGCTGAGATTGCTTTCCAGGTTGTACTTGGTCGCATGCAGCATCAGCTTGGGGGTGACGTAGTAACCCGGACGCACCCATGGATAGCTGACCTGGGACACGGCCAGCAAGCGGTCGCCGCTGACGAAGGTCGGGTGCTGGAAGCGCGCCGCCTCGGCGTCGACCGCCCAGTCGAAGCCCTTGACGTCGTAGCGGCCGGTATGGAAATTAATTTGCGGCAGACGGTCGTACGGACGGGGAATCGCCAGCGCCGGATTGGCCACCGCCGCCGGCTCCTGCAGCACCTGGATATTCTGCGCACGCGCGGTCAGGCTCCAGTACGGGCGGGAATAAGCGGTAAACACCTCGCGCACCAGCTGGCGTTCGGCGCTGGTGGCCACCGTGGGCGCGAAGTCGCTCGTGTATTCGTTGTCGGAGGCGCCGTGCAGGTTCCAGCCGTAGGTCCAGCCCGGCGCTATCGTCTGGTTGTGGAACGAGTCGACGCGCCAGCGGTCGGTCTTGGTGATGCGGTCGTCGAGCAAGGCTTCGACGTGGGTCTCGCCGCCGTAGGGGCCGCGCGCCGCTTCGCCGATGTAGCGGGCGGTGGCGCCCAGCTGCAGGCCGCGGTCGAACATCAGGCGCGGGAACACCGTCAGGTCGCGGTTCGGCGCGATGTTGAAGTAATACGGCACCATCAGCTCGGACTTGCCTTTCGAACCGAAGCCGACGGTGGCCGGCAGCCAGCCCGAGCGGCGCGCGCCCGTGAGCGAGAACGACATGGCCGGCGTGCCCAAAATCGGCACATCCTTGAAATAGATGATGGTCTTGCCGGCGGTGCCGACGTCGCGCCCGGCATCCAGGCGCAGCGTGCTCGCCTTCAGGTACCAGTCGGGATTCGGTCCTTCGCAGGTGCTGTAGGTGCCGTCCTGGACCAGCGCTTCGTTCTCGCCGAGGAAGTCGATGCGGTCGGCGCGGCCTTGCGCATTGTTCATCTGCAGCTTGTACTGCGGATTGAGCACCCAGCCGCGGCCGGTCGACATGTTCAGCTGCAGCGCGTCCCCTTGATAGCGGTCGCCGAAACGCCACATGTTGACGTTGCCTTCGGCCGTGACCTCGTCTTCCACCAGCCGGTAGCAGGCGGTGTCGGCGGTCAGTTTCGACTGGCCGCGCGTGATTTCGACATTGCGCGCGAGATTGATCTCGCGGTCGGGACGACCGCCGATCTCCTCGGCGCGCACGGTAACGGGAAGGTCTTGTTCGTCGGCATGGGGAGTCGGCGGCGCAACTTGCGCATACAACGGCCCCGAGGCCACGGTGACGAGGGCGGACAAGGCAACTGCCCGCCGCCGCGGGAATGGTAGGGCCGTAAACCAGCTCATGGAATCTGTGGCTGCACCATAAAGGGCGATTTTTTGGATGGAGGGTAAGGAGGCCCCATTACTGAGACCCCCTCCCCTTGGAACCGTGCGTGCGACTTTCACCGCACACGGCTCGAGCAAAATAAAAGTTCCTACTATCTAGGAACCGGCTTGACTACTTGCAACTTTTGGCTATGCACTTGAGCATGGCAATCAGGGTGCAATAATACTCGATTTGTCAGACTATCTGAGCCGCCAGCCATACGGTACTCTATATGGTGGTCATGCCAGCCTGTGTCTATATCCATCTCGAATCCACACACCGCACACTTGCCACCTTGGTCGACATACAGGCGGGTCCACTCCTTGAGGTAACGCATCTTGCTCTTCATGCGTCCCTGCCGCAGGGTCTCTCCGTACTTCTCCCAAGCTGGGTCATAGGGGTTGAACTCCCCGATGATTTTTGTGTGCCGTACGATTGGCGTACTCGCAAGTGAGTACAACGTCTTCGTGCTCTTCTTACCTTCCTCCGTTTCTACGTCACATGCGAACACCCAGGATCGCTTACCCTCCACCCGCCAGTACTTCTCGCGGACGAAGGATGCGCTCTTCATCGGGTGCCTGCGTTTTGCCCATCGCCACAGCCGCCAGTACAGCAGCGAGTCTATGCGCGAGAACGTTTGCTTTGCCACGGCTGAGGTGTGATACCGCGCCCATCCCCCTAACACCGGGTTTAGCATGCGGATCAGTTCCTCATGGGTCACCGTGAGGTTGTCACTGATGATGTTCCTAAGCTTTTCATAGAACGCTTTCACGTTCTTCTTACTTGGCTTAACCAGCAGTTTCTTCGAACCATGCCGTGCATACTTTCGAAAATTCCACCCAAGGAAGTCAAACCCTTCGTCGATGTGCACGATTTTGGTCTTGGTTTTAGCTAACCTAAGGCCCCTCTGCGCGAGGAACGCCTCAACCCACGGCTGAATTTCGTCTTGCAGAATCTCTTGCGAGACCCCGGTTATGACGAAATCATCCGCATATCGAATCACTCCGACTTTTAGCTTCTTGGCCTTGGCAATCCCCCACTTTGCATCGAGATGCGCAACAAGTTCAGCTTCCAGTCCATTCAGCGTCCAGTTTGCCAGTGCAGGGCTGATAACGCCGCCCTGCGGTGTACCTTCTTTGGTCGCCATCAGTTGCTTACCCTCGACCACACCAGACTTAAGCCACTTCCTTAAGATCGTCTTGTCCATTAGGACGTTATCGGTCATCCAGTCGTGGTTGATGTTGTCGAAGAACCCCTCGATATCTGCGTCAAGTACCCATGTGGCTGAACCCTGTCGAGATAGCCGAATGAATAACTGCTGCATTGCGTCGGCAGTTGAGCGACTGTTCCGAAATCCGTAGGAGTTCGGGTCGCTTACTGTCTCCAAAACCGGGTCAAGTGCCAGCTGGTGGAGTGCCTGCATGGCCCTGTCCTTCATGGTCGGGATGCCCAGAGGGCGCATCTTTCCATTCGGCTTGGGGATATTGACCCTCTTGAGAGGCAAAGGCCGATACCGCCGCTTTTCGAGGCTAGCAATTGCTGCATGTTTCAGTAGCGGGGTATCCCATAGCTGCCGATCTACCCCGGGCGTACGTTTGCCTTTGTTTTCAGTCACTCGTCTTACGGCCAGTGCTTTGGCGCAAAACGAGCGGGTTAGCCACCTTTGCAGAGACTTCACCCTGCGCCAGTCGCGTTCCATCGTCGCCTTCGCTATGCGATGCTGCATGACTCTCACATTCTTCTGAACTTGACGCCAGTTGATGGCGCTCCATTCGGTGGGAAAGTGCGAGGACGCAGAACCGTTTTGCTTGGTCTCTATCATTGCTGTACCTCGTCGGTTATGAGCCTTCGAAGACGCAACTTACCCCCGAGGGGCAAGTTTCATCCCCTCGGAGCTCTTGTTGTCTATGCAGTCGTGTAACGACTATTCCACCAGATGGAAGTCTGCCCGCTTTCGCGGTAGGACAAATTCTGAATCCCTATCCCCTCCATTACAGTGAGGCCTTCGCTTTTTCCATCCTCCTATACCTGCTCCCTCGTCAGATCCTCTCACGAGTCTCCTGCCGCATGACCGATGATGTCTGGCCATAGGCGAGGAATCAGGCTTACCACGTTCCCTCAGATGCCAACGCAATCAAGCTGCATTGCGTTTAGCTGGTTAGGGTCCGCCTATCCCCCGGTGGTCTTGTTTGACGACGTATCCCCAGATTCAACGGGAATATCCGACCACGTTACCTTTTGGTTAAGGCCTGTCAGCAGCTTTGGCCTGTCAATATTTACGGGGGTTCAAACGACGGTTCACTTCCGTTACCCTTGCAGCACTCACCTAGCCCCTCGATCCCTTCTGCTGGGATTTTCTACTGATCCACTCGCGCGGTGTCAGCACTGCATAGGCAGGGGTACATTGTCATCGGAGCTTCATACCTCGCCGTTGCCAGCGAAGCATGTCCAAGTAGGTGACGGGCGGTCGTGCGTCCGGTCGTAGCACCTAAAATTACGGGTACGACAAGACATCTGAGAGCTTGCGCTCAGCCAAGCAGTTCATCTTCATAGCCCTGACGAGCTAGCCATTTTCAAATCACGAGAAAATTTCTTCCCGTACGTTGTCTACGCGCAACACCGCCCTTACGAAAAGCTATTTTTCGATGCAATAAAGCTCACGAAACAGGATTAACCTGCGCGTGTTCTTTGCTGATCTAAAATTGTTTGGTTGGTATTTGAAGGCAGAGAAGTATCGGTTTCGTTGGACGAACCTATACAGCCCACGCTAACATCCTGTAAAAATCAAGGACTTAGCGCATTTTGTCGGTATGAACTGCTTGGAAGTACGTGCCGCTTGGCGGCAATTTAGCGACTACGTGTCGCACTGAATCCCTTATTATATGGGAATTGCCTTCCTCAACCGGTTTTACCTGGACGCTTCATGTCTTCTCTGTATCAAAACTCCCCCACTTCCGCCGAGCAGGACGCGCGCCTCGCGCTCCTCACCGAATGGCTGAGCTCGCTTGACCTGGTGGATGCCGGTTCGCGCCGTCCAGCCTCGTCCGATGCGAGCTTCCGCCGCTATTTCCGCCTCGATGTGGCGCCGGCGCTACGCGGCAAACTCGGCGACACCCTGATTGCGATGGATGCGCCGCCCGAGCGCGAAAACGTGCCGGCATTTATCCACGTCGCCGGCCTGCTGCATGAGGCGGGCGTCACGGTGCCGGCGATCGTCGCGCGCGACGTCGAGCGCGGCTTCCTGCTGCTGTCGGATCTCGGCACGACCACCTACCTGGCGCGCCTGGATGCCGACAACGCCGCCTTCATGTACTCGGATGCGGTCGACGCCCTGATCAAGTTCCAGCTGCATAGCCAGCCCGGCGTGCTGCCCGAATTCGACCGCGCCTTTGTGCTGCGCGAGATGAACCTGTTCCCGGAATGGTTCGTCGGGCGCCACCTCGGCGTGACCATGACCGAGGCCCAGCAGGCCCAGTTGGATAAAGTATTCGAGGCCATCACGGCCAACGTGCTGGCCCAGCAGCAGGTGTTCATGCACCGCGATTTCCATTCGCGCAACCTGATGTTCCTCGACCAGGGCAACCCGGGCGTGCTCGACTTCCAGGATGCGGTCTACGGCCCCGTCACCTACGACCTGGGGTCGCTCCTGCGCGACGCCTACCTGCAGTGGGACGAAGAAATCGTGCTCGACTGGGTGGTGCGCTACTGGCAAAGCGCCAAGCAGGTCGGGCTGCCGGTCAATCCGGACATCGACGCCTTCTACCGCGATTTCGAATTCATGGCCCTGCAGCGCCACCTGAAAATCCTGGGCATCTTCTGCCGCCTGAACTACCGCGACGGCAAATCGATCTACATGGGCGACCTGCCGACCGTGATGGATTACGTGCGCAAGACCGCCAACCGCTACACCGAACTCAAGCCCCTGATCCGCCTGCTCGACGCGTTCGAGGACAAGGCGCCGCAGGTCGGCTACACCTTCTGAGCGCACTCAGTTCATTTCCCAGAGAAGCCCATGAAAGCCATGATCCTGGCCGCCGGCCGCGGCGAACGCATGCGTCCGCTGACCGACGCCTGCCCGAAACCCCTTCTTAAAGTGCGCGGCCGTCCGCTCATCGCCTGGCACATCCTGAACCTGGTGCGCGCCGGGATCAAGGACATCGTCATCAACCACTCGCACCTCGGCCACATGCTCGAGGAAGCGCTGGGCGACGGCAGCCAGTTCGGCGCGCGCATCGTTTATTCGCACGAGCCGACCCCGCTGGAAACGGCGGGCGGCATCGCCAACGCCCTGCACCTGCTGGGCGACGAACCGTTCGTTGCGCTGTCGGGCGACATCTACGCGCCCTACTTCGATTTTTCGCAGGTGTTCGACGCGCTGCCCGAGAAGGACGCGATCGGCCAGCCGCTCGCGCCCGGGCAGCGCGACATCGCCTGGCTGTACCTGACGCCGAACCCGTGGCACAACCCGCAAGGCGACTTCGGCCTCGACCTGTACACGCTGTCGAACGAGGGCGAACCAAAATGGAACTTCGGGAACATCGGCGTCTACCGCCCCGAGATGTTCGACGGTATCCAGCCCGGTGAATTCGTCAAGTTCGGCGCCCTGATGCGCAAGTTCATCGCGCAGGGGCGCGTCGGCGGCGAGATCTACAACGGCCCCTGGGTCAATGTCGGCACCGTCGCCCAGCTCGAGGAACTCAACGCGCCCCTGGCGAAGAAGGCCGGCGCGTGAACCCGTTTGCCGCGCGCCGCGCACGCCTGGCCGGGAGCATGGAACCGGGCGCGGTGGCGGTGCTGGCAACGGCGCCCGAAGTGGCGCGCAACGGAGATAGCGACTACCCCTTCCGCCACGACAGCCATTTTTACTATCTCACCGGTTTCATGGAACCGGAAAGCGTGCTGGTGCTCGTTGCCGCCCAGGGCGACACGCCCTCACGCTCGATCCTGTTCTGCCGCGAAAAAAACGTCGAGCGCGAGATCTGGGACGGTTTTCGCTATGGCCCTGCCGCCGCGCTTGACACCTTCGGCTTCGACGAAGCCTTTTCAATTGGCGAGCTCGATGCGCAGATGGCGCGCCTGCTGGCCGACGTCCCGGTCCTGTATTACGCCCTCGCCCGCAGTCCCGCGCTCGACGCCCAGGTGACCGGGTGGCTGAACGCGGTACGTGCCCAGGCGCGCAGCGGCATCACGGCACCGAGCCGCACCCAGCACCTGCTGGCGCTGGTGGACGAGATGCGCCTATTGAAAGACGAGACCGAGCAGGATTTGATGCTGCGCGCGGCAAGCATTGCCGGCGCCGGCCACGTGCGCGCGATGCAGGCCGCGCGGCCCGCCATGTTCGAGTACGAACTAGAGGCAGAGCTGCTCTACGCCTTTCGCAAGAGCGGCGCCCAGTTCCCGGCCTATGCGCCGATCGTGGCCAGCGGCGCGAACGCCTGCGTGCTGCACTACAGCGCCAACAATGCACGACTAGCAGACGGCGGCCTGGTCCTGATCGACGCCGGCTGCGAATTCGACAGCTACGCCTCCGACATCACGCGCACCTTCCCGGTCAATGGCCGTTTTTCGGAGGCGCAGAAAACCCTGTACGAACTGGTGCTGCGTGCGCAGGAAGCAGCACTGCGCGCCATCGTTCCGGGCCGGCCCTACAGCGACGTGCATGCGGCGGCCCTGGCGGTGCTGGCCGACGGCATGCTCGACCTCGGGCTGCTCGAGCGGGCGAAATACGGCAGCGTCGCCAACGTGCTGGCCGAGCGCGCCTATATGCCCTTCTACATGCACGGCACCGGCCACTGGCTCGGGTTGGACGTGCACGACACCGGCAGCTACCGCGACCTTGGCGTTGAAGGAAAGCCTTCGCGCGCGCTGATGTCCGGCATGGCCCTGACGGTCGAACCGGGCATCTACGTGCGCCCGGGGCCGGGCGTGCCGGAGCGCTTCTGGAACATCGGCATCCGCATCGAAGACGACGTGATCGTCGGAGACTCAGGCGCGCGCGTGCTGTCCGGCGCGGCGCCGAAGACGGTGCAGGACATTGAAACCCTGATGGCGGAGCGATGATGGAAGAGAACAAGGACACGGTCGACGTGGCGATCTGCGGCGCCGGCCCGGTGGGCCTGGCCCTGGCCGCCCTGCTGACGCGGCGCGGCGTGGAAGGATCGCGCATCGCCCTGATCGATGCCCGCGCACTGGGCCAGTCGATCTCGGACCCGCGCTCGATCGCGCTGGCCTGGGGCAGCCGCCAGCTGCTCGAGGAAGTGGGCGCCTGGCCGCTCCCGTGCACGCCGATCCACACCATCCACGTCTCGCGCAGCGGGCAATTCGGGCGCAGCCTGCTCGACCGCGCCGAACACCAGTTGGAGGCCCTGGGTTACGTCACGCGCTATGGCGACGTGGTCGACGCCCTGGCGCGCGCAGTCGAACGCGCCGGCGTGCAGGTGATCCGCCCGGCGCGCGTGGCGGCGCTCGACGAAACGGCCGAGCACGTGGCGCTCTCGCTCGACGACGGCCGCACGATCACGGCGCAGGTTGCGGTCGGCGCCGAGGGCGGCGTATTCGGCCAGCAGGAAACCAAGGGGCAAACGCGCGACTATGGCCAGAGCGCGGTGATTGCGCGCGTCTCGGCCAGTGCACCGATTCCACACCGTGCCTTCGAACGTTTTACGGACGAGGGTCCGCTGGCACTGCTGCCGCAGGACGGCGCCGACGGTTTTCAGTATGCGCTGGTCTGGTGCATGCAGCCGCAGCGCGCCGGGGCGCTGCAGGCGATGGACGAAGCACGTTTTTTACGTGAACTGGGCGAGGCCTTCGGGGGCCGCCTGGGACGTTTCGTTAAAGTGTCGGCACGCTTCGCCTATCCGCTCGGGCTGAACGCCGAACCGCAGGCGACGGCGCGCACGGTCGCCATCGGCAACGCGGCGCAGACACTGCATCCGGTGGCGGGACAAGGCTTGAATCTCGGCCTGCGCGACGCCGCCGTGCTGGCGCGCCTGCTGGCGCGTTGCGCCGGGCCGGAAGCCATCGGCCGCTTTCTGGACGAGCGGTCACAGGACCGGCAGCTGACGATTGCGATGACCGACGCCATGGCACGCGCCTTTGTCGGCAGCGGGCCGCTGCAATCGGTGCTCGGGCTCGGATTGGCGGCGCTGGATGCGGTCAAGCCGGCGCGTATGCTGCTGGGAGAGCTGATGATGTACGGCCGGCGCGGCGGATCGTCACTGCTGCCAAAGTAGCGTGGGCACAATTTACACCGCAACCTTCGAACATCGGACACGCGTCCACATGATCCGCGATAACGCGCCGGGTTGATCAGGGGCCGTCACCGCGTCCATGGGCCAACATGGTGCGAACGTCCGCGTGGGCACAAGTGCCCGGTGAACCCGTCATTGACGCCATTGGCGTCAATGACCCCGTACGTTACGCCACCCACAGTGGCGCGCACCATTCGCCTACTCCACCGCCTTCACCATCGACTCGATCACCTTCTTGGCGTCGCCAAACACCATCATCGTGTTCGGCATATAAAACAGGTCGTTGTCCAGGCCCGCATAGCCGGACGCCATCGAGCGCTTGTTGACGATGATGCTTTTCGCCTTGTACGCCTCGAGGATCGGCATGCCGGCGATCGCCGACTTCGGATCTTTCGCGGCCGGGTTCACCACGTCGTTCGCCCCCAGCACCAGCACGACGTCGGTCTGGCCGAATTCGCCGTTGATGTCTTCCATCTCCGCGACCTGGTCGTAGGGCACCTCGGCTTCGGCCAGCAGCACATTCATGTGGCCCGGCATGCGCCCGGCCACCGGGTGGATCGCGTAGCGCACGTGCACGCCGCGTTCGGTCAGTTTATCCACCAGCTCCTTGACGGAGTGCTGGGCGCGCGCCACGGCCAGGCCATAGCCCGGCACGATGATGACCGATTCCGCATTCTGCAAAATAAAAGCGGCGTCTTCGGCCGAGCCTGATTTGACCGGACGCTGCTCTTGCGTGCCGCTCGTGGCGGCCACCGCTTCGCCGCCGAAACCGCCCAGGATCACGTTGAAGAACGAGCGGTTCATCGCCTTGCACATGATGTACGAGAGGATGGCGCCGCTTGACCCGACGAGCGAGCCGGCGATGATCAGCATCGAGTTATTCAGCGAGAAGCCGATGCCGGCGGCCGCCCAGCCCGAGTAGGAATTGAGCATCGACACCACCACCGGCATGTCGGCGCCGCCGATCGGGATGATGATCAACACCCCCAGCACGAACGACAATGCCGTCATGATGACAAACGGCGTCCAGGCCGGCTCCACCGCGTCCGAGAAGCAGAACACCAGTCCCAGCGCGATGATGGCGATCGCGATGAAGAGGTTCAGGATGTGCTGGCCGGCGAAGCGTACCGGCGCGCCCTGGAACAGGCGGAATTTGTATTTGCCCGAGAGTTTGCCGAAGGCGATCACCGAACCCGAGAAGGTCACGGCGCCGACGAAAGTGCCGATGAACAGTTCCAGCCGGTTCCCGAAGGGCAGCGCGC
The DNA here is from genome assembly GCA_031398335.1 of Massilia sp. GTDB lineage: Bacteria > Pseudomonadota > Gammaproteobacteria > Burkholderiales > Burkholderiaceae_D > Telluria. The sequence goes on from JANNNC010000075.1 coordinate 24,266, forward strand.
CGCCGCGTGCGGCAATATTGAATGCCCAGGGTTCGGACACGGCCGCCACCGCGATGCACACGGCCGCCAGACCAATCAGCGAGTGCATGGCCGCGACCAGTTCCGGCATCTTGGTCATCTCGACCTTCTTCGCCGCGACCGTCCCGATTGCGCCGCCGACCACCACGCCGAGCAGCACCAGCGGAAAGCCCATACCCCCGCCTGCCCCACTGCGGGCGGCGTCGGCGAACTCGGCCTGCATCTTGAAAATCAGGGCGATTGTGGTCGCCACCGCGATCGCCATGCCGGCCATGCCGAAGGTATTGCCCAGGCGCGCAGACGACGGCGACGACAGCCCTTTTAACGCCTGGATGAAGCAGACCGAAGCCACCAGATACAGCAGCGTGACCATATTCATGCTGATGAAGTTCATGCAGCCTCCTTGGACGACGCCGCTTTGGCGGACGCCGCATCGGCGGACCGTTTCGGTTCCTTCTTCTTGAACATCTCGAGCATGCGCTGGGTGACAAGGAAGCCGCCGAACACGTTCACGGCGGCCAGGGCGACGGCGACTGTCCCCATGGTCTGGCCGAGCACCCCTTCGGTCAGGCCGGCAGCGAGCATGGCGCCGACGATGATGATCGCCGAGATGGCATTGGTGACCGCCATCAGCGGCGTATGCAGGGCCGGGGTGACGGTCCAGACGACGTGGTAGCCGACGTAGATCGCCAGCACGAAGATGATCAGGTTGATGATGGTATGGCTGATTTCCATGGCGTCCCCTTTATTTGCGTAACGTTTCGCCGTCATGGCAGAGCAGCGTCGCGCGCACGATCTCGTCCTCGCGGTCGATGATGAACTTGTCGTCCTGGTCGATCACGAGTTTTAAAAAGTCGAGCACGTTGCGCGCGTACAGGGCCGAGGCGTCGGCCGCGACCAGCGCCGCCAGGTTCGGCTCGCCGATGATGTAGACGCCGTGCTTGATGACCGTCTTGCCCAGCTCCGTGAGCGGGCAGTTGCCGCCCTGCTCGATCGCCATGTCGACGATCACCGAGCCCGGCTTCATGGCCATCACCGTTTCCTCGCGGATCAGGGTCGGCGCCGCGCGTCCCGGGATCAGGGCGGTGGTGATGATGATGTCGGCCAGCTTGGCCCGTTCGTGCACCAGTTCCCCCTGGCGCCGCATCCAGTCGGCCGGCATCGAGCGCGCGTAGCCGCCTGCGCCTACCGCGATTTCGCGTTCTTCGTCGGTAATGAAGGGCACGTCGATGAACTTGGCGCCGAGCGACTCCACCTGCTCTTTTACGGGCGGGCGCACGTCGGACGCTTCGATCACGGCGCCCAGGCGTTTCGCGGTGGCGATCGCCTGCAAGCCGGCCACGCCGACGCCCATGATCAGCACGCGCGCCGCTTTCACGGTGCCGGCGGCCGTCATCAGCATCGGCATGAAGCGTTGATAGGTGTTCGCGGCGAGCATCACGGCCTTGTAGCCGGCGATATTGGCCTGCGAGGACAGCACGTCCATCGACTGCGCGCGCGAGATGCGCGGCGCCGCTTCCAGCGCAAACGCGGTCAGGCGGCTGGCCGCCATGGCGGCGGTGTTGTCGTTATCGAAAGGATTGAGCATGCCGACCACGATCGTGCCGGGGCGCATGCGGGCGCGCTCGCCGTCGTTCGGGGCGCGCACTTTCAGGACCATGTCGGCGCCAAAGGCGTCATCGGCGCTGCCGACCGTGGCGCCGGCGGCAACATACGCTTCATCGGGAACGGCGGCATGGACACCGGCGCCGGACTGCACGACGACCTGGTGTTTACTTGCCAGTTTTTTCACTGTTTCCGGAGTTGCCGCTACGCGGGTCTCGCCCGGCCGTGTTTCGGCCGGAATGCCGATTCTCATGCATTCCTCCTTCATGTTGTTGTGTTCACAATCTACCACGTAAACGTGGCTCTTCTGTCATTCCTCCGACATAGCTCTGCCAGCCCGATGCTTTCCGGGTCAATCCGATACACCCAGGCCACACAGGTGCCGTTTTCTGTATCAAATCGATGCGATTGACGCTTTTTTGTTGCACTGCACAGGTACTTGCCAGCAACCCTTTGCGCGCCACTGTAGAATATCGGCTCATTTGTCGAGGACGCGCATGACCCATATCTTCAGACCGTCAGTCACTGTTGCCGCCATCATCGAGCGGGATGGCCGTTTCCTCCTGATCGAGGAAGAGACGAGCGAAGGCATCAAGCTGAACCAGCCGGCCGGCCACCTCGACGAAAGCGAGTCGCTGGAGCAGGCGGTGGTGCGCGAAGCGATGGAAGAAACGGCGCACGAATTCATCCCGTCCGGCCTGGTGGGCATGTACATGTCGCGCTATTACTCGCGCTCGCGAAATGCCGACATCACTTATTTGCGCTTCACCTTCTGCGGCACCGCCGGCAAGCAATTCGACCAGCCGCTCGACGACGGCATCCTGCGCACCCTGTGGATGACGCGCGACGAGATCGCCGCCTCCAGCGAGCGCCACCGCAGCCCGATCGTCCTGCAATGCGTGGACGATTACCTGGCCGGCCGGCGCAGCGACCTGGGCTTCCTCTATACCCACCCGTCGGTCTTCGAAGACGCCGAGCTGGCAATGAACGCAACGAACCGGACGTAACATGAGCAAGAAAAAAGTCGTGATCGGGATGTCGGGCGGGGTCGACTCCTCGGTCGCGGCCTGGATGCTGAAGGAACAAGGCTACGAGGTCATCGGCCTGTTCATGAAGAACTGGGAAGACGACGACGATTCCGAATACTGCTCGACGCGCCAGGACTGGCTCGACGCGGCCAGCGTGGCCGACGTGGTCGGCGTCGACATCGAGGCGGTGAACTTCGCCGCCGAGTACAAGGACCGCGTGTTCGCCGACTTCCTGCGCGAATACCAGGCCGGCCGCACGCCGAACCCGGACGTCCTGTGCAACGCCGAGATCAAGTTCAAGGCCTTCCTCGACCACGCGATGAAACTCGGCGCCGACCTGATCGCCACTGGCCACTACGCGCGCGTGCGCGAAAATACGGCCGGCAAATTCGAGCTGCTGAAAGCGTTCGACCACACCAAGGATCAAAGCTATTTCCTGCACCGCCTGAACCAGGCGCAGCTCTCGAAATCGCTGTTTCCGCTGGGAGAAATCCCCAAGACCGACGTGCGGAAAATTGCGGAAAAATTGAAACTGCCGAACGCGGCCAAGAAGGATTCGACCGGCATCTGTTTTATCGGCGAGCGTCCGTTCAGGGACTTTTTGAACCGCTACCTGTCGCACAAGCCGGGCCCGATGAAGCTCGACAACGGGCAAACCGTGGGCGAACACATCGGCCTGTCCTTCTACACGCTCGGTCAACGCAAGGGCATCGGCATCGGCGGCCTGAAAACCCACCGGAATACCGACGGCACGAGCGAGCCGTGGTTCGTCGCGCGCAAGGACATCGCCACCAACACGCTGTACATCGTGCAGGGCCACGACCATCCGTGGCTGTTATCAAACCGCCTGGACGCGGGCCAGGCCAGCTGGGTCGCGGGCGAAGCGCCGGCGCCCGGCCTGCTGTCGGCCAAGACGCGCTACCGCCAGCAAGACATGGCCTGCACCGTTGCGGCGGAGGGCCTCGACCGGTTTGCGCTCGATTTCACCGAGCCGCAATGGGCGGTCACGCCGGGCCAGTCGGCCGTGCTGTACGACGGCGACATCTGCCTCGGCGGCGGCATCATCGACGGCGCCAGCGCGGTTCTGCGCTAAGCGGCGCGCACGACACTGGTTTGCCACCATCTTCCCGGAACGCCGAAGTAACGTAGGGTGCCCACCCTACGTTATGCCGCGGCTAACCAGGACAGACATCGTGCAGGGCGCCGTCTTTCAGGCAAAAGCCGGCTGCGCGTCCTGGCGCGCCGTGCGCGGCCGCGCCAGCGTCCATTCGGCGCAGATCCATTCCTCGAATTGTGGCGGCGCCATCGGGCGCGCGTACAGGTAGCCCTGCACCTGGTCGCAGCCTGCGCTGGCCAGGAAAAGCGCTACCGGCGCCGTTTCCACGCCCTCAGCCACGACCAGCTGGCCCAGGTCGTGCGAGAGCTTGATCATGGTCGCCACCAGGGAACGCTTGCGCATGTCCGTATCGAGGCCGAGCACGAAACTCTGGTCGATCTTGACCACCTTCGCCGGCACACTCTGCAGGTAAGCCAGGCTGCTGTAGCCGGTGCCGAAATCGTCGATCGCCAGCTGCACCCCGCCCGCGGCCAGGGCCTCGAGCGTGGACGCGGCCAGCCCGCGATTCGTCATCAGCGCGCTTTCGGTGATTTCGATGGCCAGCGCGCCCGGCGCCAGGCCGTGGGCACGCAGGCGGCCCAGCACGTGGGCGCAAAAGTCCGGCTCGAGCAGGTTCACGGCCGAGACATTCACCGCGACCTGGGTCACCAGGCCGGCCTGCTGCCAGACGGCCAGCTGGCGCAGCGCGCGTTCCAGCACCCAGCGCGTGGTGGTGCGCGCCAGCGAAGTCTGTTCGATCACGGGGATGAATTCGCCCGGCGAGATCTCGCCCAGCACCGGGTGGTGCCAGCGCAGGAGCGCCTCGGCGCCAACGCAGCGGCCGGTCGCCAGTTCGATCTTCGGCTGGAATACCAGGCGCAGCTGGCTGTCGTCGTCGAGCGCGGCGCCGAACTCGTTGACCACGCGGAAGCGCCGCATGAAAACGGCATTCTGCTCGGCCGAGAACACGCGTACCCGGTGCGCGCCTTCGATGGCGTCGTGCGCGGCGCTGTACATGTCGCGCAGCAGGTCCAACGGATCGTCCTGGCCGGTCGCGAACGGGGCGACGCCGACGGTGGCGGTGGTGACGAAACGGGCGCTGGTGGTGTCGGCGCGCAGCGCGACCCAGGCCCCGAGCCAGTCGCAAAAGCGCGCCGGGTCCACACCCGGCTCGGCCAGGAAGGCGAACTGGGTCAGGCCTACGTGGTACAGCTTGCGCCCCGGGCCGAGCGCGGCGCGCAGCATGCGCGCCCCCTCGCGCACGATGTCCTCGACAAAACCGGCGCCCAGCGCACGCACTGCGCTGCTGATCTGCTCGGGCGTGGCCAGGTTAACCAGTGCCGCCAGGCGCGTCTCGCCGCCTGCGCGCTCGATCCTCAGGTCCGTCAGGTCGTCGGCGAACTGGTTGCGGTTCGGGATGCCGCTAATCGGGTCGATGCGGCCAATCGCATGCTGCAGTTCGATCTGCGCCATGACCATCGAGGCCAGGTCAGCCAGGCAGGTGCGTTCGGTATCTGTGATGGTGCGCGGCTCGGTGCCGACCACGCACATCGACCCCAGGCAGTAGCCATCGCGCGTCATCAAGGGCGCACCGGCATAAAAGCGCGCACCGGTACCGGCCAGCGTGCTGTCGCGGTAGGTCTCGCTTTCGCGCAGGTCCGGGATGACCACCATCTCGTTGGTGCCTGTTACTTCGGCACAGGGAGCATCGTGACGTGGCATCCGGTCCGCCTCGACGCCGACCCGCGACTTGAACCACTGGCGGTTGGTGTCGGTCAGCGACACCGCCGCGATCGGCAGCTTGAACAGCTGGGCGGCCATCCGCGCAATCCGGTCGAATGCTTCGGTCGGCGGCGTATCGAGCAGATCAAGCTTGCGCAATGCGTCGATCCGGGCC
>JANNNC010000180.1:0-5276 GCA_031398335.1 Massilia sp.
GCGATCCGGCGCGCCATGGTGGCGCGCGTTGCAGGGCAGGGTGTGCGCGACAGGCTGGTGCTGGCGGCCCTGGAAGCCGTGCCGCGCCACCTCTTTATTGAACCGGCGCTGTCGAGCCAGGCGTATATCGACGCCTCGCTGCCGATCGGCCACCACCAGACGATTTCCCAGCCTTACATCGTGGCGCGCATGATTGAAGCGATGCGCGAAGGTATGCCCGAGGGGAAAATAATGAACCGCGTCCTCGAAATCGGCACCGGCTGCGGCTACCAGGCCGCGGTGCTGGCGAAGGTCGCGCAAGACGTGTATTCGATCGAACGCATCAAGCCCTTGCACGAGCTGGCGAAGGCCAATCTGCGCTCCCTGCGCCTTTCCAACCTGCGTTTGCATTACGGAGATGGTATGCTCGGGCTCGCACAGGTTGCGCCATTCGACGGTATCATCCTCGCCGCAGCGGGGATGGAAGTACCGCGCGCCCTGCTTGAACAGCTCGCCATCGGCGCGCGCCTGGTGGCCCCCGTCGGCGGCCAGGTTCAACACTTGCAGCGGATCACCTGCACCGGCAAGTCGGAGTGGACCAGCGAAACCCTGGAAGCCTGCCATTTCGTGCCACTCCGGCCGGGCACCGCTTGAGCTGCAAAGTACACAAATATTAGATGAGAATGAAACAAACACCCCGTTTAGTCCTGCTGACCCTCACGCTCGGCCTGTTTGCCGGCTGTACTACTTCCTCCCGCCAGGTGCCGATCGTCGAGCGTCCCGTTGGTTCCTCGGCCGCCAAGGCGCGTCCGGCGCCGGCACGCTCCGAAGAATCGCGCCAGGACGCAAAAGGCACCTATACCGTGCGCCGTGGCGACACGCTGCTGCGCATCGCCTTCGACCACGGCCAGAGTTATCGCGACCTGGTTTCCTGGAACAACCTGGCGGACCCGGACGACATCAAGGTCGGCCAGGTGCTGCGCGTGGTCTCCAACGAACGCAGTACCAGCACGGCGGTCGTGACCCAGCCGGTGCCGATGCCGCCGGACAGCCGTCCAGCGGTGCCGCGCAAGACCACCCCGCGTGCCGACAAGAAGGCCTATGACGACACGGCCGAGCGCAGCGACAAGGCCGGCGAACGTGCCGAAACCGTTGCCGCCGCCGCTGCCACCTCGCCTGCCGCGGCCGCCGCCGTGGTGGCGAACGGCTCGCGCATCGGCACTACCGTCACCGCCACCGACGACGAGAAGCTGAGCTGGATGTGGCCGTCGGACGGGCGCATCATCGCCACCTTCGATGAAGGCAAGAGCAAGGGCATCGATATCGCCGGGCGCGCGGGACAGCAAGTCATGGCGGCGGGCGCCGGCAAAGTAATGTACGCTGGTAGCGGTATCCGAGGTTATGGTAACCTCGTCATCGTCAAACACAGCAACAGCTTGCTCTCGGCTTATGCCCACAACCGCGCGATCGTCGTCAAAGAAGGCGATAACGTGGCCAAGGGCCAGGTAATCGCCGAAATGGGCGATTCCGACGCCGAGACGGTGAAGCTGCATTTCGAGATTCGCCAGCAGGGCAAACCGGTCGATCCGTCGAGGTTCTTGCCCAGCCGTTAGAGAGGGCCAATGACGCTGCCGCCGCATTCCCAGGATCGAGACGTTTCGGACGAACTGCCTGACGAACTGGAGGGCGAAGGCGCGCCGGGCGAGGCGACGTTCGGCGCCGACCGCGATTGTGCCGAGGCTGAAGCCCTGGTCCCTGGCGCCGTTGCCGAGGTCGACAGCGTCGACGAGCTCAAGAAAGTGCTCGCCGCCGAACTCTCGACCGACACCACCCAGCATTACCTGAACCAGATCGGCACCCGGCCGCTCTTGTCGGCCCAGCAGGAATCGCATTACGCGACCCTGGCCAAGGCGGGCGATTTCGCCTCGCGCCAAAAAATGATCGAGCACAACCTGCGGCTCGTTGTCTCGATCGCCAAGCACTACATCAACCGCGGCGTCGTCCTGCTCGACCTGATCGAGGAGGGCAACATCGGCCTGATGCGGGCGATCGACAAGTTCGAGCCCGAGTGCGGCTTCCGTTTCTCCACCTACGCCACCTGGTGGATTCGCCAGAGTATCGAACGCGCCATCATGAACCAGGCGCGCACGGTGCGCCTGCCGGTGCACATGGTGCGTGAACTCAATGGCGTGCTGCGCGCCAAATACCACCTGGAAGCCCAGCACCACGACGGCAAGGACGCCAGCATCGAGGACATCGCCAGCCTGGTCGGGCGCCCGCCGGAAGAGGTGCAGGACATCCTGGCCCTGTCCGAGCACGCCGCCTCGCTCGACGCGCCGCTCGACAACGATCCCGGTTCGAGCCTGATGGACATGCTGCCGGGCGAAGCCGAGGACGGCCCGGATGCGCGTGCCGAGCAGCACGAGATGACCGAGTTGGTGCGCGACTGGCTGACGCGACTGCCGGAAAAGCAGCGCGTGGTCGTGATGCGCCGCTTCGGCCTCGACAACGACGATCCGGCCACGCTCGAGACCCTGGCCGAGGAAATGGGGGTGACGCGCGAGCGTGTGCGCCAGATCCAGCAGGAAGCCCTTGTCAAGCTGAAGCGGGCGATGGCGGCCCGTGGCGTCGTGCGCGATTCCTTGTTATGATGCCGCCGGTCTTGTGAGCTGAGCAGGCGGCGTACTTTGCCGCTGCTGGCCGAATTTACGGCTATCGGTTCACTTCGGACCGGCTTACCACGGTTCACGCTTGCGCGTGGGCACGGGGGGAAGTGCCCACCCTACATTCACGATTTCTGCGTGGGCATGTGCCCCGCCCATATCCTATGCAAGAAACTTTTATCGAAATTAAGTCGCTCGACGGGGATGCGCGCGGCGTCGGCCACCTCGAGAACGAGGACGGCAGCCAGGGCAAGGTCGTCTTCGTCGAAGACGCGCTGCCCGGTGAGCGCGTCAGCTATGAGGTCAAGCGCAAGAAGAAGAACTGGGAAGCCGGGCGCATGGTCACGCTGCAGCGCGCTTCCGCGATGCGCGTCGAGCCGCGCTGTCAGCACTTCGGGGTCTGCGGCGGCTGCTCGATGCAGCACCTCGAGCCGGCCGCCCAGGTGGCGATGAAGGGGCGCACGCTGGAAGACAACCTCTGGCACCTCAGTAAGGTGAAAGCGGAAAACATCATGCGCCCGATGTTCGGGCCGACCTGGGGCTACCGTTTCCGCGCGCGCCTCTCGGTGCGCTGGGTGGCCAAGAAGGAGACCGTACTGGTGGGTTTCCACGAGCGCGGTTCGGCGTTTGTCGCCGACATCAGCTTCTGCCACATCCTGCCGCCGCACCTGGGCGGCATGCTGGTGCCGCTGCGCAAACTGATCGGCGCGATGTCGCTCTACAGCCAGGTGCCGCAGATCGAAGTGGCCGTCGGCGAGGAAAGCACGGTGCTGGTGATGCGCAACATGGCGCCGCTGACCAACAAGGACGAGGAACTGGTGAAAGCCTTCGCCGACGAGTGGGGCATCCAGTGGTGGCTGCAGCCGAAAGGCCCGGAGTCGGTGTATCCGTTCTATCCTCTCGGCAAAGAGCTGTACTACACCCTGCCCGAGTTTGGCGTCAGGATGCCGTTCAAGCCGACCGATTTCACGCAGGTGAACCACCAGATCAACCGCGCCCTGGTGCACAAGGCGCTCGGCCTGCTCGCCGTGCAGCCGAACGACCGCGTGGCCGACCTGTTCTGCGGCCTGGGCAACTTCACGCTGCCGCTGGCAACCCAGGCACGTGAAGTCGTCGGCATCGAAGGCAGCGCCATCCTGAGTGCGCGGGCGCTGGAAAACGCGAAAGCGAACGGACTGTCGGACAAGACGACCTTTTATACGCGTAACCTGTTCGAGGCCACCGCGGCCGACCTCGTCGCCCTCGGCCGTTTCGACCGCATGCTGATCGACCCGCCGCGCGACGGCGCCATCGCGCTGGCCGAGGCGCTGGCCGAGCTGCGGGAGTCCGGCAAGGCGGAGTTCCTGCCGAAGCGGATCGTCTATGTCTCGTGCAGCCCGTCGACGCTGGCGCGCGACGCCGGCGTGCTGGTGCACCGCGCGGGGTATGTGATGAAGAAGGCGGGCGTGGTGAACATGTTCCCGCATACCTCGCACGTCGAGTCGATCGGGGTGTTCGAGTTGCCGGACGCCTGATTCACTGCGTTGGCGGAGGTGTACCATAGGGTGGGCTTGAGAGCCCACCCTATGAACTTCGCTCCAGGATAGTGGTCAGTCAAGCGTCGCCGATTGATTCGGCAGTCCATCGAAGCGAGACGCAAAAAAAGCCGACCCGCGGGTCGGCTTTTCATTGGTACTACAACCGATCAGTCGTCGCCGCCGACGATGCCCAGCAGGCGCAGCAGGGCGGTGAAGACGTTGAACACGTCCAGGTAGATCGCCAGGGTCGCGGTGATGTAGTTGGTCTCGCCGCCGTTGACGACGCGCTGGACGTCGTACAGGATGAAGGCCGAGAACACGCCGATCATCAGCACCGAGATCACGATCGTCAGGACCGGCATCTGCAGGAAGATGTTGGCAACGATCGCCAGCAGGATGACCACGGCGCCGGCCATCAGCCAGCTGCCCATGCCCGAGAAATCGCGCTTGGTGGTGGTGGCGATGCTGGCCATGACGGCGAAGACGATCGCCGTGCCGCCGAAGGCGGTCATGATCAGGCTGCCGCCGTTGCTGTAGCCGAGCGTCTGGCGCAGCAGCGGGGTCAGCATCAGGCCCATGAAGAAGGTGAAGCCGAGCAGCACGAACACGCCGACCGCCGATTCCTTGGTCTTCTCGATGGCGTACATGAAGCCGAAGGCGAGGCCCAGGAAGATGATGAAGCCCATGAAGCCGCCAGGCAGGGCCACGTTCATCGACACGCCGACGAAGGCGCCAAGCACGGTCGGGATCATCGACAGCGCAAGCAGCCAGAAGGTGTTGCGCAGGACTTTGTTGCGCGCGACCTGGCCTACGGCCACGTCGTAAGCGGGTTGCTTTTGCAAGATGGGATTCATGATGCCTCCAGTTGGATAAATAGTAATGCCAGTCAAGCATAGCATAGCGCCGCGCGGGGAGCAGCGGTCTTAAGCGACCCGTAAGCGAAGCACCACGTTTGACAGGGCGGTTTTTCGCCGCCACTCTACCACTTTGGGCCTTCCCGCCGCAATATGGGCTATATGGGGCGAGGTATGGTAAAATCAAAGGTTGATTGAGTTCCCTTCTTCTCGATTTAAACCTTTCTTTTTATTGGAGTTTTTACATGGCAATCGAACGCACC
>JANNNC010000179.1:0-41354 GCA_031398335.1 Massilia sp.
AACGGCCATTGCGGCAGCGTGCGCTGCGTGGTCGACGCCGGTACCGGCGTGCGCGCCGCATAGCGCGCAGTCGCTTCACGGCGCTCGGCCGCCTGCCATTGCGGCCAGTCTTGCGGCGCGTGCACATACACCTGCCCGCTGGCCGGTTTTGTCCCTTGGGTCTCCATCCTCAGCCAGCCCGATGTGCGCGGATACACGGCGACGCAGGAGGCATCGACGCGGTCGACGCGGCGCTGCCAATCCAGGGTTTGCGCGAGATCCGGGAAGCGCACCTTGCCGCGCACGCCGAGGGCGCACACCTCCAGGCGCTGGCCGGGCAGCGGCATCTCGCGCTGCGCCAGCCACTGGATTTCTTCGGGACGCTCGACGCGCAGGGTGTCGAGCACGCCCTGCCACCACAAGGCCAGCGCGCGCGGCTCGGTGATCGCCAGGCGGTGCCAGTCGGCCGCGCCCAGCCAGCCGATGCGGCCCTTGCCCCACTGGCGCGCCCAGACGCCGGCGTCGTCACCAGTCCAGGCGCCGGCCTGGCGCGTGGACGGCGTGAATGGTGCCACCGGCAGCGGCAGCGGGCCGCCCGTCAGCTTGTCGGCGGCCTGGGCTTGCAGCGGCAGCTGCACGCTGCGCGACCAGATGCCGGCGTCGTTGGCGTTTGCACCGAGCACCAGCAAAGACGCGCCTGCGCTCACCTGTTCCAGCAGGGCCGCCCGCGCGGGTGCAGCGGCACGCTCGAACCAGCCGGCATCGACCACCAGCAAATCCGGCTTGTCGATTTTTTCGCGCGCGCTTTCGCTGCGCGTGACGGTCTTGCCGAGCGTGACCTGCCAGTCGACCAGGGCGCGGCTTCCTTTCAGTAAATCGTTCAGCACGCGTACGTCGAACGAGGGCGCGCTGAAGCGGCCGCGTACCGACAAGGGACGCGTCTCGCTGACGACGACCGGAACCGGGCCTTCTGCCAGCACGGCGTCCTTCTCGCCCAGCAGGCGCGCGTTGAGCACCAGCGTTTCGGCCAGCGGCGGCAGCCAGCTCACTGTCAGGGCGCCGGCGCCGTGTGTCTCGGCCAGCACCTGGCCATTTTCCGCCAGCAGTTGCAGGCGCGCCGGCGTGTCGCCGCCACGGCGCACGGTGAGCGCTAACAGGCGGCCCAGCGCCAGCTGGCGCGGGAATTCGAGACGCAGTGTCTCAGTTTCCGGCACGGTCCAGGCCAGCGGCCGCGCCGGCAAGTCATGCCACTGGGCGGCGCGCAAGCCGTCGCCCTTGAGGCTCAGGCTGCGCACGCCGTTCAAAGACATGGGCGGATTGCGCGCATCGATCGCCAGCGTGGCGCCCGACTCGCCCGGCATCTTCAAATCTGACGCCAGCAGCGCCAGCGCCGCGGTGGCGACCAGCGCCAGCACCGCCTCGAAGAAGCGCCGCCGCCACAGGTAGAGCAGCACGCTCACTGTGCCGATGAGGCCAATCACAATGATCATTTGCCCGCTCCTTCACGCCAGGCACGCGTAAACGGCGTGGTCGTCACCGGCTGCGCCTGCAGCAATACCGGTGCCTGGCCGATACCGGCGCGCAGCCAGGCGCGCAAGGCCGGGCGGCAGCGCAGGCAACCATCCGCCACATCCTGGATCGCGCGCTGGGCCGCCAGGCGTTGGCCGTCATCCTTCAGGCGCTCGCGCACCCAGTCGTGGGCGGTGCGCGTCCACAGGGCCGGCAGTGCGCCTTCGCCGGACAAGGTCGCCACCAGCTCGCGCAGCGATGCCGGAATCGCCTCAATCGCCCCGCCCTGCTCGCGCGCATAGCTGGCCGCGCCGACCACGTCGCCTGTCATACGAATCTCTTCCTTGATCGGCGGCGGCACGAAGGCCGTCTTGTGCAGGTAAATGCGGTCGGCCTGCTGCAACTCCTTGATGGCGGCCAGCGCCTTGTATTCGGGCGGCAGCGCCGTTTTGGGTTGAATAGCGCGCAGCGACTTTTCGGCGTCCCACATGGCGACCAGGGCGCGGCGCAGGATTTTTTTGGTGCCCTCGTCGTACAGGGTCGCGTTTTCCGCCTCGTCGTGGGCGTGGCCGAACTGGTGCAGCACGTCCATCTTGCCGCCCTCCTCGGCGTGGTCGTCCTGCTCCTCGCCGCCGAACAGGTTCGATTCTTCGCCCAGGAACTGGCCGTAGCGGCGGCGCAGCTGGCCCTGGTCGAGCGCGATTTTCTCGCTGCGCTCGCGCACCGCATCCGCGCTCATGCGGGTAGCCTGCATGTCGGCCACCAGCTGCTCGGTATCGATGATGATCTGGCGCTGGCTGCGCAAGCTCTGGGACTTGACCAGCATCGGCATGGCCGCCGTTTCCTCGGCGTCCTCGACTTCCGGCGCCGGCAGGCGCAGGGTATAGGTGGGAGATTGCACCGTGTGCGGACGCGCCGCGTTGTCGGCTGCGCGCACGAAAAAGTACAGTTCGTCGCCCGGTTCCATGCCCAGTTCCGCCAAGGTCCAGGTCCTGGCCCAGTTGCGTAGACGCGGATTGTTCGACGCCGGCAGCGGCATTTCGCGGTCGGTGAACTTGATGCTCTCGCCGCTGCCGCGCGCCAGCGTCAGGTGCAAGGTAGCGCGTTGCACGCGGTAGTCGTCCTGTACGGACAATGCCATCGGGGCCGTGATGGCGCCAATTTTCAGTTCCTGGATCATCTGGGCCGGTTGCGTGATGGCGATCACGGGCGGCGCATCCGGCGTCACCTTGACGGTATAACGCGCGTCGCGCCAGCGCCAGAACAGCGATTCGCCGGCAACCAGCGTCGCGCATTTGTCGTTGACCTTCAGCGTGCGGCCGTCGCTCAGTTCGAGCACCGTCTCGCCCGCCTCGGGATTCTTCAGGCACCACCCAATGCTGCCGCCTTCGGGCAGGCCGATGTCGCGCGGCGCCCCGGTCGTGCGCGCGGCACCCGTGTAGCCCGGTGGCGTAGCCGTGACCGTCAACTGGGGAATGACCGGCGCCTTGGCCAACACGGCAACCGGCTTGACAGCCTGCGCCGTGGCAGCAGGCTGCTGGCCGAAGAACCAGACGACGGCCGCCAGCGCCAGCCAGGGCAGCAGCCAGCTCAAGCCGGTTTTGACGTGCGGGTAGACCGCGCGCCGCACGGCCGCCTTGTCCAGTGCGGCCTCCAGCCCCGCCAGCAGGCGTTGGCGCTGCATCCGCGCCAACGGCGTGTCGGCCTCCACCAGCAGCGCACTGCTGTCCTCCATGCCCGGCACGGCCGCATCCAGCCAGCCGCTCCAGCCATGGTTGACTTTCTGGCGCACGCGCGCCGCATCCCACATGCACCAGGCGACCCAGGCCATCAGACCGGGCAAGAGGCGCAGGGTCAGCCAGGGCAAGGTGCCCAGCACCCACAGCGGCAGGCGCCGCACCAGGGCCGCACGCCACAGGCGCCGCACGATATCAGCGTCGCCGTGCATGGGTGATGATCCTCTCGAGCGCAAACAGGGCGACCAGCGCCAGCATCAGGAAATCGCGCAAGGCGCTGCCGGCATGGCTGCGCGCGGCAGCCTTGGTCGCCGTGAACGCCTGCGGCGGCGCGGTGTAAGGAACAGGTGCGTAGTGCAGTTTGCGCCAGGTTTCCAGCAGCGCACGCGCGGCGGCGGGATCGGTCGGCGGCCAGGCGGTCGACGCCCAGACCCGGCCGCGCGCGCCGTCGGCATAACGGATGCTGCCGATGGCTTTCGATTGCGCCAGCTCGGTAAAGGCGCCGGCCTCGGTGGTCCACCACAGCGGCGCGCGCATCGCCGGCGGCGGCGCGCCGGGCATGTCCCAGACGATCAATTCGGTCTTGGGTCCCGGCGTGTAATCGACGACAACGCGCAGCGGCCCGTCGAGCGCGCCGAACAGGCGGCGCCATTCCTGGGGCCGCGCGCTGACGATGGCAACGCGGGCCTCAAGACGCGGCGCCGTCCTGGCCAGCGTACGCACTACGACCGGCCGGCGGAATGCCGGCACACTTGCGGGCATCGGGATATCGCCCAGCACCAGCAGGCGCCCATCTAGCGTGAACTCGCGTTCGTGGGCGCGAATCCAGGCCAGCGCCTCGGCAGCCGGCAGCGGCAGGCGCGTCGCCTCGCTGAACCCGGCCGCCTTCGTTTCGCGCGCGGCCCATCCTGCATCGGTTCCTTCGGCCACGACGACCGTGTCGCCACGCCACGGGACTACCGGATCGGCCAGCCAGGCAATCGCGCATGCCAGCAGCAGGCAGCGCACAAGTAATAACGGCATGTCCGACCAGCGCCAGACCCGCATTTGCTTCGGCTCGGCGCGCGGCAGGAAGCGCGCGCTGGCGAGCGGCTCGGCCTTGACTTGCACGCGTTTCTTTCGGTGCCACCAGACCGGCAGCAGCAGGGTCGGCAGCGCCAGCCACCAGAGGCTGTTCATCGGCGGCCTCCATTGCCCATGCGTTGGCGCAGCCACTGGCGCAGCACCTCGCCCGGCGCCTGCTCGATGGGGGCGGACAGGTGCAACACGTCGCTTGCGCGCAGGGCGGCGCTCACTTGCGAGAAATGCGCCTCGCGGTTGCGCAAATAACCCTCGCGCAGGTCGGCGCCGAAGCGGAACACGGCGGTATCACGCTCGGGATCGCGGTAGGCCGGGCCGCTGTCGAAACTGCCATCGCACTCGGCCTCGGTCTGCAGGCACACCGCGCGCACGTCGTGGCGCATGTGGCGCAGGCGCACCAAGGCGTCCGACAGGGACGAAGGCCAGTCGAGGAAATCGCTGGCGGCAAAGATGAGCGAAGGAGAAGCGGTGAACCGCAGCCCGGTGCGCAGCACGTCGGCATCGGGCAAGTCGCCTTCGGCCTGTACCTGCTTGAGCTTTGCCAGCACGCGCTGCAGCTGGCGCGGTCCGCGCGACGCGGGCAGGAACTGGACGCGCCCGTTCGCGAGCAGGGCGAGGCCGAAGGCGTCGCCCTGGCGCTGCGCGATCGCCGCAATACAGGCCAGCAGCGTGCGCGCATAGCCAAGCTTGTCGAGCCCTTTGATGCTGCGGCTCGGTTCCGCCATCGAGGCGCTGGCATCGAGCACCAGCCAGACCGCGACATGGCTGTCGCGCTCGGCTTCGCGCACATAGTATCGGTCGGCGCGCGCCAGCAGCTTCCAGTCGACGCGGCGCCACTCGTCCCCGGGCGCATAGGCCCGGTACTCGGAAAACTCGACGCCGGCGCCGCGTTCGCGGCCGGCGTGCACGCCCTGCCCCAATCCCGCCAGCACATGCCGGATGACGAGTTCGAGGTCGGTCGTGTGCGCGATCAGCGCCGAACTAGCCAGTGCCAATTCAGTCGACCCGGACGTCGGCGCGGATCGCCTGCAGGATGTCGGCCATGGCGACGCCATCGGCTTCGGCCTCGAAGTTACGCAGCACGCGGTGCGCCAGCACCGGCAGCAGCACGGCGGCGATGTCCTCGCGCGTGACCGCCAGGCGTCCGGCCATCAGGGCGCGCGCCTTGGCCGCCAGCACCAGCGCCTGCCCGGCACGGGGACCCGCACCCCAGCCGACGTGCTTCTTGACCGCGGCAATCGTCGTCTCTTGCGGACGGGTCGCGCGCACCAGGCGCGTGGCGTAGCGCAGCAAGTGTTCGCCAATGGCGATGTCGCGCACCAGCTGCTGCAGGCGCAGCAGGCTTTTTAGATCCATCACCGGCTCGGCCTCGCCCAGGCCCGCGTGCGTGGTCTTCGAGACCATCATGACTTCTTCGTCTTCGGTCGGGTAGACGACGTCAATGCGCAGCAGGAAGCGGTCGAGCTGCGCTTCGGGCAGCGGATAAGTCCCGGCCTGCTCGATCGGGTTCTGCGTGGCCAGCACGAAGAAGGGACGCGGCAGCATGTGGGTGTGGCCGGCAAAGGTGACGGAACGCTCCTGCATCGCTTCCAGCAATGCGGACTGCGTCTTGGGCGGCGCGCGGTTGATCTCGTCGGCCAGCAGCACTTGCGTGAACACGGGACCGGGCTGGAAGCGGAACGAACGCTGGCGCGTGGCCGCGTCTTCTTCCAGGATCTCGGTGCCGACGATATCGGAGGGCATCAGGTCGGGCGTGAACTGCACCCTCCTGAACTGCATGTCGGTCGCCTGCGCCAGCGATTTCACCAGCAGGGTTTTACCCAGGCCCGGCACGCCTTCGACCAGCGCGTGGCCGCCGGCCAGCAAGCAGGTCACCAGCAAATCGACCACCTCTTCCTGGCCGATGATCACGCGCGCCATGCTCGTTTTCAGTGCTGCTACTTTCGCCACCAAATCGGCTACTTCCGACTCGCTCCATGCCGCTGCATCTTGCTCTGCCACTTCATGCTCCCAACGCGTATTGAATGATGTTTACGGCAAAACGGGTGTTGTCGACCGCGAGGAATCGCTTGTTCCTGAAATCGTAATCCCACTCGCAGCCGTAATCCTTGTTCGAGTACAGCACGCGCACGCGCCCGCCTATCTCGATCGCCTTCAGGTATTCGTGCACCAGGTCGTCGCCCCAGCCATTGAGTTCCACCGAGGTGTTCGGCGGGCCGTCGAATTTGAAGAAGCTCGAATACACCGGGTGGTTGTTCGGAATTTTCCGCAGCGCCGAGCCGCCGAAAATCTTCGCCATCTCGGCCTCGAAGGATTTGGCGAACAGGCCGTCGACGTCGTGGTTGCAGTCGTCGACGAACACGAAGCCGCCGCCACGCACATAGCGCTCGAAGTTCTTGCGCTCGGCGGGCGTGAACTGCACCAGCTTGTGGCCGGCCAGGTAGCAGAACGGGGCTTCCAGCACCTTCGGGTCGGACAGCGCGATCATGCGCTCGGCCGGGTCCACGCGCAAGGTCGTGTACTCGACGAGCGAATTGAGCACGTTGCTGGGCATGCGGATATCCACATCCCAGTCGCCCGACTCATACAGCAGGCGCGTGAAGTAAAAATCGTAACGGGCCATCTACACCGCGTCGGACAGCGAAGTGAAATTAAAATCGCGCACCTTCATCGGCGGCAGCACCATCTGGTACGGCACTTCGTCGCCACCGATCACGACGGGTTTACCTAACTCTTCGACGTTGTTCAGGATCGAGACCGGGCTTTCGTTGAAGCGGAAGTTCTTAATCGGGTACTTGATCTTGCCGTTCTCGACATAGAAGGTGCCGTCGCGCGTCAGGCCCGTCAGCAGCAGCGACTGCGGATCGACCATGCGGATGTACCAGGTGCGGGTGACGACCACGCCTTTTTTCGTGCCCGCGATCAGCTCTTCCAGCGACTTGGACCCGCCCGCCATGATCATGTTGCCGTGGCCGGCAGTGGCCGGCTTGCCCTGCTTCTGCGCCCAGTAGCGAGAATAGTCGAGCGAAGCGATGCGGCCGTTCTTGATGATGTCGGTACGCGCGCGTGCCTGCATGGTCTGGCCATCCCAGGGCGCAACCGGCACGTCCGGATTCCACGGGTCGGCCCAGACGTTGATCTGCTCGTCGAACAGCTTGTCGCCCAGGCGGTTCTTGCCGCCCTTCTTGGTGAGAAAACTACGGCCCTCGTCGGCGTCGCGCGCATCGAAGGCGCTGAACATATTGCCCAGCACTTCGGAGGTTGCGGCCGGCTCCAGGATCACCGTGTAGCGGCCCGGTTCCAGCGCTTTCGCCTCGACCGAGCGCAGTGCCTTTTCGATCGCCACGCCAACCGCTTCACGGGCGTCGAAACGGTTTGCGTCACTTGCCGAGCGCGTGACCCAGCCCGAACCGCGGCCGTCTTCGGTACGCACGGTGCAGGTATAGGCCAGGTCCGTCAGTTCCTGGAAGCCGAACACGCCGTTCGAATTGGCGATCGCCTCGAAGCGTTTGCCGTCGTTGAAGAAGCCGGCCGCGACCAGGCCCGCCTTCCTGGCTGCCTCGATGCTGTAGGCCGCGACCTGGGCCCGGTATTCAGGATCGATGGCGGCAGTCGCCCGCACAAAGGTCGGCGTGGTTTTAAAATCCTGCTTGCCGACGGCCGGCATGAATTCCGGATTCTCGGGCGCCAGGCGCGCCAGTTCCTCGGCGCGGCGCACCGCCTTTTCCAGCGACTTGTCGTCGAACTCGTTGAGTTGGGCGATGCCGGCCTTCTCGCCGAAGGCGACGCGCACGCTGAGCTCCATGTCTTCGTTCAGGCCCGCGGTCGAGATGCTGTTGCGCGCAAAACGCACGTTGCCTTCGCGCTTGCCTTCGATCGAGACGCTGCACTCGTCGGCCTTGGAAAATTTGATGACGCGCTCGCAGATGCGTTGTGCTTCTTCCTGGTTCAACTGTTTCATCGTTCTTCCTTAACCGATCTTGCGTGCGGTGTTGATCACATTGATCCCGTTAAAGCGCGTCGTGCTCGAGCCGTGCGAGACCGCGCTGACCTGGCTCGGCTGCCCCTTGCCGTCGAAGAAGGAACCGCCCATGCGCCAATCGCGCTCGTCGCAGATCGCGCTGCAGGCATTCCAGAATTCCTGGGTGTTCGACTGGTACGCGACGTCTTCGAGAGGATTGGTGATCTTGCCGTTCTTGATTTCGTAGAACAGGGTGCCGCCGAACTGGAAGTTGTAGCGCTGCTGGTCGATCGAGTACGAACCGCGGCCGACGATGTAGATGCCCTTCTTGACGTCCTTGACCATCTCGTCAGGCGTCAGCCGGGCCTTGCCTGCGGCCAGCGAAATGTTCGGCATGCGCTGGAACTGCACGTTGCTCCACGAGTCGGCGTAGGAGCAGCCGTGCGATTCCTTCTCGCCGATGATGTGGGCCTGGTCGCGCGTGGCCTGGTAATTCACCAGCACGCCGTCCTTGATGATGTTCCACTCCTTGGCACGCACGCCTTCGTCGTCGTAACCGATCAGGCCGAGGGAATCGGGCGTGGTGCGGTCGGCGATGAAGTTGACGCGCTCGGCGCCGAACTTGAATTTCTTCGATTCCCATTTATCCAGGGTGGCGAAACTGGTGCCGGCATAGTTGGCCTCGTAGCCGAGCACGCGGTCCAGTTCCGTCGGGTGGCCGACGGCTTCGTGGATCGTCAGGAACAGGTGTTCCGGCGCCAGCACCAGGTCGTACTTGCCCGGCTCGACCGATTTGGCGGACAGCTTTTCGCGTGCCTGCTTGCCGGCCAGGCGTGCGTCTTCGATCACGTCGTACGATTTCGTATACAGCGTGGTGACGCCGCCGGCAGCGCGCACTTTATCCTGGGCGCGCACGTCGAAGTATTCGTAGCCCATGCTGACCGGCGAGCCGAGGCCGGCGCGCGAGCGGAATTTACCGGTGGCCTTGTCGACGGCGGTGGCATTGATCGGCGCCCAAAGGCGGTGGATGTCCTGGTCGATGTAGGAGCCGTCGGTCGAGGCGAAATATTTTTGCTGGTTGATCTGGAAGAGGTTCGCCGTCATGAAGCTGGCGCCCGCCTCGAGACCCGCTTTATTTGCGGCGATCAGCATTTCGGCCTTGTCCTTGACCGGAACCGCGCGCCAGTCCTTCTTGATCGGCGTGGCCCAGCTTACCGCGCCCACGCCTGTCACCGGCGCCAGCTGCACCGGCTCGGTCTGCAGGCGGGCATTGGCCTTGGCAATCGCCACGGCCTGGCGGGCGCAAGCCGCCACGGCGTCCGGGTTCATGGTGTTGGTCGCGGCGAAACCGTAGGCGCCGCCGGCGATCACACGGATGCCGACGCCGGTCGATTCCGTATTCGTGATGTTCTCGACATTCAGGTCGCGCGTCGTGATGAACTGGTTCAGGTAGCGGCCGATGCGCACGTCGCAGTAGGACGCGCCGGCCTTGGTGGCCGCGTTCAGGGCGGCGTCGGCCAGCGACTTTTTGAAAGCCACAGCCATGGGGCTGAGCAGGTCTTCGGCCGCGATCGCGTTGCCGTAGACCGGGATGACCATGGCGCCCGCCGTGCCGGCGCCGATTTTCAAGAAGGTACGTCGTTCCATTATGTCTCCGTTATCCGCGGTGTCCCGTAGGGTGGGCACCCGTGCCCACGCGGATACATGCATTGTGTTGCCGTTTCCGTGGATTGCGATCTGATGCGCCGCCACGGTCCATCCATCGGCATATCGTTTCGGCATCGCCGTGACGCACGCGTTCGCGTAGGCACGGCGTGCCCACCCTACTTACACCGCGTCCGAGAGGGACGTGAAATTAAAATCGCGCACCTTCATCGCCGGTACCACCATCGGGTTCGGGCCTTCATCGCCACCCAGCACCACCGACTTGCCGATTTCCTCGATGTTGTTGAGCATCGAGACCGGGCTTTCGTTGAAGCGGAAGTTTTTGATCGGGTGCTTGATCTTGCCGTTCTCGACATAGAAAGTGCCGTCGCGCGTCAGGCCCGTCAGCGCCACCGATTGCGGGTCGACCATGCGGATGTACCAGGTACGCGTGACCAGCACGCCTTTCTTGGTACTGGCGATCAGTGCCTCGGTGGTCTTGTCGGTGCCGGCCATGATGAAGTTGCCCGGGCTGCCCTGGGCACGCTTGTTCTTTTGCTTGGCCCAGAACTGCGAATATTCGAGGTCGGCCACGCGGCCATCCTTGATCCACTGCTGGCGCTCGCGCGGCAGCATGGTGGCGTCCCACGGAAGGACCGGCACCAGCGGGTCCCAGGGGTCGGACCAGATGTTGACCTGGCTGTCGAAGAGCTTGTCGCCGACCCGGTTCAAGCCACCCTGCTTGGAGAGGAAGCTGCGGCCCTCGTCCGAGCGGCGCGCATCGAAGCCGTTCATCATGAAGTTCATCAGGTCGCTGGTGGCGGCCGGTTCCAGGATCACGGTGTAGCGGCCCGGTTCGAGTGCTTTGGCGTCGACCGAGCGCAGCGCCTTTTCGATGGCGACGTCGGCCGCTTCGCGCGGGTCGAAACGTGCCAGGTCGCGCGCCGAGCGGCGCACCCAACCCGAACCGCGGCCGTCTTCGGTGCGGATGGTGCAGGTAAAATCGAGCGAGGTCAGGGCCTGGTGGCCGAACACGCCGTTCGAGTTGGCGACCGTCTGGAAGGACGTGGTGTCAGTCAGGAAGCCGGCGCTGACCAGCCCCTTCTTGCGGCAGGCCTCGATGGCGTAGGCGGCGGCCTGGGCGCGGATCTCGGGATCGATGTCGGCGGTCTTCTGGACAAACGTATTCGACGCCTTGTATTGCTGCTTGGCGACGGCGGGCATGAACTCGGGGTTTTCCGGGGCCAGGCGCGCCAGGTCCTCGGCGCGGCGCACGGCCTTTTCCAGCGATTTGTCGTCGAACTCGTTGATGGTGGCGGTGCCCTGGCGTTTGCCGAAGGCGACCCGCACGGTCAAGGTGGTGTCGTCGGTCAGGCCGGCGGTGGAGACGGCATTGCGCGCGAAGCGGATGTTGCCGTTGCGTTCACCGGCGATGCCGACGATGCATTCGTCGGCCTTCGAGAGCGACAGCACGCGGTCGCAGATGCGCTTGGTTTGGTCCTGGGTCAGGATGGTCATGGGAATTCCTTAGATCTTGCGGGCGGTGTTGATCACGTTGATGCCGTTGAAGCGCGCGGTCGATGAGCCGTGCGAGACGATGCTGATCTGCGGCGGCTGTCCTTTGCCGTCGAAGAAGGATCCGCCCATGCGCCAGTCGCTCTCGTCGCAGATGCCGGCGCAGGCGGTCCAGAATTCCTGGGTGTTGGCCTGGTACGCGACATCCTCCAGCATCTGGCCGATCTTGCCGTCCTTGATTTCGTAGAACAGCTGGCCACCGAACTGGAAGTTGTAGCGCTGCTGGTCGATCGAGAACGAGCCGTCGCCGACGATGTAGATGCCCTTCTTGATGCCCTTGACCATGTCGTCCGGGCTCATCTTTTTCTTGCCAGCCGCGAGCGAGACGTTCGGCATGCGCTGGAACTGCACGTTGCTCCACGAGTCAGCGTAGGAGCAGCCGTGAGATTCCTTCTCGCCGATGATGTGGGCCTGGTCGCGCGTGGCCTGGTAGTTGACCAGCACGCCGTCCTTGATGATGTCCCACTGCCTGGTGCGCACACCTTCGTCGTCGTAGCCGACCGCGCCGAGCGAGTTCTTCGTGACCTTGTCGGCATACAGGTTGACGATCTCGGCGCCGTACTTGAATTTCTTCGATTCCCACTTGTCGAGCGTTGCGAAGCTGGTGCCGGCGTAGTTGGCTTCGTAGCCGAGCACGCGGTCCAGTTCCGTCGGATGGCCGACCGATTCGTGGATCGTCAGGAACAGGTGTTCGGGCGAGAGCATCAGGTCGTATTTGCCCGGGGTGACCGATTTGGCGGTGAGCTTGCGCCTGGCGTCGCGGCCGGCCGCGCGCGCGTCCCCGATCATGTCGTAGGAGTCGGTGTACAGCGTGGCGACGCCGCCGGCGGCCTTGATCTTGTGCTCGGGACGCGCGTCGAGGTATTCGTAGCCCATGCCGACCGGCGAGCCGAGGCCTTGGCGCGAACGGAATTTGCCGCTCGCCTTGTCCACCGCCGTGGCGGTGAACGGCGCCCAGAGGCGGTGCAGGTCCTGGTCGATGTAGGAGCCGTCGGTCGACGCGAAGTATTTTTGCTGGTTCACCTGGAACAGCATCGACTGCATGAAGTTGGCGCCGTTGTCCATGCCGGCTTTATTCGCAGCGATCAGGAGGTCGGCCTTGTCCTTGATCGGGACCGTGCGCCAGTCCTTCTTGAACGGCGTGGCCCACGACACGTCGCCCACGCCTTTGACGGGCGCCAGGCGTACCGGCTCGGTCTGCAGCTTGGCATTCGCCTTGGCAATCGCCACCGCCTGGCGCGCCGCGTTGACGATGCCGTCCGGGGTCATGTCGGAGGTAGCGGCAAAGCCGTAGGCGCCGTTGCAGATGACGCGCACGCCGACGCCGGCCGATTCGGTGTTGACGACGTTCTCGACATTCAGGTCACGGGTGGTGACGAACTGGTTCAGGTAGCGCCCGATGCGCACGTCGCAATACGATGCACCGGCCTTGGTGGCGGCGTTCAGCGCGGTGTCGGCCAGCGCTTTCTTGGCCGCGACGGCCATCGGGTTCATCAATTCCTCGGCTGCGATCGCGCGTCCCGCGATGGGAATGAGCATCGAGCCAAATGCCAGCGTGCTGATGTTGAGAAAACTGCGACGTTCCATTGTGTCTCCTGAATTCGACTGCGGGTCGAAACTGCGGGGCGGCGCTGCCGCGTATGTATAGGTCCGGTTCCTGATGCCATGGCGGGATGGCCGCATGGCAAACCGTTAAACATTAGCAGCAACTTATGCTTTTGAATAGGCAATCTTTATACCAATGGCAAAGTGTCCATGCCGTGCTTGTGCCAGGCACTTTTCTGGTGCCATTGTGCTGTCCGGGCGCTGTCCGCCTGTCCGCGCGGACAGCATGCGGACAGTCCATTTGCGGGACAGGCACCCGGATTCGCTTGACGGGCCGGGTTGCTTGTTCGATCATCGGCGCGGCGGCCCGGTCACGTGTGGGCCAATCCATCCGACCAACCGACAACGGAGACATCCACCCCATGAAACGACTGATCCTGGCAGCACTGCTGGCCGTGAGCGCCGCCGGCGCCGTGCAAGCCGACGAGGCCCTGAAGGCCGCCATCGCCGGCGAACACCGCGCGGCCAATGCCGTGCGCGACACCTGGCGCCATCCATACGAAACACTCACCTTCTTCGGCATCAAGCCGACCATGACGGTGGTGGAGCTGGTGCCCGGCGGCGGCTGGTACACCGAGATCCTCGCGCCCTACCTGCGCGACAAGGGCAAGTACATCGGCGCCGGCCAGGCGAACGAACCGGGCAAGAAAGGCGGCATCGCCTTCCGCGCCAGGCTCGACGCCAATCCTGCGCTGTACGGCAAGGCCGCCATGGCCGTGTTCGAGCCGCCAAGCCGCTACGAGATCGCGCCTGCTGGCAGTGTCGACATGGTGCTCACCTTCCGCAACCTGCACAACTGGGTCGGCAACGGCGAGGCGGCGCTGGCGACGACCTTCAAGGAAATCCACAAGGTGCTGAAGCCGGGCGGCGTGCTGGGCGTGGTCGAGCACCGTCTGCCGGTGTCGATGAAGCAGGACGAGAAGGCCTCGAGCGGCTATGTGCACGAAGCCTATGTCATCAAGATCGCCGAGAGCGCGGGTTTCAAACTGGCCGCCAAATCGGAAGTGAACGCCAATCCGAAGGACAAGGCGGATCACGAAAAAGGCGTATGGACGCTGCCGCCGGTGCTGGCGAACAAGGACAAGGACCGCGAGAAGTATGTGGCGATCGGCGAGAGCGACCGGATGACGCTCAAGTTCGTGAAGCAGTAAGCGTTGGGTGACGTTGCGTCGTTTCGGTAACGCGAACAACGCAACATCTGGCCGAAGGGATGCAGGGTGGGCGGCTGCTAGCGGCCCCTTTTCTATTTACGGCTTCGCCTTCGCCGGCATCACCGGCGTAAACAGCAAATCGTGAAAATCGTAGCTGAAATCGGTCTCGGTGGACACCGCCTTCATCTTCACGTGCTCGATGCTGCCCTCGTGGCCCAGCGCGAAGGTCACATAGGCGTCGGCGTTGAAGTTGCGCTCCTTCCAGCGCACGATGAAGGTGTCGTGCTGGAAGTGTTCCATCTCGCCCGTCAGGTCGGGCGTGCGCGAGAACGACATGACCAGCTTCGCCCCACTACGCTTGACGTTCATGACGCCGTACCACGGATCCGTGTACTGGCCTTCGTAGGCCCCAAGTGCCAGCGCCGGCTTGGAGGCGGCGACGCGCGTGGTCGAGGTCTTTTTCAGGCGCGCCAGTTCTTCCGCGTGCTTGCGGTCTTCGTCGTCGGCGATCAGCTTGATCCAGTCGGTCGGCGCGCTGCCCGTCATGTACTGGTCGAGCAGGCGGTATTGCAGCGCGCTCAGTGCGCCGCCGCTTTCGGCATTCGTGAAAATGGCGACGCCGAGTTTCGATTCCGGCACCAGCAGCACGCGCGAATAGAAGCCTTGCAGCGCGCCGCCGTGCATGGCCACCAGCTGGCCCTTGTAGTCGCGCAGCTGGAAGCCCAGGCCGTAGGCGAAGAAGTTCGGTTTCACCGCCGCCAGCGGGCCCTTCGGCTGGCCGATCTTCATCGGCGTCTGCGCGGTCCACATCTCGCGCGACTGCGCTTCAGAGAACAGGCGCAGCTCCTTGCCGTCCGCGTCCTTCATCCCCTCGACGCGGCCGCCGTCGAGCAGCACCTTCATCCAGCGCGCGATGTCGTCGGCATTCGTGTTGATGCCGACCGCGCCGACCGCATTATCGACCGGCATGGATTTGACGGCGGCGATCTTGTCGTTGATCTTGCTGTGCGCGTGCGACGCGTTCGGGTTGCCCGCGTTCTCGGCCAGGCTGGTGGTCGTCGTGTTCATGCCGAGCGGTTTGAGGATGCGCTCGCGTACCGTGTCGCCCCAGGATTTACCGGACTTCCGGGCGATGATCTTGCCGGCCACGATGTACAGCAGGTTGTCGTAGGCGTAGGCGCTGCGAAAGCTCGTCGCCGGTTTTACGTAGCGCAGGCGCTCGATGATCTCGTCGGTGGTAAACGTCGTCGTCGGCCACCACAGCAAGTCGCCCGCGCCGAGTCCCAGGCCGCTGCGGTGGGTCAGCAGGTCGCGCACCGTCATCTCGCGCGTCACGTAGGCGTCGTACATCTGGAAGTCCGGCAGGTGTTTGACGACCGGGTCATCCCACTTCAGCTTGCCCTCGTCGACCAGCATCGCCAGCGCCGCGGCGGTGAACGCCTTTGAATTCGAGGCAATCTCGAACAGGGTCTGGCCGTCGACCCTGGCTTTCTCGCCAAGTTTGCGCACGCCGAAGCCGCGCGCGGCGACGACCTTGCCGTCCTTGACGACGGCAATCGCGATGCCGGGCACGTCGAAGGCTTTCATGACGCGGTTGACGTCCTGTTCGAGGTCGTAGGCTGCCGCGACGGCAGGCGCCGATGCAGCAGGTGCGACGGCCGTTTGCGCGTGGGCGCCGGCGGCGGAAAACGCGATCAGGATCGCGGCTGCAATGCGTTTCATGTGGTGCACTCTTCGGTTCCTTTGCTGGTCTGGCCGTCTCCCGGCCCCTGGGTTCAAACGGTTTATTTTGCCTTCATCGCCTTGTCGACGCCCACCTGCGTCTCGGGGTGATAGCGCGCGCGCGCCGCCTTGTAGACGCCTTCGGCCCAGGCGCGGTCTTGCGGGTTCGCGCGCAGCGCGGTGTAGAGCGGCACCACGAATTTCTTGCGGCCGACGCTGTTCAGGAATATTTGGACCTGCGGGCGGATTTCGCGGTAGCCGGCGTGCACCGCCGCGCGGTAGAAGCGGAAGGCGACTTCGTTGTTGCGGGTCCTGGCGAGGCCAAAGGCGGCGTCGAGTTCCTTCAAACGCGCGGCGTCGGCCTTGTTGTCGATGTCATTTAAAAACTTCATCCACTCGTTGGCGGTCCAGTTTTTGGTGTCGAGTTTTGCGGTCGGCAGCTCGCCCTTGCGCCAGGCGGCGGTCGTCGCATCGAGCGCGACCAGGCGCTGCGACCTGGCGTACCTGGCGCTGGCCGGGATGCCGGGGCCGTACAGCCACTCGTCGAGTTCGGCGCCGCTCATCACCTGCGGATACTTCGATAACAGGTTCGTGCGCAGGTAAGCCACGAACTGCTCGGTCGTCACGCTCTGGAAGGCGTGGCCGTCGAACCAGCCGCGCAGGAAAGGATCGAACACATCGCGCCCGGCGCGCTCCTCCAGCGTGCGCAGCAGCCAGGCGCCCTTCGGATAGGCCAGGCCTTCGTCGGTGTAAGTGCTTGATCCGGTATCCGCATCGCGCGTGAGCAGCGCTTGCTTCCCGGCCGGGATTTCCTTGAGCGACTCGATCGCCTCTTCCTGCTCGAGCTGCAGGTTCATCGTCGCGACCTCTTCGCCGTACAGCTTTTCCAGGATGCGGGTCGTCACGTAGGTGGTAAACCCTTCGTTCAGCCACCAGTGCTTCCAGGAGGAGTTGGTGACCAGGTTGCCCGACCAGCTGTGCGCCAGTTCGTGCGCGATCAGGTCGACCAGGCTGCGGTCGCCCGCGATCATGGTGGGCGTGAGGAAGGTCAGGCGCGGGTTTTCCATGCCGCCGATCGGGAACGACGGCGGCAGCACCAGCATGTCGTAGCGCCCCCAGCGATACGGGCCGTAGAGCGACTCGGCGGCGGCGACCATTTTTTCGGTGTCGGCCAGTTCATACGCGGCCGCTGCGATGCGCCCCGGCTCGGCGTAGACGCCGGTGCGTCCGCCCAGCGTGCGCGCTTCGAGTTCGCCGATGCCGATCGCCAGCAGGTAAGAGGGAATTGGCTGCGGCATGTTGAACGTCCATCCGCCCTTCCCCGTCGCCTGCGGATCGTTATCCGCGCTCATGACCACGCGCAGGCCGGCGGGCGCGTCGATGCGCGCGGTGTAGGTGAAGCGCACCGAGGGCGTGTCCTGCACCGGCGCCCAGGAGCGCGCGTTGATCGACTGCGACTGGCTGAACATGAAGGGACGCTTGCCCGACAGCGTCTGGGCCGGCGTGAGCCACTGCAGGGCGCTGGCGGTGGGCGCGGTGCGATAGTAAATGCGCACCTTCGGCGCCTGCGCCGGCAGGTCGACGTGCAGGGCCCGGCCCTTTTCGGCATCGGATTTGTCGAGCGTGTATTTGGCGGGGGTCCAGCGCCCGCGCGCGTCCTGGGCTTCGATCTTGGCGATCGTCAGGTCGCGCGTGTCGAGGTCGAGGCGGCGCGCGTCCTTGTCCAGCCAGTCAAGCGTCAGCTCGGCGTGGCCGGCCAGCGTCTTCTTCGCGAAATCGGCTTTCAGGTCGAGGTGCAGGGCGCGCGTCCTGACCTGGTCATAGTTGGCATAGCTGAGCGGGTCGAGTGCATAAGCGGCGCCGTGCAGGCCAAGGAGCGCGCAGGCAGTGGCGCGCAGGAGGGAGCGGGTAGGCATGTGATTGAAAGGCTGAGCGGAGGGCGCGAGAAGAATAACATTGATCGGATAGCCGCGAAAGCGCGCCTTTATCTGCCGGCCGCGCGCGTATTGACGCGCTGCTGAAAAGCCGACTCTGCTATGATCCGCGCTCTGCTTTACTCTGCGTTATCCGCTGCCCCCAATGGATGCCTTTCTTGTCGCAACCGGCATCGTCGCCCTCGCTGAAATCGGCGACAAGACGCAGCTCCTGGCTTTCCTGCTGGCCGCCCGTTTCCGCCGCCCGCTGCCGATCATCCTCGGCATCTTTGTCGCCACCCTCCTCAACCACGCCTTTGCCGCCGCCGTCGGCGCGCTGGTGAGCGAACTGCTGGGTCCCTCGGTGATGCGCTGGGTGCTCGGCCTTTCCTTCCTGGGGATGGCGATCTGGACCATGATCCCAAACCATATCGACGAGGCCGACACCGCGCTGCCGAAATTCGGCGTATTCCTGACGACGCTGCTCGCCTTCTTTCTGGCGGAGATGGGCGACAAGACCCAGGTCGCCACCGTCGCCCTGGCCGCGCGCTATGTCGAGATGGCTGCGGTGGTGGCCGGGACCACGCTGGGCATGATGATCGCGAACGTGCCGGCGGTGCTGTTTGGCGAGCGGATCGCGAACCGCATTCCGCTGGCGCTGGTGCATGGGATTGCGGCGTTTATTTTTATGGGGCTGGGGATGGCGACGCTGATGGGGGTTGGTGAGGGGTACGGGGTTTAGAAGAACACCGTGGTGGGCTCTGGAGCCCACGCGTTACGGCTGCAACCAACACGCGGCCTGAACCAATCACCGCCAGCGCGTCATCCACTTGTCGTAAAAACCAAGATCGCGCGGCACGGCGCCGGGAATGGCGCAGATCGCGCCGGCGAATTCGTTGGCGCGCTCCAACGTCAGTTCGAGTGGCCAGCCGCGGGCGCGCCCCAACAGGAAGATCGCCGAGAACGCATCCCCTGCCCCCACCGTGTCGATGACGAAAGCCGGGGAAGGCGTGTCGCGCGTGTCGATCGTGACGCCGCCGGCGCCGAAGTACACCGAGCCGCGGTGCCCGAGCGTGACGATCAGCGCCTGCAAGCCGAACATCTGCAGCAGCGCGCCGCAGGCCGAACGGGTTTCGTCGGCGGCCATCGGCGGGTCGTTCGGGCCGAGCTGGAAGTACCAGCCGAATAAGGCCTGCAGCTCGTCTTCGTTGACCTTGGCGATGTCGGCCGCGTGCAGCGAGTCCGACACGATGCGTTCATCGAATTGGCCGTCGCGCATGTTCACGTCGAGGAAACGGGTGCCCTGTGTGCTCGAGAGCAGCGCCTTCAGGGTGCCGCGCGAACGCTCGCCGCGCTGGGCCAGGGTGCCGAAGTAGAAGGCGCCGGCCTTGATGGTTTTTGCCGCCGCCAGGGCTTCTTCGCGCGCGATGTAGTCGTAGGCCTGGTTCGGCACGATGACGAAACGGTGTCCCTTCGGGCCGCGTTCGACGATGACGCGGCCGGTCTCCTCGATCGTGTCGCGCTGCAGACCGGCCTGCGCCATGGCGAAGCGCTCGAATTCAAGCGCGATGGTCTCGCCATTGTGGTCGCTGCCCACGCGCGTGATCATCAGTTGGGGCGCCATGAAGGCGGCCAGGTGGCGCGCGACGTTGAAGGGCGCGCCGCCGACGACCTGTTCGGTGGCGAAGTCGTCGACCAGCGCTTCGCCGAAGACGATGGTGGCGGCCGTGCCCGTGTTATCGAGGGAGCTGTGCGACGCGCTCATGCTTCGAATGGCGCCGTGTCGCGGAAGGATGTCCGCTCGCTGAGCTTGTCGAACAGTTTCGCCAGGTTCGGGTAATCGCCGCGCCAGGCAATGTCGGGGAAGCGGAACGCCAGCCAGCCGAGCGTGCAGCCGACGGCGACATCGGCCAGGGTGTAGGCCTTGCCCATGCAGAAAGGCTGCTCGCCGAGTTTTTCGGACATGACGGCCAGGCCCGCACTCACCTTGCCCAGCTGGCGCGCAATCCACTGCGGGCTCTGCTGCTCCTGCGGGCGCAGCGTCTTTTCCAGGCGCACCAGCACGGCGGCATCGAGTACGCCATCGGCCAGCGCTTCCCACACCTTGACGTCGGCGCGGTCGCGTCCGTTGCCGTTGGCGGGCAGCAGCTTGCAGACAGGCGTGAGCGTGTCGAGGTATTCGGCAATCACGCGCGAGTCGTACAGGACGCTGCCGTCTTCCATGACCAGGCAGGGCACCTTGCCCAGCGGATTGGACTGGTGGACCTGGGTCTCGGCGCTCCAGACGTTGTCGAGCTCGAACGAGTAGTCGAGCTTCTTTTCCGCCATCACGACGCGGACCTTGCGCACATAGGGACTCGTGTTCGAACCGATGAGTTTCATAGATACTCGGAAAGAGGAATTTGATCAGAGTATAACATCGGGCCGGCTGGCAAAAACGGTCATCCGGGTCGGTTTCACTGTGCCGGCAACAAAGCCCGAACTGCGCACCGGTGGTAAAATCCGCGTTTTTGCACGGACCGCCCGCCATGACCGCTACCGCCCCACTTTCTTCCCTGTCGGCACTGTCGCCGCTCGATGGCCGTTACGCGGCCAAGACCGACAAGCTGCGCCCGATCCTGTCCGAAGCCGGCTTCATGCATCACCGTGTGATGGTCGAGATCGCCTGGCTGCAGGCGCTGGCGCAAGCCGGTTTTGACGAGATCAAGCCGTTCTCGGTCGAAGCGAGCGCTCACCTCGACGGCATCGCGGCCGGCTTCGACGAAGCCGACGCGGCCCGCATCAAGGAAATCGAAGCGGTCACGAACCACGATGTCAAAGCGGTCGAGTACTGGCTCAAGGAACAAGTCAAGGACGTGCCGGAACTGGTCGCGGCCAGCGAGTTCATCCACTTTGGCTGCACCTCGGAAGACATCAACAACACCAGCCACGGCATGATGCTGAAAGCCGCGCGCGACACGGTGATGGTGCCGGCTCTCCACGCCATCATCGCCAGGCTGACGGAGATCGCGCACACGAATGCGGCGCTGCCGATGCTCTCGCGCACCCACGGCCAGACCGCCAGCCCGACGACCCTGGGTAAAGAATTCGCCAACGTCGTCGCGCGCCTGCAACGTGCTATTCAACGCATCGCGGACGTGGAAATCCTGGGTAAGATGAACGGCGCGGTCGGCAACTACAACGCGCACCTGTCGGCTTATCCGGGCTTCGACTGGCCGGCGTTTTCGAAGGACGTGATCGAGTCGCGCCTTGGCTTGACGTTCAACCCGTACACGATCCAGATCGAACCGCACGACTACATGGCCGAGATGTTCGACGCCATCGCGCGCGCCAACACGATCCTGCTCGACCTGAACCGCGACATCTGGACCTATGTGTCGCTGGGCTATTTCAAGCAGAAGCTGAAAGCCGGCGAAATCGGTTCGTCGACCATGCCGCATAAAGTCAACCCGATCGACTTCGAGAATTCCGAAGGCAACCTGGGCCTGGCCAACGCCATGCTGCGCCACATGGCGGAGAAGCTGCCGGTCTCGCGCATGCAGCGCGACCTGACGGACTCGACCGTGCTGCGCAACATCGGCGTCGCCTTCGGCTACACGCTGCTGGCCTACGACAGCTGCCTGCGCGGCCTGAACAAGCTGGAAGTGAACGCGGCCAAGCTGGAAGCGGACCTCGATGCGAACTGGGAAGTGCTGGCCGAGCCGGTGCAGACCGTGATGCGCCGCTACGGCATCGAGAATCCGTACGAGCAGTTGAAGGAACTGACGCGCGGCAAGGGCATCACCAAAGACGCGCTGCGCGAGTTCATCGGCACGCTGGCGGTGCCGCAGGAAGCCAAGGACCTGATGCTGGCGATGACGCCGGCGAATTACACGGGCTTGGCGGCAGAGTTGGCGAAAGCGATTTAAGTTTTCGTTATTCATTACAAAAAACCCGCGTCGGCAACGATGCGGGTTTTTTTATGTGCGCGACAGCCGGATCAATTCTGCCAGACCAATTTGACCCCAACTCCCCGCGCCAGCTCGATCCGATTCGCGATCGGCCCGAATTCGGCATGGCTGCCATTCAGGTTGCGCCCCACCACCGACACGTCGAGATTGCGCTGCAGGCGCCAGCCGAAGCGGGCATCCAGCGCCCAGTAGCCGGGTACCGCCGGATTTTCCAGCGCGGCCACCTTGCGCAGCGCTACTTCCAGGTCGCGCTGGTCGTCAAAACTATAGTTCGAGCGCAGCTGTAGCGTATGTTCCGGGTTCTTGCCGCTGTTGCCCGGTCCGGCGAAGTCATTGCTGGCCGCTTTCAGGCGCAGCGTTTCATGCAATGCCGTATAGCCGGCCGACATGCGCCAGGCGTCGCTCAGCTGGTAGCTGCTCCACATCTCGATGCCGGTCGCCCTCCCCTCCATCAAACTGCCGAAGGTAATAAAGGTGCGGCCCGGATCGATTTCCTGGGTGCGCAGGTGGTCGTAATCGTTGTGGAACAGCGTGGCCGAATACGAGAGCCCGGCCAGCGGCTGGCCCCGATAACCGAGTTCGAAGACCTTGGCCACCTCGGCGCGTACCTGCGGACCGCCGCGCAGCAGGAAAGGTGCGCGGCCCGGGACGAAGGCGTCGACGTCGAGCCTGGTCGGCGCGCGCACGGTGCGCGACAGCGCCGTCCACAGCGCGTGGCGCGGACTCAGTCTCCACGACAGGCGCGCCGTCGGCAGCAATTCGTTGCCGGTGTAATCGTTGCGCTCGATCCGCGCGCCCAGCGTCAGGCTCAGCTCGGGGCGCAGTGCGATCTCGTCCTGGGCAAACAGGCTGGCCCAGGTCTGCTCGTCGCGCGCCGGCAGAAAGGCGATGACCTCGCTGTTGGTCACATTGTCCCAGCTGTGCCGGTAGTTCGCGCCCCAGACCAGGCTGTGCGCGCCCCAGGCCGGTAACGAGTGCTGGATTTGCACGTCGGCGATGTTGAGCGACTCGGAAAAGGTCGGCGGCACGTCGCGCCGCGTATGGTCGAGATAGGCTTGCGCACTGAGGCGGCCGCCATTCGCCAGGGCGCGTTCCCAGCGCCCCGTCAGGTTGGCGCCATGGGTATCGATGTCGCCCAGACGCAAGGCGGTGCCGGTGACCGAAATGGCGCCCGGTTCCGGTTGTTCCGGTTCGCCGCGATAGGCGTTGCCGTTGAGGCTGAAGACGTCGCTGTCGCGCTGCCAGTCGGCGCGGAAACCCACCTGCGCCTGGTTCCAGGCATCGTTGATGCGCGTGCCCGCCGCCGTCTCGCCGTGCGCGCGGGTGAGCGCCTTGCCGTACACGCGCCAGCTGGCGGCGCCACTGCGGCCGCCCTGGCGGAAGGCGACGTCGCCGCCATCGCCCGCGCCATGCAGCATTGCCAGGCTGCCCTGGGTTGCCTGCGCCGAGCGCGTCGTGATGTTGATCACGCCGTTGACCGCGTTGGCGCCCCACATGGTGCCGCCCGGTCCGCTGATGACTTCGATCCGCTCGACGTCTTCCAGCAGCACGTCCTGCATGTCCCGGAACACACCGGAAAACAGCGGTGCGTACACGGAACGGCCATCGATCATGACCAGCAGCTTGTTGGGCGCACTGTTGCCGGAGCCGTTCAGGCCGCGCGCGCTGATCGAATAACTGTAGCTGCTGACCTGGCCCACGTGCAGGTTGGGCGCCAAGCGCAGCGCATCGGGGATGCTGCGGCTGCCCGAACGGCGGATGTCGTCGCCGGTGATGACGAAGACGGAGGCCGGCGCGCCCTGCAGGTGCTCCGGTTTTTTCGACACCGACGTCACCTGGATAGTCGCCAGTTCCTCGATCGACACGTCGGCAAACTCTGCCCTCTGTGGATCGGCGGCTTGCGCCTGGCTCGCCAGCGCGGCGCCGATCAGCAGGACCAGCAGCCGTTGACCTGGCCGGCTAATAGAACAACTGTACATACGATTCCTCGACAGGGGACTGGCCCGCTTTTATGTGCGCTTTTATGTGAATACGCGCTCGCTCCGATTTTACATTCACCCGGACTGCTGCTGTGCACGTTTGACAATCCATGCTAGTGTAAGAAAAGAAACATCGCCCCGGCGCGCGGTGTTTCACCTTTTTTGCTATAGTTTAGTTCTAGCCAGTACTAACTCCCCAGCAACTATGCAGCGTTATTCCCTTCCCGCGATCGTCCTGCACTGGCTGATCGCCTTGTTGATCATCGCCACCTTCACGCTGGGCCTGGTCATGACCGATATCCCGGGACTGACGCCGACCAAGCTGCGCTATTTTTCCTGGCACAAATGGGCAGGCGTGACCGTGCTGCTACTGGCCACGCTGCGCCTGCTGTGGCGCCTGCGCCGCAGCCCGCCTGCCTATCCCACCACCATGCCCGCCTGGCAAAGCCGCGCCGCCCACCTGCTGCACGGCCTGTTGTATGTGTTGATGTTCGCCGTGCCGCTGTCCGGTTATTTCTACAGCCTGGCCGCCGGGGTGCCGGTAATGTATTTCGGGCTGTTCCCGCTGCCGGTCCTGATCGAAGCCGATCCGGTCCTGAAACCCGCGCTCGGCGCCCTGCACTACTGGCTCAATATGCTGCTCGCAGGCCTGGTGACGGTGCACGTACTGGCCGCGTTCAAGCATTTGCTGATCGACCGCGACGGCATCATGGGCCGCATGCTGCCCTTTTCGACTAAACAAGAAATAAAGGAATTGTCATGAAACCCGTTCGCGCCCTTGCGCTTGCCGCGCTGTTCGCCAGCACCCTCGCCGGCGCCGCCGTGCTGAAAACCGACCCCGCCAAAAGCAGCGTCGCCGCCGTTTTCAAGCAGATGAACGTGCCGGTCGAAGCGAAATTCGCATCCTTCACGGCCCGCATCGACTACGACGCCGCCAAGCCGGAAGCATCGAAGGCCAGCGTCGACATCCAGACCGCCAGCCTGGACCTGGGCGACGCCGAATACAATCGCGAGCTTGCCAAGAAGGAGTGGTTCAACACGGCGCAGTTCCCGAAAGCGAGCTTCGTGTCGACCTCGATCAAGCCCGCCAGCCCGGGCAAGCTGACCGTGGCCGGCAAACTGACGATCAAGGGCAAGACCGCCGACGTCAGCTTTCCGCTGACGGTCAAGGCCGAGGGCGGGA
Source organism: Massilia sp. (assembly GCA_031398335.1). Classification (GTDB taxonomy): domain Bacteria; phylum Pseudomonadota; class Gammaproteobacteria; order Burkholderiales; family Burkholderiaceae_D; genus Telluria. Next base: position 24,988 of record JANNNC010000179.1, read on the forward strand.
AACACCTGTTCGAAGGACAGCTGCCGATCCGTCGGCTGGCTTTTAATATCGGCGAAGGCGAGTGGAAAGACACCAGCATGGTCGCCGACGAAGTTGTCATCAAGTTCCGCGTCAGCGCGGGAAATAATTAATCCACCTACCAAGAGACCCCCATGAAACTCAAGCTCCTCATTGCCGCCACCCTCGCCACCAGCGCCGGCTTCGCCGCTGCCGCTGCCGATACCTATAAAATCGAACCGAACCACACCTACCCGAGCTTCGAAGCCGACCACATGGGCATCTCGGTATGGCGCGGCAAGTTCACCAAAACCGACGGCACCATCGTGCTCGACCGCGCCGCGAAAACCGGCAGCGTCGACATCACCGTCGACATGAACAGCGTCGATTTCGGCCACGAAAAAATGAACGCGCACGCGCGCAAGCCGGACATCTTCGACGTCGCCCAATTCCCGACCGCTACCTTCAAGGGCAACAAGCTGCGCTTTGAAGGCGAGAACCTGGTCGCCGTCGAAGGTAACTTCACCCTGCATGGCGTCACGAAACCGCTGACCCTGAACATTGCCAAGTTCAAGTGCATCCAGCACCCGATGCTGAAACGCGAAGTCTGCGGCGCCGATGCGCACGCGATCTTCCAGCGCAGCGATTTCGGCGTCAATTTCGGCCTGCCGAACTTCTCGCCGGAAGTGCGCCTGGCGATCCAGGTCGAAGCCGTCAAGCAGTAAACGGCAAGGCTTCAGGCGAATGCAAAAAAGCCCCGCTACCTTTCGGTAGCGGGGCTTTTTACATGACAGCGTGCAAAGCGGTCGACTCAGGCAGCCCGATTAACGGCCGTCACGGTCGAAGTCGCCTGGAATGGCACGCTCGACCTTGTGCCATGCGGCACGGCTGGCCGACTTGGCCTGGTCCCACGACAGGCGCGAAGTGCCCTTGGTGGTGTTCCACTCGTCCGCCAGGTACGACTCGTTCTGGTCGTAGCTGCCTGGGTAACGGCTCTTGCCGTTGTAGCCCAGTGCGTAAGCTGGCTGGTAGTCGTCGTAGGTGTAGCCAGGGGTGTATTCCGGCTGGGTCTGGTAAGTGTTGCGCCAGTGAGCATCTTCCTGGGCTGGATTCACCAGGCCGCCGACGCCCTTGCCGGCCATGCCGCCCACGGCTGCACCGATACCGGCGCCAACCACCATGCCGATCGGGCCGCCAACAGCGCCGATCGTGGCGCCCGCTGCCGCGCCGCCGCCGGCGCCAACACCTTTGGCCAGGTTATGGTCGCTGCGCTCGTCGTCCGGCTTTGAGTTGACGACTTCGCCTGCGCCCTTGCCCGCCGCACCGCCTGCCAGGCCGCCGATCACGGCGCCTGCCGCCATGCCGATCGGGCCGCCGACGGCACCGATGGTTGCACCGGCAACTGCGCCGCTGGCGCCACCGACGCCTTGCGCCAGGTTATGGTCGTTCAGGTCGTCGTTGCCCTTCGGATTGACGACCTCGCCAGCGCCACGGCCGGCAGCGCCGCCCGCCAGGCCACCGACAATGGCGCCTGCTGCCATGCCGATCGGGCCGCCAACGGCGCCGAGTGCGGCGCCGGTAGCTGCACCGGCGGAGGCGCCAGCGCCCTTGGCCAGGTGGTGTTCGTTCAGGTCGTCACCAGCTTTCGGATTGACGACTTCGCCCACGCCCTTGCCGGCCATGCCGCCCGTGACACCGCCGATGGCGGCACCGGCGATGGTACCAATCGGGCCGGCAACGGAACCGATAGCAGCACCGGCGAGTGCACCGCCGACGGCCCCGACGCCGGTGCCGATGACGTGCGAACCACCGCTATCGGTCCACGAACGCTCGATGTGGGCAGCATCTTCATCCGAACGGGCGTTCACGCCCATCAGGATGCCACCCGACTTGATGCCATCTTCATAGTGGGCTGCGCGTTCTTCCGGAATGCCGGCACCGATCAGCGCGCCGATCAGGCCGCCAGTCAGGCCACCGGCGCCGGCGCCGGCCAGTGCTGCGGCCAGCGGGCCGGCCACGACCAGGCCAACGCCTGGCAGAACCAGGGTGGTGCCGACGGCGGCGATGCCTGCCAGGACGGCGCCGATGGTGCCGCCAATGCCTGCGCCAATGCCGGCGCCTTCAGCGGCTTTGCTGCCCAGTTCAGTATCGGTATCGCCGAAATGGGTCTTGCGGGTCGAATCCGACATCATCAGGTTGACGTCGTCCTTGCTGTATCCACGGTCGGAGACCGATCCGTATGCGCGTTCAGCGCTGGCGCGGTCCGGGAACAGGCCGGTGACCATGCGCGAATTCTGCTTATCGGTGTCGTAGCTCATGATGTATCCCTTTCAAAGGTGTCGTGGTGCGGTGAGGTCTTGCAACATTGGGTTGCCAGTGATCGAACAATATGCCCCGCACCTGCACTCTTCTGTACGCTGACGCACTCACTTCAATACATTCCAAAATAGAAACATCATCAACAAAAAAAATCGATGGGCGGAACACGATTTACAGATTCATCGTCTAACGTTCGTTGCCGCACCGACCCGACAGGGTGTCGATCTGTAGACTTTTTTACATGGTCAACGCAATTAATTGGCCTCGGGTAGGTTTCTATTACTATGAGGAGGAATGAAAATGCTATTTATTATCTGGATCGTCGTCGGTGGTATCCTTGGTTGGCTGGCAAGCATGGTTATGAAGACCGATGCTGAGCAAGGCATGATCTTGAACATTGTGGTCGGTATCGTTGGCGCCTTCTTGGGCGGCTGGTTGCTCTCCCCACTGTTCGGTTCCGGCACCATCAATTCGGATGACTTCAGCGTGTCGTCGCTGCTGGTTTCGTTCCTGGGCGCTGTTATCCTGCTGGCTATCGTCAACCTGCTGCGTCGCGGCCGCGTTCGTTAATCAGTGGTTTGCCCCACATAACCAACGCTTCCACGCGTTGGTTTTTTTTCGCCTGAACTCTGTGAGTACGATCCTATGAGCACCAATAAAGTCGGCATCTCCGTCATCAGTTGCGTCCTGACGCTCGTTGTCGGTTTTTTGGCGCTCAATTTCATGCCGAGCGAAAAGCAAATCGAAACCCAGCTCACACGCCAGTACGATATCCACGACGCCCAGTTCCGGCGCTCGATGGGCGTGCTGCTGGGTCCGCCCATCATCGAAGGCAACAAGGTCGAGACCTTGCTCAACGGCGACCAGATCTTCCCGGCGATGCTCGCCGCCATCCGCGGCGCCGAAAAGACGATCACCTTCGAAACCTATATCTACTGGTCGGAAACGATCGGCGAAGAATTTTCCGCCGCACTGACCGAACGCGCGCGTGCCGGCGTCAAGGTGCACGTCATGCTCGACTTCGTCGGCAGCATGAAAATGAACGAAGACGCCATGCAAAAAATGCGCGACGCCGGCGTGCAATTGCAGCGGTACCACAAGCCGGCCTGGTGGAAACTGGCGCGCCTGAACAACCGCACCCACCGCAAACTCTTGATTGTCGACGGCAAGGTCGGCTTCACGGGCGGCGTTGGCATTGCCGACCAGTGGCGCGGCAATGCGCTGAACGACAAACAATGGCGCGACACCCATTTCCGCGTCGAAGGCCCGGTCGTCGGCCAGATGCAGGCCGTGTTTACCGATAACTGGACCAAGGCCACCGGGGTCGTGCTCGATGGCGCCGCCTACTTCCCGCCTTTACCGGCGGTCGGATCGATGCCGGCCCAGATGTTTTCCAGCTCGCCCACCGGCGGCAGCGCCAGCATGCACCTGATGTACCTGATGGCGATCACCGCCGCGCGTACCTCGATCGACCTGTCGGCCTCGTATTTCGTGCCCGACGAACTGGCCATCCGCGCCCTGTCGGCCGCCGCCAAACGCGGCGTCAAGGTGCGCATCATCGTTCCAGGCAAGGAAATCGACGCCGGCATTGTGCGCCTGGCCTCGCGCGAACGCTGGGGCGACATGTTGAAAGCCGGGGTCGAGATCGCCGAATTCCAGCCGACCATGTACCACGTGAAGGCGCTGATCGTCGACGCGTTGATGGTCTCGGTCGGCTCGACCAATTTCGACAACCGCTCGTTCAGTATCAATGACGAAGCCAATTTGAACGTGCTCGACGCCGATTTCGCGCGCGCCCAGGTGGATGTTTTCGACGACGACTGGAAAAAGGCGCGGCGCATGACGCTGAGCGCCTGGAACAAACGCTCGTGGACGGAAAAAATCGGCGGCGAATTCGCGGCGCTGTTCGGCTCGCAACTGTAAATACCGTTTGCACGCGGCTGGCGGCAGGGCGGAAATATCGGTTGACGAGCTGGCGGGGGATTAACGATACTCTCGGGATGCTCTTTTAGAGTTAGACGTATCCGTTAACCCTCCTGATCGATCGCGAATGAAAAAGACTCTCCTCTCGCTAGCCATTCTCACCAGCTTCGCCGCACAAGCGGACGAAGGCATGTGGATGCCACAGCAGCTGCCACAAGTAGCCCAGCAACTGAAAGCCGCCGGCCTCGAACTCGATCCCGCCGCGCTGACCAAACTGACCGAATTCCCGATGGGCGCGATCGTCAGCCTGGGCGGCTGCTCGGCCTCGTTCGTGTCGCCGCAGGGCCTGGTCGTGACCAACCACCACTGCGTCTACAACAGCATCGCCGTCAACTCGACGCCGCAGCGCGACTTGCTGGCCAACGGCTTCCTGGCCAAGACCCTGGCCGAAGAAGTGCCGGCCTCGCCCGGCAGCCGCGTGTTCGTGACCGAGGAAGTGGCCAACGTCAGCGACCAGATCATCGACGCCAAGGTTGCCAAGCTGAGCGGCAAAGCACGCATCGACGCGATCGAAAAGAATCAAAAGGAAATGGTTGCAGCCTGCGAAAAAACGCCGGGCTACCGCTGCACCGTGGCCAGCTACTACGGCGGCCTCGAGTTCTATCGCCTGAAGCAACTGGAAATTCGCGACGTGCGCCTGGTGCACGCGCCACCGTCGGGCGTCGGTAAATTCGGTGGCGACACCGACAACTGGATGTGGCCGCGCCACACCGGCGACTACGGTTTCTATCGTGCCTACGTCGCGAAAGACGGCAAGGCCGCCGACTATTCGACCGACAACGTCCCCTACGTACCGAAGCACCACCTCAAAATCGCCGCCGAAGGTTCGAAAGAAGGCGATTTCGTCATGGTGCTGGGCTACCCGGGCCGCACCAACCGTCACCGCCTGCCGTCGGAAGTGCAGTACACCTTCGACTGGAACTACCCGGCCTTCGTCGCCGCCTCGGGTGACGTGCTCGCCATCATCGAGCGCGAGACGAAGAACGACCCTGCCGCCAAGCTGAAGTACGCCGGCCAGATCGCGGGCGTCAACAATTACTACAAAAACCGCAAGGGCATGCTGACCTCGTATGGGGAAAGCGACTTCCTGGCACGCAAGACGGCCGAACATGCCGCCATGAAGGCCTGGGTCAACAGCGACGCTGCCCGTAAAAAACAGTTCGGCGCCGACATCGACGCCGTCGAAAAGCTGATCGCCGAACGCGACAGCAACACGAAGGAAGGCTTCTACCTGGGCTACGCCCAGCCACGCTTCCTCTCCTCGGCACGCAGCCTGTACCGCCTGGCCAACGAGCGCACCAAGCCGGACGCCGCACGTAAATCGGGCTACCAGGAACGCGACATGGCGCGCATGACCTCGGTCGTCACCGGCCAGGACCGCACCTACGACGAAAAAGTCGACAAGGCGCTGGTCATGCACTTCCTGACCAAGTACCTGGCCCAGCCTGCCAAAGAGCAGGACGTCGCTTTCAACAATGCCCTCGGCATCCGTTCCGGCATGAGCCAGGACCAGCTGAAGGCCGCGGTCGACACCATGTACGCCGGTTCCAAGCTGGCCAACAAGGACGAGCGCAGCGCCTGGCTGAAGAAGACGCCGGCCGAATTCAAGGCCAGCAACGACAGCTTCATCAAGGCAGCCGTCGCCATGTATGACGCCGACCTGAAGGACGAAGCCAAGGCCGAAGAACTCGGCGGCAAGATCCAGAAGTCGTACGCCGCCTACATGAAGGCAAAAATCGCCTACATGAACAGCCGTGGCCAGGCCGTCTACCCGGACGCCAACGGCACCCTGCGCGTGACCTTCGGCAAGATCGCCGGCCGCGCCCATGGCGCCGACGGCACCGGTGCCTGGACCGCGTTCACCACCACCAAGGGCGTGGTTGCCAAGCACACCGGCGAAGGCGAGTTCAACGCCCCGACCGCGCAACTGGCCGCCATCAAGTCGAAAGACTTCGGCAAATACGTCGACCCAGCCCTGAAGACGGTGCCGGTCAACTACCTGGCGACGCTCGACATCACCGGCGGCAACTCGGGTTCGGCGGCACTGAACAAGCGCGGCGAGCTGATCGGCCTGGCCTTCGATGGCACCCTCGACTCGATCATCTCGGACTGGGACTTCAACACGACCAACACCCGTTCGATCCAGGTCGACTCGCGCTACATGCTGTGGAACATGAAGCATGTGGACAAGGCCGATAACCTGCTCAAGGAAATGAACGCGCTGTAATCCAAGGCACGTTCAATCAGGACAAAGCCACGCTGCCGCAAGGCGCGTGGCTTTGTCTTTTTTACGGTGCGCTTGCCGTTGCGATCGTCCCGCGTTGCCTGTTCTCAAAAGATCATGGCAAGATCAATTTTTTCGGAGGCAATCAGATGAAGCAGTGGATGAAGGTCGGGATGGCGTCGTGTACGCTCTTGTTCTCATGCGGCGCCGGCGCAGCCGCGCCCGCCTTGCAGCAGGAAGCCGCAATTGTCGGTGCGTGGCAGGAAGGCATGACGCCTCGGATGTCCACCTGGAATGCCAAGCAAATGGCGATGGCAAAAACATCAGGTTTGCTCGGCACCATTGTCCAATACAAGGCAGACCACAGCTTCGTCGTGTACCCGCCGTGCGGAGCAAAACGCGATGCACTGCGCAAGGCGGGTGTGCAGACGATCACGGGAACCTGGGCGCTGACCGAGGCGGGTCATCTCGTCTCGCAGGTCGAAGCCGGCGGCAAGGTGCTGAAGATCGACACCAAACTGACCTGGCAGGATGGCCAGATGGTCTTGTTGAACAAAAATGGCGGCGTGGCGCAAAAGGCCGGTCCTTACACGGGGCCGCTGCCACCGGCGTGCTGAGGCGCAGTAGTACCTTATTCAAATCAAAAAAAAGCCACGCTGCCCCAAGGCGCGTGGCTTTTTTCCACCCCTGGTTCAACCGCAGTGTGGCGTCTGGCATGCATTGAAATCTTGCTTGACACCACGCCCACTCGCCTAAGCATGCCTTAAGGAAAAACCTCTGAATACGCCTTGGCGGACTGATAACATGGCAGGCACTCATCCATTATTCAACCGCCGGGGCTCATCAAGGGTCTGGAACGGATACTTCCGGAGCACAGCATGCCTTGGACCATCTATATCACCGTGATCGGCCAGGCGCTCGCCCTGCTCGCCTGCATTGCCACCAGGCGCTGGCGCCTCGCCGCTGCCTTTGCCTGCCTGACGGCACTCACGCTCTTCGATAAGCTCGTGCCAGGCGTCTTGCCGGAGGCCGGCATGTGGGTATTCGGTATCCTGGTCCTGCTGCTGGCCGACTATGAAATTTTCCTGGCGATTCGGCAGCGTCGCGAGCGTAACGCGGCCGCGAAAACAGTGGCAGCCTAAGTTCGCCTGTTTCAGGTCGCCATGTCGCCATGAAAAACGCCGCGTCGAGCGCGGCGTTTAAGGGTACGGGCGATTACACCTTCTTGTTCAGCCGGCTATGCCGCACGCTGTACAGGAAATAGGTCGCCACCGCCGCCGCCATCCAGAGGAAGAACACGCGGAAGGTAGCCAGCGGCAAGTCCTTCATGATGTACAGGCAGGCGATGATCGACAGCCCCGGAATGACATACGGACCGAAGGGCACGCGGAAGCCGACCTCGGCGCTTGGACCCTGCTTGGCGCGGATCACCGGCACCGCGACCGAGACCACGATGAAGGCCGTCAACGTGCCCATGCTGACCATGTCCCAGAGGAAGGTCGAATCGACCAGGCCGGCGATCAGGCCGACCACGAGGCAGACGATCAGGGTATTGGAAACTGGCGCACCGGTGCGCGGATTGACTTTCTGGAAGGTCTTCGGGATCAGGCCGTCGCGGCTGATCGCGTACAGGATGCGCGTCTGGCCGTAGATCGTCACCAGGGTCACCGAAAACACCGACACCACGGCGCCGGCCGACAGCACCAGTGCCGGCCAGGCTTTACCGGTAACGTTTTGCAGGATCACCGACAGGCCCGCTTCCTGGCCTTCGAACAAATGCGCCGGCTGCGCGCCCATCGCGGCCAGGGCGACGAGCATGTAGAACACGGTCACGATGACCAGCGCCGCCAGGATACCGATCGGCACATTGCGGCGCGGGTCCTTGACTTCTTCGCCGGCAGTGGCGATGGTGTCCAGGCCGATAAACGAGAAGAACACGGTGCCGGCGGCGGCAGTGACGCCGGCCATGCCGGCAAAGCCCTTGCTGTTGTCGGTATTGAAGAAAGGCGTGAAATTGTTCGCGTCGAAACCGGTGAAGGCGATCGCGGCAAAGAAGGCGAGAATGGCCAGCTTGATGACGACCATGATCGCATTCGTCGTGGCCGATTCCTTGGTGCCGCGAATGAGCAGGATGCAGCACATGACGATCAGGAGCACCGGCGGCAGGTTGAAATTGCCGGACTGGACACTGAGATTGTTATGGTCCGAGACAAACATCGGCGAGCGCAGGTGGGCCGGAATTTCCCAGCCAAAGGCGTTTTGCAGGAAGTTGTTCAGGTAATCGGACCAACCGATCGCGACCGCGCTGCCGGCCAGCCCGTATTCAAGCAACAGGCAGGCGGCGACCACGAAGGCGGCGAATTCGCCGACGGTGGCGTAGGCGAACGAGTAGGACGAACCCGAAGCCGGCACGCGTCCGGCCAGTTCGGCGTAGCACAGGGCGGTCAGGCCGGCGGTAATGGCGGCGATCAGGAACGACAGGATCACGGCCGGGCCGGCTTTCGGCACCGCTTCGACCATCGTGAAGAAGATGCCGGTGCCGACGGTGGCGCCGACGCCGATCATGGTCAGCGGGAACAGCCCCAGTGTGCGGTTCAGGCCGCCGCCATGGGCCTGGCTGTCTTCGTGCGCGCGCTCAGCCGGTTTGGTACGAATCAGCTTCTGGCCCAGTGTCAGATTCACGGATATATCCTTTGTCGCTAAAGAGAAATGGCTGAGCTCGAAACGCCGCCAAAGTTCGCGATTATAGGGCTGTTCGCTCGCTGTTGAGGAAATAGTTTACGTTAAATAGGCATGTGCGATGCCTGTTTTATGCGCTAGAATATGCATGTTCTTTCCTAACGGAATTTTATGCGTCTGACCCGCTTTTCCGACATCGGTTTGCGCGTGCTGATTTACCTCGAGCGCGCCGGCGAACGGCCGCATCCGGTGACAGCGGCCGAGATCGCTTCCCAGTTCGCCATCCCGCACAACCACATGGTCAAGGTGGTCGGCCACCTGGCGCGCGCCGGCTGGGTGCGCGCGCTGCGCGGACGCAATGGCGGCCTGCGCCTGGCAGCCGACCCGCAGTTGCTGACGGTTGGGCAGGTATTGCGCGAACTCGAAGGCGACGACGACCTCGTCGATTGCGAAGCAATGCGTTGCGCGCTGAGCCTCGATTGCCAGCTGCGCAGCGTACTGAAAGCCGGCATGCGTGCGTTTTACCAGGAGATGGACCGCTACACGCTGGCCTCCATCACGGGAGGCAGTACCGGCGAGCAGATCGTCCAGATGCACAAGATGTTCTGGAGTGGGACGAGCGCTGGTACCGCGTGAGTCCGAGCCTGGTGCGCCCGCCCTGCGGGCTTTTTTTTGAACCATGAAGTTGCATGCAATTTGCATGAAATGAGGAATACACAATGATTTCCGCAACCTCCCGTCCCTACATCGATGCCAGCGTTCCCGTGCTGCGCGAACACGGCCTCACGATCACCTCGCTGTTCTACAAGAACATGCTGGCCGAGCACCCGGAGCTCACGCGCCTGTTCAATATGGGCAACCAGGCCAGCGGCGCGCAGCAGCAATCGCTGGCCTCGGCCGTGTTCGCGTATGCCACCAACATCGGCAACCCCGCGGCACTGGGGCCGGTGGTGCAGCGCATCGTCCACAAGCACGTCTCGATCGGCATCCGCGCCGAGCACTACCCGATCGTCGGGCGCCACCTGTTGAACGCCATCTCCGAAACCCTGGGTGCTGCCGCGACGCAACCCCTGCTCGACGCCTGGGCCGAAGCCTACGGCTCGCTGGCGAAGTTGCTGATCGGCGCCGAAGCCGAGCTCTACAGCACAGCCGGCATCGAGCCGGGCGAAACGCGTCCGATGCGCGTGCTCGAAGTCAAGCGCGAGAGCGACAACGTGCTGTCGATCCGTTTTGCCCCAAGTGACGACAAACCGCTGCCGCCCTTCCGCGCCGGCCAGTACGTCAGCGTCGCCGTCGACCTGCCGGGCGGACGCCACCAGCTGCGCCAGTACAGCCTGTCCGACGCATTCGGCAAGGACAGCATGCGCATCTCGGTCAAGCGCGAAGACGCGCTCGAGGCCGCGCCGGCCGGCGAAGTGTCGAACTGGCTCCATGCGAACGTACAAGTGGGCAGCGTGCTGCAGGTGACGCACCCATTCGGCGAATTCACGCCGGATACCGAGTCGGAGGCGCCGATCGTGCTGCTGTCGGCCGGCGTCGGCATCACGCCGATGGTCTCGGCGCTGAACCGCATCGCCATCGTCCACCCGCAGCGCCGCGTCGTCTTCGCGTATGCCGCGCGCGATGCGCGTCATCACCCGCTGCAAGACGACGTCGCCGCCGCCCAGGCGGTGATGCCGAACCTGGATGTGGTGACCTTCCATGAAGATGTGGGCACTGCGGCCGGCGTGCTGGCCGGGCGCATGGACGTCAACCGCCTGCCCGCCTGGGACGTGAGCGAAACTGACGTCTGGCTGTGCGGTCCGCTGAAATTCATGCAGGCGCAGTGGCTGGCGCTACTGAACGCCGGCGTGCCGGCGGCGCGTTTGCACCGCGAAGTGTTCGGGCCTGACCTGCTCGATCACCTGCTGTGATTTTGTAGGGTGGGCGCCTGGCGCCCACGCAATTACGTGCATATCCTTGCACCACGGGCGATGGCATATCGCTCGCACCGCATCACCGTGCCACGATACGGTGTACGACGGTCAACGCGTTCAGCGCTGGCCGAGGCGCGTCTCGCCGAACAACGCTTTGTACTGGCGCGGCTGCGAGCGCCAGTACTGCGGCGGGGCCGTCACTTGCGCGCCCAGTTCGGCCGCCGCATGCCAGGGCCAGCGCGGGTCGTACAGCATCGCGCGCGCCAGCGCCACCATGTCGGCCTGGCCCGACTGCAAAATATGCTCGGCCTGCTGCGGCTCGGTGATCAGGCCGACGCCGATGGTCGGCATGCCCGTCTCGCGCTTGATGCGCTCCGCAAACGCGATCTGGTAACCGGCGCCGAGCGGGATCTTTTGCTGCGGCGACACGCCCCCGCTCGAGACGTGGATGAAGTGGCAGCCGCGCCCTTCCAGCTCCCTGGCGAAGCGCACGCTCTGCTCGATGTCCCAGCCGCCCTCGACCCAGTCGGAAGCCGAGATGCGCATGCCGACGCACATCCCGGGCAACGCCGCGCGCACCGCATCGAACACCTCCAATGGGAAGCGCATGCGGTTCTCCAGCGCGCCGCCGTAGTCGTCCTCGCGCCGGTTCGACAGCGGAGAGAGGAACTGGTGCAGCAGGTAGCCGTGCGCGCCGTGCAGCTCGATCGCGTCCAGGCCCAAGACCTGCGAACGCAGCGCTGCATCCACAAACCCCTGCTTGACGCGCTGCAGGCCCGCGCCATCGAGCGCCAGCGGGACGGTTTCGCCGTCGGCGTGCGGCACGTCCGATGGGGCAAGAGTCTGCCAGCCGCGCGGTTCATCTGGTGCGATGTTGGCGCCGCCTTCCCAGGGCACGGCGCTCGAGGCCTTGCGGCCGGCATGCGCCAGCTGAATCGCGATCTTGATCGGCGAATGGCGGCGCATCGCGGCAATCACCGGCTGCAGTGCATCGAGGTGGGCATCGGACCACAGGCCCAGGTCGTCGGCGGAGATGCGTCCTTCCGGTGTGACGGCCGTCGCCTCGATGATCAGGAGCGCGGCGCCGGACAGGGCCAGCTGGCCGAGGTGGATCATGTGCCAGTCGGTCGCCAGGCCATCAATGGCCGAGTACTGGCACATGGGGGCGATGGCGATGCGGTTGCTCAGTTCAAGGGGGCCCAGCGCGTAGGGGGTGAAGAGCTTGCTCATGTGGACTCCGGAGTGGTCGATAGGGTGGGCACTCTGTGCCCATGCGGAATGCGGCATTGTGGCACGCTGGGAACGGAACCCGGAAACGTCGCGTACATGCCCGGTCACCACGAGCCTGTCATGAACGTTTCGCTCAAGGCGCCGCGACCACTGTCCATAATTCCGCGTGGGCACGAGTGCCCGATGACCCCATACCTTACGCAACGGCCAACGCCATAAAAAAAGCCGCGGAGTCCGCGGCTTCATCACTTCAATTTACTCGCACCACCATCAAGCCGGCGCGTAAGCCCACCCGCACATCGGGATTCGGAAACACCACCATCTCCTCTTCGTGGAACACCGAATACACGGTCTCCCCATCGGTGGCGATGACGTCGCCGCGCTTGAGCGAAGCGAAATTCGGCGTCTCGCGACTGAAACCCATCTTAAAATCGTCCGACAGCTTGACGATCTCCTGCGCCACCTTGAACACGTGCGGCGCGGTTTTTGTTGCAGCCTGTTCGCCGCGCAGCAGCGCGTCGAGCGCGCGGGAGGCGTCGACAAACTGGGCCATGTTGTTCTGGCCCAGCGTCCCGACCCGCCCCAGCTCCACGGTACTGCCGGCGGCGGCGTAGTGCTCGGCCGAATAATAGCTGTAGGTGCCGGCAGATTTCGGGTTCATGACGATGGCGCCGATCGCCGCCTGTCCCAGCCAGTCGATCAGCGCTTGTTTGCCGTGGTCGGCGATCAGGTCCGGCACGATCGCGAACATCGGATAGTGCGAGGCGCGGATCGCCGTGTGCAGGTCGAGGTGCCAGCGGACCGGCCCGGTGCCGGCAAAGAAGGCATCGGTGGCGGCGATCAGCGTGTCGGCCCGCAGGCTTTCCGCGGTGCCGGCCAGCGCGCCACGATCTGGCTTGAACATGCGGTTCAAGTCGGCGTCGATAAACCGCTTGCCGGCGGCAATCGCCTCGATGTTGCCGACGCAGAGCATCAGGTCCACCACCAGCGCCTGCGGTGCCCGCGACAGGGCTTCGATCACGTGGGCAACCATTTCGATCGGCCCGGTCTCGTCGCCATGCACGCCCACCGACAGCAGCAGCGCCGGCCGGGTCACGGGTTGCACACCCTTGACCGTCAGGATGCCCTTGGCGGGCGTCCCGACGACAAAGCCGGCGTCACGGAAGCGCTGCGCGACCGTGCCGAAATCGGCTTCGGCCAGCGCGCGCACCGCTTCATTCACCACGGGGGTCAAGGGTGCGCTCATCGCTTCACGCCGCCAGGCGTTCCGGGTTCGCCCCTTCCGACAGCGACCAGACGTTCAGCATTGCCTGTTCGAGGTCGGTCGCCGCTGCATAACCGCTGAGGCCTTTGTCGCTCGTCACCGAGTCGACCGCCGCCAGCGCATCGCCGCTGCCGGCACGCTCGATCACCTGCAGCAGCAGGCGCTGCTGGGTGCGGCGCAGTGCCTGCATCGCGTAGTTGCGCAACTGTTCCTGCGACTTGGTCTGCGGCGGCAGCTTCAGGCCGCGTTCCAGCGTGTCGATGCCGGCGCGCTCGCGCAGCGCCATACCGACTTGCAGGAACTGGGCCAGCGACATGCCCGCCGGACGCTGCACCGACACCGCCGCGAACAGGAAGGTGGCCAGCGACTCGATCGTCTCGACCGACTTCCAGGCCTGCACGAAGCTGGCGTTCAGGCCGGCGTGGCCATCGGCTTCCGACTTGGCCGGCATGAGTTGACGCAGCTGCTCGTTATTCGCGAACAGTTGCGACAGTTCCGCCATGCCATCGGTACCCTGCGGCAGCGACAGCACGCCTTCGATCACGGCGCGCAGCAGCGCACGGGTGCGGGCATCGACCGCGATCGAGACTTCACGCGGCACCACCAGCGCATCGGCGTCGAGCGCATCGAATACCGGCGCCAGGTTCAGCGCCGACCAGGCGCGGCCCCAGGCTTTTACGACTTCCGCTTCGTCGACGCGGTGCTCGGCAGCGAGGTCGCGGATCATCAAGGGACCGCAGCGGTTGACGGCTTCGTTGGCCAGCACGGTGGCCAGGATCGCATTGGCCAGCGGGTGGTCGAGCGGATCGCGGGTGGCGACCAGCTGCGCCGGGAAGTACGGACGCAAGACCGTCTCCGCCCATGGCTCGCCGGTCAAGGGCAGCGCGGCCAGCACACGCTTGAAGCGGTTCTTGACGTTGGCAACCACGACCGCCAGTTCCGGCGCGGTGAGGCCGGCGCCCATGCCCTTGCGGCGCTGCAGTTCAGCGTCCAGCGGCAGCTGTTCCAGTTCGCGCGAGACCGCACCTTCCGCTTCCAGGCTCGTGATCAGCGCGGCGTAGCTGTCGACGATCGACGCGTTGGCCTGGGCCTGCACTTCGCGCGTCAGCAAATGGGTCTGTTGCGTGTTGTCGCGCAGGACCAGTTCCTCGACGTCGCCGGTCATCTCGTTCAGGACGCGATTCCGGTCGGCTTCCGGCAGCTTGCCGGCATTGACTTCGGTGTCGAGCCAGATCTTGATGTTCACTTCATGGTCCGAGCAATCCACGCCGGCCGAGTTGTCGATCGCATCGGTGAAGATGCGGCCACCGGCCAGCGCAAACTCGATACGGCCAGCCTGGGTCGCGCCCAGGTTGCCGCCTTCGGACACCACCTTGCAGCGCAGCTGGTTGCCGTCGACGCGGATGTTGTCGTTGGCGCGGTCTTTAACTTGTGCATGCGTTTCGGTAGACGCCTTGATATAGGTACCGATGCCGCCGTTGTAGAACAGGTCCACGGGTGCGAGCAGAATGCGGTGCATCAGCTCTTCCGGCGCCAGCGCCGTTTCTTCGATGTCGAGCGCAGCGCGCACTTGCGGCGTCAGTTCGATCGAACGGGCATTGCGCGGGAATACGCCGCCACCCGCCGAGATCAGGCTCTTGTCGTAGTCTTCCCATGACGAGCGTGGCAGCGCGAACATGCGCTGGCGCTCGGCGAACGAGACCGCGACGTCCGGGGTTGGATCCAGGAAGATGTGGCGGTGATCGAAGGCGGCCAGCACCTTCAGTTGGCGCGACAGCAGCACGCCGTTGCCGAACACGTCGCCCGACATGTCGCCCACGCCGACCATGGTGATCGGGGTGGTGCTCATGTCGTGGCCGATTTCATAGAAATGGCGTTTCACGGCTTCGAAGGCGCCCTTCGCCGTGATGCCCATCTTCTTGTGGTCGTAGCCGTTCGAGCCGCCCGAGGCGAAGGCGTCGCCCAGCCAGAAGCCGCGCTGGACGGCGATGCTGTTGGCGATGTCGGAGAAGGTTGCGGTGCCCTTGTCGGCAGCCACCACCAGGTATGGATCGTCCTGGTCGTAGCGCACGGTGTTATCGGGCGCCACGATCGCGCCGCGCACGCGGTTGTCGGTCACTTCCAGCAGGCTGGCAATGAACAGGCGGTAGACCGATTCGCCCTCATGCGCGATGGTTTCGCGCACGGCGTCTTTCGGCATCTGTTTGCAGACGAAACCGCCTTTCGAGCCGGCCGGCACGATCACGGCGTTTTTCACCATCTGCGCCTTCACCAGGCCCAGCACCTCGGTGCTTCATCAATTGGAATCGGAATGCCCCAATCTAAATCGCGTGTGATCGGACGTGGCTTGAGTCCTTCGGCTTCAATCTTGCCAAGGCTTTCACCAAGCACAGTATCGCGCATGTGTTCGGCGCGTTCTTTCAAAAAGTTTTTGACGTCAGGTTCAAGCTTGGATAAATCGAGATAAAAATGTTCGGTGTCACGTAACTCAAGTGCCCCGTCACCTGTCTTTGCGCGCGGATTTTTTAATTTCTCTGGTTCAAGTACATTTCCGCAATTATCGCATTGATCAGAACGCGCGCCTTCAAATCCGCAGATGTAACAAGTGCCTTCAACATAACGGTCTGGTAAAAATTTATTTGCACTAGGTGAATACCATTGCTTGCTAAATTCTTTGAAAAGAAATCCGTTTTTCTGCAAAGCGAGGAACACCGCCTGCGAAACTTTGAAATGATTCTCGCTATGTGTGGTTGTG
>JANNNC010000208.1:0-13852 GCA_031398335.1 Massilia sp.
CCGGTACTTATCCTTACAGTTCCAAACAATCCAATCCGGCACTCCTGCACGCGATCCGATTACAACTGCGGTGCAACCCTGATCGACGCAGGAATGTGCGTACACGTTTTTTCCATCGAATTTGCATGCCTGCGGGGCCGATGGAGCGCGCCCCTGTGTAAAATATCGTTTTAATTCTTACACCTGCAGAGGTTTGACCGCCGCCTGTCGATTATATATTCAAAATGAAGGACTTAGAGAGAATTTCTGGGAAGACAGTCCACATGAAGATGCAAAACGATGTTGTTCCCCCTTCATCACAGGCGTTAGCTGCAACTTTCGTCACGATCACCGAAGAAGAAGCCGGACAGCGCATCGATAACTACCTGCTGCGCGTCTGCAAAGGCGTACCAAAAAGCCACATTTACCGCATCCTGCGTTCCGGCGAAGTCCGCGTCAACAAGGGCCGTATCGACCAGTTGTATCGCCTGGTCGAGGGCGACCTGGTGCGCATTCCGCCGATCCGCATCGCCGAAAAGACGCATACCGCGCCGGTGCCGGGTGCGGAATTCCGGGTCGTCCACGAAGACACGCATTTACTCGTGATCGACAAGCCGGCCGGCGTGGCCGTGCATGGCGGCTCGGGCGTGTCGTATGGCGTGATCGAACAATTGCGCGCGTCGCGCCCGGATGCCAAGTTCCTCGAACTGGTGCACCGCCTCGACCGCGAAACCTCGGGGCTGCTGTTGCTGGCTAAAAAACGTTCGGCGCTGACCAACCTGCACGAGCAAATGCGCGACGGCCATACCGACAAACGCTATCTGGCCGCGGTGGCCGGCGACTGGATCAACAAGCGCCAGCACGTGAAACTGCCGCTGCATAAATTTTCGACGCCCGATGGCGAGCGCCGCGTGGTCGTGCAGGCGGGCGGCATGGAATCCCATACGATTTTCAATTTATTGCGTAAATGGGAAAACTTCGCCTTGCTGGAAGCAGAACTGAAAACCGGGCGCACCCACCAGATTCGCGTTCATCTGGCTTCCTCCGGCTTTCCCATCCTGGGCGACGAGAAATACGGCGATTTCGCCTTGAACAAGCAATTGCAAAAGGCCGATGCGACACGCGGCGCTTTGCGTCGAATGTTTCTTCACGCCTATAAAATCACGTTCACGCACCCGGAATCCGGCCAACCGATGACCCTGCAAGCACCCTTGCCTGTGGAATGTGACCGTTTCTTGTTAAGCTTAGGGCAAGCAATGAATTGAACTTTCCGTTCATCTGGTAAATAAGAGGAGCCGGCAACAAGCCGGAAGAAATGCCAAGAAAGCAATTTGATCTGATCGTATTCGATTGGGACGGCACGCTGATGGACAGCACGGTCGCCATCGTCAAGTGCATCCAGGCGGCCGCGCGCGACGTCGGCCTGCCGGTGCCCAGCGACGAGGCCGCCTCGCACGTCATCGGCCTGGCCCTGCCCGAAGCGATGCAGGCCGCCGTGCCCGACATGCCGGCGGCGATGTCACCGCGCATGGTCGAACGCTACCGCTATCACTTCCTGACGAAAGACCACGAACTGGTGCTGTTCAAGGGCGTTCGCGAAATGTTGAACGAACTTTCCCAGCAGGGCTATTTCCTGGCCGTTGCCACGGGAAAAAGCCGGGTCGGGCTGAACCGGGCGCTGAATGCGGCCGGCCTGCTGTCGCTGTTCGACGCCACGCGCTGCGCCGACGAAACGTTTTCCAAGCCCCATCCGGCCATGCTGCAGGAACTGACGCGCGAACTGGGCCAGGACATGCGGCGCACTGTCATGATCGGCGACACCACGCACGATCTGTTGATGGCGAAAAATGCCGGCGCCGCCGCCATCGCGGTCGAGTACGGCGCGCATCCGGTCGACCAGCTGCAAGCCTGCCGCCCGCTGTATTCGGCCAAGACGGCGCTCGAACTGCATGCCTGGCTGGCCGAATACGCGTGACCCTGATGTCCCAAGCGCTGCCTGAAGTGCTGATCTGCGATTCGGACCTGCTGGTCGATGGCGGGGAGGGCGTGCGCTTTCCGGTCGCCGTATTCGGCGAGGCGGCAACCGGCTTCGTCGTGCGCTTCAAGGGCGCGCCGTATGCCTACCTGAATCGCTGCGCCCATGTGCCGATGGAACTCGATTGGGTGCAAGGCCAGTTCTTCGAAGCGGGCGGCGAATTCATCATGTGTGCCACGCACGGCGCCGTCTACCGGCCCGACACCGGCGTCTGCGCCGGCGGTCCCTGCCGCGGCGGCAGGCTGCGCCCGATCACGGTGCGCGAAGTCGACGGCAAGGTGGTCTGGCAACCGGACGAACGGGTCGGCTTGCCGGCCAACACGTAACAGAAAGCAGTATTCACTTAACTCACGGGGCCTCGAGATACCTTAATGAGCGACATCAAGAACGACGGCGAAGGCCGGTTCACCACAGATCCCACGGCGGGCAACTGGGAACGCGACACGCTCGAAAAGCTCGTGTTCGCCACGATCAAGGAGCGGCGCGCGGCGCGGCGCTGGAGCATTTTCTTCCGGCTCGCCTTTCTGGCCGTGATCGTGGTCGCACTCTGGGCCTATCTCGACCTGAGCTTCGGCAGCGACGACGAAAACCTCGGCCGCCACACCGCCTTGATCGAAATTAACGGCGAGATCGAAGCAGAAGGCAGCGGCGCGGCCGACAATGTCATTCCCTCGCTGAACAAGGCCTTCGCCGACGCCGGCTCGGCGGCCGTGGTGCTGCGCATCGACAGCCCCGGCGGCAGCCCGGTGCAGGCCGGCATCATCGTCGACGAAATCCGGCGCCTGAAACGGGGCTACCCGGACAAGCCGCTGTATGTCGTGGTCGACGAAATCTGCGCTTCGGGCGGCTATTACATCGCCGCCGCGGCCGACCGCATTTATGTGAACAAGGCCAGCATCGTCGGTTCGGTCGGCGTCTTGATGGACAGCTTCGGCTTTACCGGCACTATGGACAAGCTCGGCGTCGAGCGGCGCCTGATGACTGCCGGCGCGAACAAGGGTTTCCTCGATCCGTTCAGTCCGCAGTCGGACAAACACCGGGAGCACGCCCAGGAAATGCTCAACGAGATCCACCAGCAATTCATCACGGTGGTGCGCACGGGACGCGGCACGCGCCTGAAAGAAACCCCGGAAACCTTCTCTGGCCTGTACTGGAGCGGCGCGAAAGCCGTCGACATGGGCCTGGCCGACGGTTTCGGCACGGTCGACACGGTTGCGCGCGACATAGTAAAAGCCGAAGACATCGTGGACTATACGGCCCATGAAGGCTTGCCGGAGCGGGTATTGAAGAAGTTCGGCGCCTCGGTGGGCGAGGGCGCCTTGAAAGCGATGGCGCGTCCCACGCTGCCGAAACTTCACTAAGTTGAGCTGCTTCTGCTCAATATGTCCTTGAATGTTCCGTAAAATGGACTATAGTGAACCTTGTAGTTCTTTCCATGAGGGGCGATCAACAACACGTGCCAACCTGTTCGCAATCGTTAAAATCTGGTGACACTACCACCCGCATGCGTGCGGTTTCGAGTGAATTCATTTCCTCATAGTAACAGCCCTTCTTGGGAGCGAAAACGACGGCGCAAGCCGTCGTTTTCCATTGATGCGTGTGTTGAATGAATCAGGACGATTTATTTACGGGGTTGCTGAATTCACGCCATCCACACCGTTTATCGCGAGGGACCTAGGGTGGGCGCCTCCACCCGTGAGGAAGCGTTCACGCTGCAGTGATGCCGCCCACCCTGCGTCCCTCCGGCACAGAGTACCTGTCTTCACGCCGGACGATCTTCCGGCACCGCCTCTTCATGCTGCACGAAACCCCCATCTTCCAGCCAGGCCTGGAACTCGCGCTGGGCGCGTGCAAACCACGCGGCGCGCAGCGGCGGGTTGGTATTACCGTGCAGGTGAGGCACGTTCCCGCCGCTGGTCCAGCGCGCCAGCGCCAGGCGGGTGGGAAACTGGGAGCACTGCGAATGCGCCAGCGAAAGACGCGCGGCCCGGAGCGATGCCGAGGCGACGACAGGGGTGGTGGCATCATGGGGCACAAGTTTCACTACTTGCATGTTGTCCTCTTTTTGGTGAGTAATTTGTCCTAGCTGGTCCTCATCAATTCCGGACATGCTGTAGGGTTATTCCTAATAGAGTTGAAGTCTATCAATGGATATCCCGCTACGATTGATCTACCGCAAACGCATGCATGCTTCCGATCTTTGGGGAAACAGATCAGCACCGCCTTTGCCGTCTTTGCCCCTTCTGTTAAAGTCTCGCCCATGAGTACATTATCCCTGGACCGTATCCTGCAATCGCAGGGTTTTGGTACCCGCAAGTATTGCCGCGCCCTGATCGAAGATGGCGACGTCGCCGTGAACGGCACGGTCGTCGACAACTACAAACTGACGGTGGACACCGCTGGCCTGGTCTTGAGCGTGTTCGACGAAGAATGGGTTTACCGCGAGCACGTCTACATCGCGCTCTACAAGCCGGCCAATTTCGAGTGTTCGCGCAAACCCAGCCACCACCCGGGTGTGCTGACGCTGCTGCCGGAACAATTCACCTGGCGCGACGTGCAGCCGGTCGGCCGCCTCGACCACGACACGACCGGCCTGCTGCTGATGTCGGACGACGGCCCCTTCATCCACGCCCAATCCTCGCCCAAGCGCCACGTGCCGAAGGTGTACCAGGCAAGGACTGCCGAACCGGTGACGCCGGAACTGGTCGAGCAACTCCTGGCCGGCGTGCAGCTGCACGACGAACCGGCGCCCCTGCGCGCGCTGTCCTGCGTGGCGCATGGCGAGAACGGCATCGAAATCGTGCTCGAGCAGGGTAAATATCACCAGGTCAAGCGCATGCTGGCCGCGGCCGGCAACCATTGCAGTGCGCTGCATCGCTCGGCCATTGGCGGGCTGACGCTGGAATCGCTCGGGCTGGAAGAGGGGGAGTGGTGCTTCCTCGAGCAAGCGCAACGCGATTTGCTGGTGTCCAGCGTTTGAAACGGAGCGCGTGCGACGAAATTGCTTTTTTTCATGCAAAATGCGGTTTGACCCGCGTCAGATCGTGTCGATACGCTGCTGCGGTCGGACGTGACGGCGTATTTTCGCAACCGCTCACCGTTCAACATGCTGCTTCCTTACCGCACCCTCCTGATTTCCCTTCCCCTGCTGTACGCCGCCAACGCTAGTGCCCAGGATGCACCGAAGGTGCTGGCCGATTGCGCGAACATCGGCGAAGCCGCCGCGCGCCTGGCCTGTTTCGACCAACTGGCAGCCGTTCCCGCCCCGCGCACGGAAGCGGCCGTTGTGGTCAATCCCGCGCCGGCCAACGGTACCGCGCCCGAAACGACGACCGTCGCGGTCGTGACCGCCCAGCCATCGGCCGAAAGCAGCGCCAAATTCAGCCAGGTCGACCATTGGGAGCTGGATCAGCCGTACCAGCGCGGCGTCTTCAAGTTCCGCCCGCACAACTCCAGCTACCTGATCGCCCAGCGTGCCTACCGTGCCAACGACAAGCCCTACGAGGCATTTCGCGGCCTGACCGACGACGACGCTCGCCTGTCGAAAGGCGAACTGGCTTTCCAGCTGAGTTTCAAGATGAAGATGATGGAGCGCGCCTTCGGCAAACCCGTCGATGTGTGGTTCGGCTACACCCAGAACAGTTTTTGGCAGGCGGCCAACAGCAAGGCCTCGAGCCCGTTCCGCGAAACGAACTACCAGCCGGAGATCATCGCGATCACGCCGCTGGCCTTCGACCTCGGCGGCGTCAAGCTGACCCATGCCGGCCTGGGCGTGAACCACCAGTCGAACGGCCAGTCGGCATCGCTGTCGCGCAGCTGGAACCGGATCTACGCCCAGCTCGGCATCGAAAAGGGTGGCTTCTCGGCCACCGGCCGCGTCTGGAAACGCCTGAGCGAAGACGACGACGACAACCCGGACCTGGTCGACTACATGGGCCGCGGCGACCTGGCGCTGGCTTATCGTCGCGAGGGCCACATTTATTCGTCGACGCTGCGCTACAACCTGCACACGAATCGCGGCGGCCTCCAGGCCGGCTGGGCCTTCCCGCTGGCCGGCAACCTGAAAGGCTATGCCCAGGCCTTCGCCGGCTATGGCCAGAGCCTGATCGACTACAACTACTTCCAGCGTTCGCTGGGCATCGGCATGCTCGGCACCTTCTGATCGTAGAGCTCGTACAATGGCAGGTTTGACCATTTGTCTTCCCGCCAATGAAACTTGCAACGCTCAAGGATGGCAGCCGCGACGGCCAGCTGGCCGTCGTCGCGCGCGACCTGAAAACCGCGCACCTGGCCGACGCCATCGCCCCGACGATGCAGGCCGCGCTCGACGACTGGGCCTTCATCGCGCCCCAGCTCGACAGCCTGTACAGCCAGCTCAACGCCGGGCAGCTCAGTGCTCAACTTCGGCGCGCCTTCGATTTCGATCCTGCCAACTGCATGGCGCCGCTGCCGCGTGCTTACGGCCAGGCCACGGGCGCGGCCTGGCCGAATCACCTCCTGCTCCAGCAGCGCGCGCGTGGCGACGGTTCGCCGGCCGATATCCCCGACGCGCCGCCAATGGTGCAGGGCGCCGGCGGCGACCTGCTCGGCCCCTGCGACGACATCGTGCTGGCCTTCGAGGAGTGGGGCATCGATTTCGGCGCCGGCCTGGCGGCCATTCTCGACGACGTGGCGCCGGGCGTGACGCCCGACGAAGCGCACGGCCGCATCCGCCTGCTGGCGCTCGTCAACGATGTCGCGCTGCGCGCCTTGATGCCTGACGAGCTGGCCAGGGGCGGCCTCCTGCAATCGAAGCCGGCGACCGCCTTTTCGCCGGTCGCGGTGACGCCCGACGAACTCGGCGAGGCCTGGCGCGGCGGCAAGGTCCACCTGCGGCTGCGCGCGACCTGGAACGGCAACCTCGTCGGCCAGCCGGACGCCGGCGTCGAGATGGCTTTCAACTTCCCGCAACTCGTGGCGCACCTGTGCAAGACGAGAAGGGTGCGCGCCGGCAGCATCGTCGGTGCGGGACCGGTGTCGAACAAGGAAAGCACCAAGCGCGGCGCGCTGGCGCCGGGCTATGCCTGCATTGCCGAGCAGCGGTTCCTGGAAACGATTGCGGAAGGGGCGGCCAGTACGCCGTTCATGCGCTTCGGGGACACGATCCGGATCGAGATGCTGGACGAGAAGGGAAAGTCGGTGTTCGGGGCGATCGAGCAGAAGGTGAGCAAGGCGTAATTGATGCGGCTGTTTCGACATGCCGCGGTCGTACGGCGTGGAGTCAGGACTCCACGCGGTACGACAGTTCCGCTACCGCCCCTCCCAAAACCCGCCAGTAACCGCCTCCCCCCGTAAATCCACCTCCACCGGCTCCGCCATCCGCCGCACCGTGCGCGCCAGGCGCAAGCTCCCATCCGCCCCATGCACCCGATACCACAGCAGCGCAATCGCCGACAGCCGCAGCTTTTGTCCAGTGAACAGGCTGTCCTTCACGATGCTCATCCCCTCCAGGCGCAGGTCGAAGTCGAGCACCGGCGCGCCCTCGGTGCGCTGGGCGTAGCCGAAGTAGCGCGCGGCATTCGTCAGCGGGCTCCGGTCGCCCGTCTCGCCGGCGCGCAGCGACTCGATGAAGGCGTCGACTGCCTTCAGCACCGCGCCCGCCGCCGTGGCCACTGCCGCCATGTCGCGCTTCTCGTCGCCCTTGGCGGCATCGAGCAGTCTTTGTAGCGTGGCGATCCGGTTCGCGTAGTCGGCACGGTGGCTGGCGAGCGAGCGCAGCTTGCCGAGCAGGCGTTCGTGCTGGGCAGTGTCGAGTTCACCCAGGTAACCGCCGCCCAGGCCGGCGATGCGTTGCGGACAGGCTTCGGCCAGGGCGCTGACGAACAGCGTGCGCGCACCTTCGCCATAGGCAAGGCCTGATGCCGTGACGTCGGTCTTGAGCAGGGCGGCGGTATCGGCCGAGGCGCGCAGCACGCTCGGCACCACCGTCAGGGCCACCGCCAGGGCGCCGGCCGTCGCGCCGGGCGGCGTGTGGGCGTCGATGTAGAGCTGCATGTCCTTGTTGCGCCGGGCCAGTTCGTCCGCCAGGCGCAGGAGGGCGTCGTTGACGCCGCGCGCGGCCACAATCCCGGCGCTCGTTGCCGGATCGTGGACGGCGGTGCGCGCATCC
The DNA here is from genome assembly GCA_031398335.1 of Massilia sp. Taxonomy (GTDB): domain Bacteria; phylum Pseudomonadota; class Gammaproteobacteria; order Burkholderiales; family Burkholderiaceae_D; genus Telluria. Next base: position 8,163 of record JANNNC010000208.1, read on the forward strand.
GACGGCAGGGCCGCGCAGACGTCGACCGCCAGCGCGCGCGCCAGGGCGAAGGCGCGCACCAGGCCGGCGGCGCCGAACTGGCGCGTGTCGAGCCGGCCTTCGAGCGGTCGGCTGGTTGCGGGCGGCAAGTGCGCCAGCAGCTCGGCGCGGTCAGCCTCGGCCTGTGCCTTGCGCAGCTCGGCCTCCTGCAGCGCACGTGCAAGCTCCGGATTGCTGGCCGCAGTCAGTTGCCGGGAAGCGTCATCGGCGGCCATTGCGATATGGCTGAGCATGAATGCAGCAACCGCAATTGCCATATGTATAAACATAAAGGGGAATCGACCGGGGTTTGACATGTGGTTTTTCTCTTCAAAAAAGACTTGGTTTAATTCTCTCCATTTATCACGCTTGCCAATTCAAAAAAACGCTTTCGGATAATAGAATTGACACCTCCGGTATTCTGGTCAACATAAGACGCTTGCCTCTGCGCAATCTCAGCTCGACGCGCTGGGCGTACAGAGTGTCGCGTCTGCCCCACGGGGCTAGACCCACCCCATCGACCGATGCTGTCATTGAGATAACGCAACGCGTCAATGTGGTAAATGTGTTGAATGGGAGCTAAAAAAATGGGTTTTATGCCCCGGATGGCTTATCAGGCCATTTCCCGACGCCAATGACATCAGTTAAAATAGCCGACTGTTCATATCCGTCCTTCGCGCACCGCGCCTCCCACTATCAATGTTCAAAATTAGCACCGGTTTTTTGGCCGTTACCCTGGCCGTTTCCAGCATTGGCGCATCGGCGCAGAGCACGACCAGCCGGGACGACATGTTTGGGCAAGACATGCCGAGCACCGACAGCCCCGCGGCCGCCCCGAGCGCGCCGCCGAAGGTCAGGATCACGAACAGCGAACGCCCGAGCCTCCAGCAGGGCGCCACAACGCAGCAGCAGCAGCAGGGCAATGCCCGGCGCAGCCAGGATCGCGGTGACAGGGCGGCCCTGCAGAACGGCGCGCGCGCTTCCGAAGCCGAAGCCGAAGTCGTCAGCGAGTTCCAGAAATTTCTCTCCGACAGCACCGGGCGCATCCTGCCCGTCTTCGGCGCCGGCTTTTTCGAGTCCGCACAATCCCAGTTCGCCCCGATTGGCGGAGGGCCGCTGCCGGCCGACCAGCCGCTGGGTCCTGGCGACGAGCTGCTCATCCGCGGCACCGGCACCATCGACATCGACTACCGCGCCACCATCGACCGCAGCGGCACCATCTCGATTCCGACCGTCGGCACCGTCGTGCTGGCGGGCGTGAGGGCAGGCTCGGCCGAGAACGTCATCCGCGCCGCCGTCGCGCGCCTGTACAAAGGCGTCAACGTGAGCGTGTCGTTTGGCCAGCTGCGCTCGATGACCGTGTACGTGGTCGGCCAGGCCAAGCGTCCGGGTACCTACACCGTGTCGGGCCTGTCGACGCTCGTGACAACACTCTTTGCCAGCGGCGGCCCGACCGCCAACGGCAGCATGCGCCGCGTGCAGGTCAAGCGCGGCGGCAAGGTCGTTGGCGAACTCGACTTGTATGCCTTCATCGCCAAGGGCGACAAATCGGGCGACATCAAGCTGCAGGACGGCGACACCATCGTGATCCCGCCAGCGGGCGGCTTCGTCGCCCTGGTGGGCAAGGTCAACGCGCCGGCCATCTATGAAATCAAGGGCAGCGGCGACACGATCGAGTCGCTGCTCGACCTGGCCGGCGGCCTGCCGGTCGTGGCCGACCCGCGCCGCGCTTTCCTCGAGCGCATCGACGCGAGCCGCAACCAGCCGCGCAGCGTCGAGCAGTTCGCCCTGAACGGCGAAGGCCTGAAACGCAGCCTGAAGAACGGCGACGTCCTGAACATCACCTCGATCACCCCGGACTTCTCGAATGCGGTGGTCTTGCGCGGCAATGTCGACCAGGCCGTACGCGTGCCCTTCAAGGCGAACATGCGCGTGAGCGACCTGATCCCGAGCCGTGAATACCTGATCACCCGCAGCTCGATCAAGCGCCAGAACAATGCCGTCACGACCAGCGAAGACGTGCGCGAACTGCGCAGCGACACCACGCTGACCGAACAGGACCGCGAACGCCTGGGCATCGGGCGCAGCGAAGCGCTGGGCGAGGGCGAGCGCTCCGCGAACGGCGAAGAGCGTTCGATCGCCTCGCGCATCGGCGGCCTGATCGACGAAATCAACTGGGATTACGCAGTCGTCGAACGCATCAATCGCGCCGACCTGAGCGTCAGCCTGATTCCTTTCAATCTCGGCAACGTCTTCACCAATCCGCAAGGCGTCGACAACGTCGTTCTGCAGCCGGGCGACACCATCACCGTGTTCTCGCATGAAGACGTGGCGGTCCCGATGGACAAGCGCCGCGTGTTCGTGCGCGTCGAAGGCGAAGTGCAGGTGCCGGGCGTGTACCAGATGAGCGCTGGCGAAACCCTGCAGTCGCTGCTGGCCAAGGCCGGCGGCACGACCGGTAACGCCTATCTGTTCGGCACCGCGTTCTACCGCGAGCAGGTGCGCAAGGAACAGCAGGTCAACCTGGAAAAAGCCGCGGTGCGCTTGGAAGCGCAGCTGCGTTCGCAGCAGGCGAAAGGGATCGCCAACGTCAGCGCGCTCAGCGCCGCCGATGCCACCGCCGCCGCTTCGCAGCGCCAGGCGGAGATGCAGATTGCCGAAGAGACGATTCGTCGTTTCCGTCAGCTCAAGCCGACGGGTCGGATTGCATTTGGTCTTGAGCCGAACGAAAAGTCGTTTGCACGCCTGCCGCAGATCAAACTTGCCAACGGTGACCGACTCGTCGTGCCGGCCCGTCCTGAATTCGTGCACGTTTTTGGTGCGGTCAACGTGGAGGCGTCGCCCTTGTGGCGTGCGAACAGCCGCGTCAAGGATTACCTGCGGATCGCTGGTCTGACGGCTGACGCCGATGTCGACAACGTGTTCGTGATCCGTGTCGACGGCACGGTGATGACCCACAGTTCGGCTAGCTGGCTCTCGATGGGCATTGGTAGTGTCGAAGTTATGCCGGGCGACAGCATCGTTATTCCGGAAAAGCTCGACAAGGAAACTGCGTGGACCAAGTTCACCAAGGGTACCCGCGAGTGGGCGCAGATCTTCGCGAACTTTGGTTTGGGAGCGGCGGCGATCAAGACGCTGCGTGACTAATGCCCGTCCAACGTCCTTCAGTATGAGCGAATGAAAAAATGAAGCAACAAACCATGGCAGTAGACGGGACAGAGGCCGCACGCCCTGATGACATCAGCGTCATCGATATCCTGATCATTCTCGCAAAGCGCAAGAAGTCGATTTTTTTCTTCACGTTCGGTGCGGCCGTGCTTGCCGTCGCGGTGAGCTACCTGTTGCCTGACCTGTACCAGGCAAACACCAAGGTGATGCCGCCGCAGCAGAACCAGTCGAGCGCGTCCGCCTTGTTGTCGCAGCTGGGCGGCCTGGCCGGCGCCGCCGGCGGCATTGGCGGCTTGAAAAACCCGAACGACTTATATGTGGGCATGCTGCGCAGCCGCAGCGTCGCCGACCGCCTCGTCGCGCGCTTCGACCTGAAAAAGGTGTACGACACGACGTCCCAGGAGATCGCCCGCAGCAAGCTTGAGGGCGATACGGTCATCAGCGCCGGCAAGGACGGATTGATCACGATCGGCGTCGAAGGGCGCAACCAGAAACTGGTCGCCCCGCTCGCGAATGCCTATGTGAGCGAACTGCTCGGCTTGACCAAGGTGCTTGCGGTAACTGAAGCTTCGCAGCGGCGCATGTTTTTCGAGCGCCAGCTGCAAGGGTCGAAAGAACAGCTGGAAAAAGCGGAGCGCGCCCTGAAGGGCGGGCTCGCCGCGCGCGGCGTGATCAGTGTCGATGCCGAAAGCCGCGGCATCCTGGGAACGATCGCGCGCTTGCGGGCGGAAGCCTCGGTCAAGGAAGTACAGCTGAACTCGATGCGCGCATTCGTCACGCCGAGCAACCCGGAATTTCGCCGCGTTGAGCAGGAACTGATTGGCGTGCGCTTGGAACTGTCGAAGCTGGAAAATGGCCGGGCCGGTACGGCGCCTGACCAATCCGAGAGCTCGCAGGGCGGCCTCGAGAACGTGCGGATCATGCGCGATCTGAAATACCACCAGATGCTCTACGAACTGCTGGCGAAGCAATATGAAGTCGCGCGCCTGGATGAGGCGAAGGATCCACCGATCATCCAGGTGCTGGACCCGGCGGTCGAACCGGAGCGCCGCTCCTGGCCGCGGCGTACCTTCATTTTGGTGATGACCACGTTTGTGGCCTTCATGCTGGCGGTGTTGTGGGCATTTTTCCGCGAGGCCAGCGAGCGGGTGGCCGCCACGCCGGCCGGCCTGGCAAAACTGTCGATGCTGAAATCCCATTTCGCACGTAAATAGCCGTACTGGAAGTGCCTGACCGGCGTTTGCGCCGGCAAGGCCAGGCCGTCCACAGCGGATGGCCGCTTCCACAGGAACCGCCAGTGGGCGGGATGTTTCCGGCGCTTACGGGCGCCATTTTTTACCAAGTATATACAATGATATTTGTCACTGGCGGGGCCGGATTCATCGGGTCGAATTTTGTACTGGACTGGCTGGCGCAGGGCGGCGAGCCGGTGCTGAACTTCGACAAACTCACTTACGCGGGCAACCTGAATAACCTGGCGGCGCTCGGCGGCGATCCGCGCCATGTGTTCGTGCAGGGCGATATCGGCGATACCGCGCTGGTCGCACGCCTGCTGGCCGAACACCGGCCGCGCGCGATCGTCCATTTCGCCGCCGAAAGCCATGTCGACCGCTCGATCCACGGCCCGGCCGCGTTCATCGAAACGAATGTCAACGGCACCTTCGGCCTGCTCGAAGCGGCGCGCGCCTACTGGTCCGCGTTGGAGTCCGCCGAGAAGGCGGCGTTCCGCTTCCTGCACGTGTCGACCGACGAGGTCTACGGCAGCCTGGGGCCGGACGATGCGCCGTTCACCGAGACCACCGCCTACGCGCCGAACAGCCCGTATTCGGCCTCAAAGGCCGCGTCCGACCACCTGGTGCGCGCCTACCACCACACCTACGGCATGCCGGTGCTGACCACGAATTGCTCGAACAATTACGGTCCTTACCACTTCCCGGAAAAGCTGATCCCTTTGATCATCGCCAACGCCCGTGCCGGCAAGTCCCTGCCGATCTACGGCGACGGCCAGCAGGTGCGCGACTGGCTGTATGTGGGCGACCACTGCGCCGCGATCCGGCGCGTGCTGGCGGACGGCCGGGTGGGCGAGGTCTACAACGTCGGCGGCTGGAACGAGAAGGCCAACCTAGCCGTCGTGCATACCCTGTGCGACATCCTCGACGAACTCACGCCCAAGGCCGATGGAAGCTATCGCAGCCAGATCAGCTTCGTGCAGGACCGCCCCGGCCACGACCGCCGCTATGCCATCGACGCGCGCAAGATCGAGCGCGAACTGGGCTGGAAGCCGGCTGAAACTTTCGACACCGGGATCCGCAAGACGGTGCAATGGTACCTGGCGAACGACGCCTGGGTGCGCGACGTGCAGTCCGGCGACTACCTGAACTGGGTCGAAAAAAACTATGCTGGGCGCCAGCCTGAGGAGGCCGTATGATCGCCAGCACACCACGCCGTAAAGGAATCATCCTTGCCGGCGGCTCGGGCACGCGCCTGTACCCGGTCACGATGGC
>JANNNC010000013.1:0-6746 GCA_031398335.1 Massilia sp.
GATGACAACGACGTTCTTTGCCACGTTTGTATTTGACATCACTTAACCTAAGTTTTTGAGAATCCAATTTACATCTTCGAGCACGAGTACGCGGTCGCACTCGAACTCGTCCTGAACATTATCGTGACCCGGCATGGACTGAATCACGACTTCGCCTGCCTTGCGCAGGTCAGCGATTTTTTCGCGCAGCTCGGGCGCATTGCCCCACGGGGCGCGAATCGAATGCTTGCGCTCGGCCGTCGGCAACAGGCGCGCCAGTTCGCGCAGGTCGAGCGAGAAGCCGGTGGCCGGACGTGCGCGGCCGAAGGCTTCGCCCACGTGGTCGTAACGGCCGCCCCGCGCCACCGCATTCGGCAGTCCCGGGACATACAGCGCGAACATGGCGCCGCTTTCGTATTGGTAGCCGCGCAGGTCGGCCAGATCGATCGCCACGTCGGCGCGGCCGATGGCGCCAGCGGCCAGCGCAGCCAGTTCCGACAGCGCGCGCGTGATGCCCGGCAGCGCCGGCAGCACGTCGCGGGCGCGGCCCAGGACGTCGACGTCGCCGTACAAATTCGGCAGCGCCAGCAGCGCGGCGCGCGTGACGGGGTCGTAGTTGCGGGTGAGCTCGTCGATGCCGGGCGTGTCTTTCGCGCGCAGCAGGGCATAGAGCTGGGCTTCGTCGCGGCGCGCGGCCTCGCATTGTTCGAGCAGCGCGCGCAGCACGCCGACGTGGGCCAGGTCGAGGCGCACCTCGAGGAAGCCGGCCAGGGCCACGGACGCGAGGGCCAGCTCCTGGATCTCGGCATCGGCCTCGAGGCCGGCGTGGCCGTAGATCTCGGCGCCGATCTGGATCGGCTCGCGCGTGGCGTGCAGGCCCGACGGACGGGTATGCAGCACGCTGCCGGCATAGCACAGGCGGGTGACGGAATCGCGATTGAGCAGGTGGGCGTCGATGCGCGCGACCTGCGTCGTCATGTCGGCGCGCAGACCGAGCAGGCGACCGGAGAGCTGGTCGACCAGTTTGAAGGTACGCAGGTCGGTATCTTCCCCGGCGCCGGCCAGCAGCGACTCGACGTATTCGAGCAGCGGCGGCATGACCAGCTCGTAGCCGTAGAGGCGGAAGGTGTCGAGCATCTGGCGCCGCAGATCTTCGATCTTGCGTGCTTCCGACGGCAATACGTCGGCGATATTCTCAGGCAAAAGCCAGTTCGGCATGGGCAACGGCGGTGGGATTGTTAGGAATGAAGCAACATGGCGCGCTTGTGCAGCACGAAGTCAGCGCCGAATCGGCAATTTTACCCGAAAATGGACCCGGGTAGGGTGGGCACTCCGTGCCCACGTGGAAAGAAGCATCACGTTGACGGGGCAAACAGTGATCCGTTTGCTCATCGTTCTGCGTGGGCACAGAGTACCCACCCTATGCAAGGCAAAAAAAACGCCGCGAAAAACGCGGCGTTTTGTATCGCTTGCCAGGTGCTTACTTGGAACCCGAGCCCTTGAAATACTTGAAGAACTCCGAATTCGAATCAATCACCATCACGTCGCCCTGCGCCTTGAAGCTGGCACGGTAAGCCTCCAGCGAACGGTAGAACTTGTAGAACTCCGGGTTCTTGCCGAACGACTCGGCATAGATCGCCGAAGCCTTGGCATCGCCCTCGCCCTTGATCTTCTCGGCTTCGCGGAAGGCTTCGGCCAGGATCACGGTACGCTGGCGGTCGGCGTCGGCGCGGATCTTTTCGCTTTCGGCCGAACCGGTCGAACGCAATTCGTTGGCCACGCGGACCCGCTCGGCGCGCATGCGGTCGTAGACCGAGGCGTTGATCTGCTCGATGTAGTCGACGCGCTTGAGGCGCACGTCGACGATGCCGACACCGATCTGCCTGGCTTCGGCCACGATCTTGTTCTGCACCGCCTTCATCACGGCGCCGCGCTCGCCGGAAATCACTTCGCGCACGGTGCGCTTGGTGATCTCGTCGTTCAGGGCCGCCTTGATGATCTGCGACATGCGGTTCGCCGCGGCGCGCTCGTCGCCGCTGAAGCTGACGTAGTACAGGCGCGGCTCGACGATGCGCCACTTGACGAAGGCGTCGACCAGGATGTTCTTCTTCTCGGCCGTGATGAAGCGGTCGGCGTCAGGCGTGTCCAGGGTGAGGATGCGCTTGTCGAGATAGATGACGTTCTGGAACGGCGGCGGCAGCTTGAAGTGCAGGCCCGGCTCGGAGATCACCTCGCGCACTTCACCAAGTGCGAAGACGATGGCGAAGCGGCGCTGGTCGACGACGAAGACGGTCGAGGACAGCAGCATCAGGGCAATGAAGCCCGCCACGAAAATGGTTACGAGGCGGTTCATTAACGGCTCTCCCTGTCACGTGAGGTATCGCGGGCGCGGGTGTCGCGCTGGCGCGCCTGCTCGATGGTTTGCATTACTTCCTGCGTCGGCGAGCCTGCGCCTTCCTGCGGCGCTTGCACCGGACCGGAACGGGCGCTGCCGACGGCGGCGTCGTTCGCGGCGACCTGGGCGATCAGCTTGTCGAGCGGCAGGTACAGCAGGTTGGAACCCGACTTGGCGTCGACCATGACCTTGCTGGTGGTGCTGAAGATCTGCTGCATCGTGTCGATGTACATGCGGTCGCGCGTCACGCCCGGCGCCTTGGCGTACTCGGTCACGACCTGGCTGAAACGCGAGGCGTTACCGGTGGCGTTTTCGACGACCATCGAGCGGTAGGCTTCGGCGTCCTGCAACAGGCGGAAGGCGGCGCCACGGGCACGTGGAATCACGTCGTTGGCATAGGCTTCGCCTTCGTTGCGGGCACGGGCACGGTCCTGGCCCGCTTTCACGGCGTCGTCGAAGGCGCTTTGCACCTGCTCCGGCGGCTGCACGTTCTGCATCGTGACGTTGGTGACCAGGGCGCCCAGCTTGTAGCGGTCGACGATGGACTGGATCATGTTCTGCACGTCGAGGGCCACCTTTTCGCGGCCTTCGTACAGGACGAAATCCATCTTGTTGCGGCCGACGACTTCGCGGATCGCCGTCTCGGCAACCTGGCGCACCGTGGTGTCTTGGTCGCGGTTGTTGAAGACCCAGGCAACCGGATCCTTCAGCGTGTACTGGACCGCGAACTGGATGTCGATGATGTTTTCGTCGTCGGTCAGCATCAGCGCTTCGGCCGCCTGCTTGTTGCGCACGTTGTCGCGGTAGCCGACTTCGGCCGTGCGCACTTGCGAGACGTTGACGGTTTCGTGGGCCTGGATCGGTGCCGGCCAACGCCAGTTGAAGCCGGCGCCGGTGGTGTGGGAGAGGCGTCCGAACGTGGTGACCACGCCGACCTGCCCTTCCTGCACGATGAAGGCGCCGCTGGCGAGCCAGATCAGCAGCACGATGAAGCCGATGACGGAGGCCGTGATGCCCGCGCCGCGGCCTTCGCCGCGGTAGGGGCCGCCGGCGTCGCCGCCATTGTTGCCACGGTTGCCGAACAGGCGGTTCACGCGCGCGTTGAAGTCGCGCCACATCTGGTCGAGGTCGGGTGGACCCTCACCTGGACGGCGGCCCTCCTGGGCTTTGTGGTCACCTTCGGGGTTTTTGCCCCAGCGAGGATCGTTCAGCGATAATTTAAGGCCGAATCGTTTAAATAAAGGAACAAGCATAGGCTTCAATGTGGCCCGACATGGGTGGAGGTTGGAATACTTTCGCTTGCGCCATCCATCGGAAGGTCCAGCGCTGCATCGTCCTGCTCTTCGTTCTCAGGGCTCAAGCCTGGTGCCGCATTGGCTCGCACCGTTGCCGCCTCGACAATTGCTTCCCGCAGCAGATCGAGGCCGGCGCCGTTCCTGGCGCTGATAAAAACGCGGCTGATTTTATCATGTTCATCACGCTCGACCCCAGGCTGGAGGTCGGCCATATCAATCTTGTTCCACACGAGGATCTGCGGGATGTGGTCCGCGCCGATTTCGCGCAAGACTTCATTGACTTGCTCGATCTGCTCCATGCGCGTTGGAGAAGAACCGTCGACGACGTGCAGCAGCACGTCGGCATGGATGGTTTCCTCGAGCGTGGCGCGGAAGGCGGCGACCAGCTGGTGCGGCAACTCCCTGACAAACCCGACAGTGTCGGATATGACGACGCTACCGGTGCCCTCGCCCAGGTACAGGCGGCGGCTGGTGGTGTCGAGCGTGGCGAACAACTGGTTCGCGACGTACACGCCGGCTTTGGTCAGCGTGTTGAACAGGGTCGACTTGCCGGCGTTGGTATAGCCGACCAGCGAGACCGAGAAGGTATTGTTGCGTCCGCGCGCACGGCGCTGGGTTTCATGCTGCTTGCGCAACTTGGTCAGGCGCGCACGCAAGGCCTTGACGCGTTCGCCGATCAGCCGGCGGTCGGTCTCGAGCTGGGTTTCGCCCGGACCGCGCAGGCCGATACCGCCCTTTTGGCGTTCGAGGTGGGTCCAGCCGCGGATCAGGCGCGTGGCCAGGTGCTGCAGCTGCGCCAGTTCCACTTGCAGCTTGCCCTCGTGGCTCTGGGCCCGTTGGGCGAAGATGTCGAGAATCAGGCTGGTGCGGTCGATGATGCGCAATTCCAGGCGCCGCTCGAGGTTACGCTGCTGCGCCGGGGATAAAGCGTGGTTGAAGATGACGAGTTCCGCGCCAAGGGCCTTGGCGGCAACGCCGATTTCGTCGGCCTTGCCGCTGCCCACAAAAAAGGCGGAATCAGGTGCGCTGCGCTTGGCCGTGATCGTATCGATCGGCTCGGCACCGGCAGAGCTGGCCAGCAAGCCCAGCTCGTCGAGGCTGGCCGTGAAATCGACCGCGCCGAAATCGACGCCGACGAGGACGGCGCGCGTGTTGTTGGTGCCGGGGGCGTCAGCCATCGGCCTTACTCAGCTTCGGTTTCGAGGTTGAGGTTGACGGCGCGGGCCGGTACAACGGTCGAAATGGCATGCTTGTACACCATCTGGGTCACTGTATTGCGCAGCAGGACGACGTACTGGTCGAACGACTCGATATGACCCTGCAGCTTGATCCCGTTGACGAGGTAGATCGATACCGGGACGTGCTCTTTGCGCAAGGCATTGAGGAATGGGTCTTGTAACAGTTGCCCTTTGTTGCTCATAACAGCTCCGTAATGTTGTTGTAGTTTAAAAAATGGAGGCAGACGCCTCCTTTTCAAGTGCACGGGGCAAGATTCAGCTATGCGAACGATGGCCTGCGGTTACTGTAACCTGTTTTACGCGTCCTTGTCGTACTGCTACGCTTAAGAAACAATTAAACCGGCCCGGTTCGACTGAATCGTACCGTCCTTAATTCTTGTCGTGAGCGAACGGATTCTTACCGCTGCGCAGTTCGATCCGCAGTGGCGTACCGATCAGATTGAACGTTTCGCGGAAATGCTTTTCCAGGTAACGCTTGTACGGCTCGGTCACGCCGTCGAGTGCATTGCCGTGGATGACGATGATCGGCGGGTTCTGGCCACCCTGGTGGGCGTAGCGCATCTTCGGACGCGAGGTACCCTTGCGCTTCGGTTCCTGCTTCTCGACCGCTTCCTGCAGCGCACGCGTCAGGCGCGGCGTCGACAGGTTGGCCGTCGCCGCTGCGTAGGCCGTATCGACCGAGGCCATCAGCTGCTTGATGCCGGTGCCCTTCAGCGCGGAAATGAAGCGCGTTTCGGCAAAACCGAGGAAGTCGAGCTTGCGGTCCATGTCGTTCTTGATCTCGTCGCGCTGATCGGTGGTCAAGCCATCCCACTTGTTGACGGCAACAACCAGGGCGCGACCCGACTCGAGGATGAAGCCGGCGATGTGCGCGTCTTGCTCGGAAATATTTTCCTGGGCATCAAGCATCAGCACGACCACGTTGGCCTCGGTTACCGACTGCAGGGTTTTCACGACGGAGAACTTTTCGATCGCTTCGAACACCTTGCCGCGACGGCGGATACCGGCCGTATCGATCAGCGTGTACTGCTTGCCGTCGCGCTCGAACGGCACTTCGATCGAGTCGCGGGTGGTGCCCGGCATGTCGAAGGCGATCACGCGCTGCTCGCCGACCAGGGTGTTGATGAGGGTCGACTTGCCGACGTTCGGACGGCCGACGATGGCGATCTTGACGCCGCGATCTTGCTGCTCGAGTTCTTCCTCGGCGTCAGGACGGGTAGCGAAGGCCTGGTCGAGCGCTTCGATGACGAGGTCGGTGACGCCGTCGCCGTGGGCGGCCGAGATGACGTAGGGGTCGCCCATGCCGAGCTCATAGAACTCGGCGGTAACGGAGGTGTACTTCATGCCTTCGGATTTGTTCACCACCAGCATGACCTGGCGGCCGGACTTGCGCAGGAAGTCGGTGATCGTCTTGTCGTGGGGCGTGAGGCCCTGGCGGCCGTCGACGATGAAGATGACGACGTCGGCTTCGGCGACGGCCTGCTTCGTCTGCAGGGCCATCTCGTGCATGATGCCTTCCTTGGCGACCGGTTCGAAACCGCCCGTGTCGATCACCAGGAACGGCCGCTCGCCGATACGCCCTTCGCCGTAGTGGCGGTCGCGCGTCAGGCCAGGCAGGTCGGCCACCAACGCGTCGCGCGAACGGGTCAGGCGGTTGAATAGGGTCGACTTCCCGACGTTCGGGCGACCAACGAGTGCAATTACCGGCTTCATGTAGTTATTCTATTCGACCGCGATGGCGGTCACAGTTCCATTTTGTGTTTGAAAAATCAGGTTCGATCCGGCAACCAGAGGCGTGCCGCTGATGGCGCTGCCATCGGTTGCGGCGCGCGCGAGGAA
>JANNNC010000105.1:0-34905 GCA_031398335.1 Massilia sp.
CATCTTCGAGGCACGCAACATTCCTGCCGACCAGATGGACCCACTGCTGGGCATCGGTTGCCCGAACATCGTCTACCCTTACCTGCGCGCGAACATCGCCGACGTGATCACCCGTGCCGGCTTCCCGCCAGTGCACCTGGCCGAGATCAACTTCGAAGTGTTCTACCAGCAGCGCCGCCAGGCGATGGCTGAAGCCGCCGCAGCCGCACCGGCAAACTAAGTTTTATCCAGTTCGGCCGCTCCGGCACATCGCCGGGTCGACTGGAGTCGTGTTGGGCATTCTTGCCGCGCCTTTTACTTTTAAAGAAAGAAGCGCGTGGTATGGATGCCCTTCCTGCCATATTGGCGTCTGGTTTGACCAAGCCCGGGCCCTGCCATGACCATTTCCCGATTTTTCGCCACCGTGCTGCTGATGCTGGCATGGACGAGCGCCTGCGCGGCCGATTTCCGTTCCGTCGGCGCGCCCTCGGTGCTGCTGTATGACGCGCCCTCGGTCAAGGGCGCCAAGCGCTACGTGGCGCCGCGCGGCATGCCGGTCGAGATCGTTGCGCGCTACGGCGACTGGGTCAAGGTGCGCGACGCCGATGGCGAATTGGCCTGGACCGAATCGAAAGGCTTATCTACGCGCCGCAATGTGGTCGTCAAGGCACTCTCGGCCAGGGTACGCGCCGCGCCCGACGACAATGCCGCCATCCTGATGACGGCCGACAAGGGCGTCCTGCTCGAACTGAGCGACCCGCAAGCGACCGACTGGGTCCGCGTGCGCCACCAGGACGGCATCGCCGGCTTCGTGCGCGCCGCCGAAGTCTGGGGCATCTGAATCCAACCATGCAAGAAACCAACAAAATGAACAAGATCACTGTGCTCGGCGCCGGAGCCTGGGGCACGGCCGTCGCCATCGCCGTCGCCGCCCGCCACGACGTGCTGCTCTGGGGCCGCAATCCCGCGCAGATGGCCGCGACCGCAGCGGCGCGCGAGAATACGACGTATTTGCCCGGCCAGCCCCTGCCCGACAGCCTGCGCGTGAGCGCCGATTTCGAGGCAGCCCTGGCGCATGTGCTCGATGCCGGCGCGGACGAGGCGCCGCTGTTGATCGCGGCCTGCCCGGTGGCGGGCCTGCGTCCCTTGCTCGAGCAGCTCAAGGGGAGAAACATCCCGAACGTCGTCTGGCTCTGCAAAGGGTTTGAGTACGGCACCGGCCTGTTGCCGCACCAGGTGGTACGCGAGGTGCTGGGCGACGCGGTGCCGGGTGCGGCCTTGTCCGGTCCCTCGTTTGCCCAGGAAGTCGCGCGCGGCCTGCCCTGCGCGCTGGCGGTGGCCTCGACGTCCAAAGCGCTGCGCGACAGTGTCGTCACGACCGTCCACGGCGGCAACCTGCGCGTGTATGCCTGCGACGACGTCGTCGGCGTGGAAGTCGGCGGCGCCGTCAAAAACGTGCTGGCCATCGCGACCGGTACCGCGGACGGGCTCGGGCTCGGCCTGAACGCCCGCGCGGCCCTGATCACGCGCGGCCTGGCCGAGATCACGCGCCTTGGCCTCGCCCTTGGCGGCCAGGCCAGCACCTTCATGGGGCTGACCGGGATGGGCGACTTGATCCTGACCTGCACCGGGGATTTGTCGCGCAACCGGAGAGTCGGCCTGGCGCTGGCGCAAGGCAAACCGCTGGAGACCATCGTCGCCGAACTGGGCCATGTGGCCGAAGGCGTGCCCTGCTCGAAAGCGGTGCGCGAGCTGGCGGCCAAACTCGGCGTCGACATGCCGATCACGAATGCGGTGGCGGCGGTGCTGTTCGACGGTTATGACGCGGCGGAGATGGCGAAGCAGTTGCTGGCGCGCGACCCGCGCAACGAGTTGGCGTAGTTTAATTTCCGGATACGGATAATCGTCAGATGGGCACGCCGTGCCCATCGCGCGATTTACTTGCCCTGCCCCGTATGCGTCGGCCCACCGCCCCGCACCGGTCCCAATAAAATCGTCATCAAGACCACGCCATCGGCGTTGGCGCGGATGCCGTGCGGCTCGCCGCCAGCCAGGTACAGCATCTCGTTCGGTTGCAGCACGACACTGTTGTCGTGCGCATCGACCACGATCTCGCCTTCCAGGCACAGCAGCGTTACCTCTCCCTCGACCCGGTGTTCCGGCATCGGCTTGTCCTTCGGGACGATCAGCCGGATGAGTTCCATGTGCTCGGTCTTCGCCAGCGCGATCGACGTGAAATTGGCGATGTCGTCTTCGCCGCGTTGCAAGGCGATTCGTTCGCCCGATCGTGCGTGTTGCAAGGCCATGTCGCCTCCTTATTCAGTTTCTTCGTTAGTGTGGGGTACCTTGCGCAGCCAGGCCACCAGCGCGAAAGCATCCTCGAATCCGCGCGCCAGCCGCGGCACCAGCTCGTCCGGATCGTTCACCTTCAGCGGCAGTTCCGTCCACACGAAAAAGCTCTTCAGCTTGATGTGCTCGATATGCGGGTGCGCCGCATCGAAGCCTTTAGGCGGACGCTGCAGTTTGTCTTCGTCGAGCAGGTCGCCATAGGTCGCGCGCAGGTGTTTATTCTTTAACATTTTTGCGAAACCTGTCGCATCGTTGACCACGTGTTCGCGGATCGCTTTCAGGCGCGCGCTCGGCGGCAGGTACTCGCCGGCGCCAAGGCCGAGGATGCCGTTGCCATCGATCTGGAAATAATAGGTCGAGCCCCCGCCTTCGCTCGGGCGGCGCCGGTTGTTCGGCGTGATGCCGGCCGAGAAGCGCGTTTTATACGGGGTCTTGTCGTTCGAAAAGCGGATGTCGCGGTTGATCCGGAACATCGCCTTTTTCGGGTCGACGCCGGCGATCTGGCGGTCGAATTTGCTCAGTTCACGGATCAGGTCGGTGACCACGGCCAGGAACTCTTCGCGCAGGATGTCGTAGCGCGGTTTGTTCATGATGAACCAGGGACGGGCGTTGTTGTCGTTTAGCTCGCTAAGAAATTGCGTCAAGTCACGCAGGTGCATGGAAAGTCCAAATAGGGGTTACGGGGAGGGGCGTGGCCGCTTGCCGACCGTCACGTCGACGGTCGACTCGCGTTGTTGGCGCATCAGGGTGAGGCGCGCCTTGGCGCCGGGTGCCAACTGGGCGATCAGGTTGAGCATGTCGCCGGTGCTGTTGACGCTCTTGCCTTCGACCGCGAGCAGGATATCGCCCGGGCGCACGCCGGCGCGGTCGGCCGGGCCGTTGCGCACGACCCCGGCAATGATGGCGCCACTCTGGCGCCCGAGACCAAAACTGTTGGCCAGTTCGGGGGTGATGTCCTGCGATTCGATGCCGATCCAGCCGCGCACCACTTGCCCATGCTTGACGATCGATTCGAGCACGGTGCGCGCGGTCGAGACGGGAATGGCGAAGCCGATGCCGATCGAGCCGCCAGTCTGCGAATAGATCGCCGAATTGATCCCCAACAAATTGCCGTGGATGTCGACCAGCGCTCCGCCTGAGTTGCCGAAGTTGATCGCAGCGTCGGTCTGGATGAAATTCTCGAAGTGGTTGATGTGCAGGTTGTTGCGTCCCAGGGCCGAAATAATACCCATGGTCACCGTCTGGCCGACGCCGAACGGGTTGCCGATTGCCAGCACCACGTCGCCGACTCGCGCGTCGTCCGGCTGGCCCAGCACCATCACCGGCAGCTTGCGTTCGTTGATGCGCAGCACGGCCAGGTCTGTTTCCGGATCGGTGCCGACGATGCGCGCGGCAACCTTTCTACCGTCCGCCAGGCCCACCTCGATCCGGTCGGCGCCCTCGACGACGTGGAAGTTGGTGATGATATAGCCCTCTCCGCTGACAATCACACCGGAACCCAGGCTCGACATCTGCTCTTCGGGCGGCAGCCGATCTCCGAAAAAACGGCGGAAGAACGGGTCTTTCAGGATCGGGCGCGCTTCGCGCGAGGCCTTGCTGGTGAGGATGTTGACCACGGCCGGCATCGCGCGCCCGGCCGCGTCACGGTAGCTGCCCGTGAGCGGGCTGGACGGCGCCTGCAGCACCGGCACCTGGCGCGCGCCGGGGCCGACCGGCACCTGGACCGGGGAGCGTCCCAGCCAGTCCGGACGCAGTGCCGCCGCCACGAAATACAGGGCGAGCGCGACCGTCACCACCTGGGCGAACAGCAGCCACAGGCGGCGAAACGGCGCTACCGGGCGGATGGTGACGACGTCGTCTTTCACTTTTTACTTTTACTTTTACTTTTTACTTTTTACGGCGTGCGGCGCAGGGAGTCGCGGATTTCACGCAGCAGCAGGACGTCTTCCGGCGTGGCCGGCGCCGCGGCGGCCTGGGCTGGCACGATGCGCTCGCGCATGCGGTTCATCAGGCGCACCATCTGGAAGATGATGAAAGCGAGAATAATAAAATTCAGCAAGATCGTCAGGAAATTGCCGTACGCGATGACCGCGCCGGCTTTTTTCGCTTCCGCCAGCGCGAGTGCTGTTCCCTGGTTGTTCAGGGGTATATAGTAATTTGCGAAATCGAGACCGCCGAACAAGGCACCGATCGGCGGCATGATGACGTCTTGCACCAACGAGTCGACGATGCGCCCGAACGCGCTGCCGATGATCACCCCCACCGCGAGGTCGACGACGTTGCCACGCATTGCAAATTGCCGGAACTCGTTCATCATCGACATCGTACTCTCCCTGGGTTATCGAATTAACCAAGACGATGATACCGCAAGCGCTTTTCATCGGCGCGCACCATGCATTCCGGGTCCGGGGCGTGGCGCCGGCCCGCTTGGGAGGCGCCGCTGCGGCTTCGGAAAATGGCCGGCGCGGCCCGTCGGTGGACCCCGTAAGCCCCGTCCGGCATGCCGAATTGCCCGTTTCGGCGAGGTCCGGCGGGACGCGCATTCCACCGTTGACGCACGCTCAATATTTTTTCTCCAATAAAGATTGCCATTCACATATAATTTTGTGTTGCTGCAAGCTCTTAATTGATTCTCAAGATTCGTAATTTCACGGAGTGGGGTTGGGTATGAGTAATGAAAAGCAGGTCGATTCAGGCCGGCGCGGTTTGCTCGTTGCGACATGCGCGGCGGGCGGCGTTGTCGGTGTGGCCACTGCAGGTGCACTGGTCAGTACCTTCCAACCGTCCGAGCGGGCCAAGGCTGCCGGCGCTCCGGTCGAAGTGGATATCTCGGACGTCAAGCCGGGAGAAATGAAAGTCGTCGAGTGGCGCGGCAAGCCGGTGTGGATCTTGCGCCGTACGCCGGAAATGCTCGCCAGCCTGCCGAAGAACGATGCGCTCGTTGCCGACCCCAAGTCCGAGAAAATCTTCCAGCTCGACATGCCGGAGTACGCGAAGAACGAATTCCGCGCCCGGCCCGAGCACAAGGAAGTGCTGATCACGGTCGGCATTTGCTCGCACCTGGGTTGCTCGCCCTCCTCGCGCCTGTCGCCGGGCCCGCAGCCGAATTTACCGGACGACTGGCAAGGCGGCTTCATGTGCCCTTGCCACGGCTCGACCTTCGACCTGGCCGGCCGCGTATTCAAGAACAAGCCGGCCCCGACGAACATGGACATTCCTCCGCACATGTACCTGTCCGATAACAAGATCGTGATCGGTAAAGACGAGAAAGGCGAGGCATAACATGGGCGCCGCATTCAAGGAAACGAAACTGCCGGCTGACGCGCCGGCCGGCCAGAAGGCGCTGGCCTGGGTCGACGACCGCTTCCCGCTGTCGAAACTCTGGAACGACCAATGGGGCAAGTACTACGCCCCGAAAAACTTCAATATCTGGTATCTGTTCGGCTCGCTGGCGATGCTGATTTTGGTATTGCAGATCGTGACCGGCATCTTCCTGACGATGCACTACAAACCGGACGCGAATCTCGCCTTCGGTTCGGTCGAATACATCATGCGTGAAGTACCGTGGGGCTGGCTGGTGCGTTACATGCACTCGACCGGCGCCTCGGCCTTCTTCATCGTCGTCTACCTGCATATGACCCGTGGCCTGCTCTACGGTTCCTACCGCAAGCCGCGCGAATTGATCTGGATCTTCGGTTTCGCGATCTTCCTGTGCCTGATGGCCGAAGCCTTCTTCGGCTACCTGCTGCCATGGGGTCAAATGTCGTACTGGGGCGCCCAGGTGATCGTCAACCTGTTCGGCGCGATTCCCGTGATCGGCCCGGACCTGTCGCTCTGGATCCGCGGCGATTACGTCGTCTCCGATGCGACCTTGAATCGTTTCTTCGCCTTCCACGTCATCGCCCTGCCGCTGGTGCTGCTGGGCCTGGTCGCGGCGCACCTGATCGCGCTGCACGAAGTCGGCTCGAACAACCCGGACGGCATCGACATCAAGGACCACATCGGTCCTGACGGCCACCCGCTCGACGCGATTCCGTCGCATCCGTACTACTCGACCAAAGACTTGTTCGGCGTCTCGGTGTTCCTGCTGATTTTCTCGGCGGTCGTGTTCTTTGCCCCGGAAATGGGTGGCTACTTCCTCGAGTACAACAATTTTATTCCGGCCGATTCGATGAAGACGCCGGCGCACATCGCCCCGACCTGGTATTTCACGCCGTTTTATTCGGTGCTGCGCGCCACCACGGCTGACTTCATGTACGTGCTGATGGCGGCCATCGCCCTGTATGTCGTGTTCATCTGGATGAAGTCGCGCCTGTCCTTCAAGGCCAAGGTCGCGGTTGCCGCGATCGCCCTGGTGCTGATCGTCGGCATGCTGCCGCAGGTGCTGGAAGCGAAATTCTGGGGCGTGGTGCTGTTCGGCTCGTCGGTCGTGATCATCGGCGCGCTGCCGTGGCTGGACCACTCGCCGGTGCGCTCGATCCGCTACCGCCCGGACTGGCACAAATGGGTGTATTGGATCTTCGGCCTGTCGTTCGTGGCGCTCGGCTACCTCGGTACCCAGCTGCCGACCCCGGCCTACACGCTCATCTCCCAGGTGTGCACGCTGTTGTACTTCAGCTTCTTCCTCCTGATGCCGTGGTGGAGCACCGCCGGCCGGTTCAAACCGGTGCCGACGCGCGTGACCTTCCACCCGCATTGATCACAGGCTCAAGCTTAAGGACAACCATGAACTTCACGAAGAAACTGATTGCGGTCCTGGCACTGGTGCCGGGACTGGTATGCGCAGCAGAAGGCGGCTTCCCGCTCGATCGCGCACCGGAACGCAGCGACATGGCCTCGCTGCAAAACGGCGCCAAGCTGTTCGTCAACCATTGCCTCAATTGCCACTCGGCCGTGTCGATGCGCTACAACCGCTTGCGCGATCTTGGCCTGTCGGACGAGCAGATCAAGACCAATCTGTTGTTCTCTGCCGACAAAGTGGGCGAACTGATGAAGACGTCGATGCGCCCGGACGATGCCAAGGCATGGTTCGGCGCCGTGCCGCCGGATCTGTCGGTGATCGCGCGTGCAAAATCATCGCCCGCAGGCAGCGGCGCCGACTACCTGTACACCTACCTGCGCACCTTCTAGAAGGACGATACCCGCCCGACCGGCTGGAACAACATGGTCGTGCCGAACGTGGCCATGCCGCACGTGATGTGGCAGATGCAGGGCGTACGCATCCCGAAAATGGTGGAACAGGCCGATCCGCACGACGCGACCAAGAAGATCCACACCTTCGCCGGCTGGGACCAGGTCGCGCCGGGCACGATGTCCTCTCCCGACTTCGACACCGCGACGGCCGACCTGGTTGGCTACCTCAGCTGGATGGCTGAGCCAGCGCAAGGAACACGCAAGAAACTCGGTGCCATCGTGCTCATTTTCCTGTCAGTATTTGCTTTCCTGGCCTGGCGTTTGAACGCGTCTTACTGGAAAGACCTGAAGTAATTCGTTTTCGTTGCCGGCTTGGCTATAATACGGGCAATAATTTTTTCGGGGTGAGTCGCTCGGCGCTTCACCCCTTTGTTTCTTAAGGAACGACCAACCATGATGGTTCTCTACTCTGGCACCACGTGCCCGTTCTCCCAACGCTGCCGCCTTGTCCTGTTCGAAAAGGGCATGGATTTCGAAGTGCGCGACGTCGACCTGTTCAACAAGCCGGAAGACATCTCGACGATGAATCCGTACGGCCAGGTGCCGATCCTGGTCGAGCGCGAACTGATCCTGTACGAATCGAACATCATCAACGAGTACATCGACGAGCGCTTCCCGCATCCGCAACTGATGCCGGCCGACCCGCTCATGCGCGCCCGTGCCCGCTTGATGCTGTTCAATTTCGAGAAGGAATTGTTCGTCCACGTGCACGTGCTGGAAAGCGACCGCAACAAGACGAACGAAAAGGCCCACGACAAGGCGCGCGCGGAAATCCGCGACCGCCTGACGACGCTGGCCCCGCTGTTCCTGAAGAACAAGTACATGCTGGGCGACGAATTCTCGATGCTCGACGTGGCGATCGCGCCGCTGCTGTGGCGCCTGGACCACTACGGCATCGAACTGTCGAAGACCGCCGCCCCGCTGATGAAGTACGCGGAGCGGATCTTCTCGCGCCCGGCCTACATCGAGGCGCTGACGCCGTCGGAAAAGGTAATGCGCCGTTAACGCGCATGCGGTGCGCACTGCCGTCCCGCCAGGGGCTGCAGTGCGCATCCGCTTTTCCGTATCAGTCCGCTGTTCTTCGTGCCAGTGCTGCGCCGTCGTTTGACAAACCGCAGTAAGCTGGCACTTGCTTTTGTACCTTCCACACGCGTTCGCTGGCAACCACGCCATTGCGTTGCATGTGGCTGCGGTGGCGCGTCCGTTCGCCACCCCATCGACGGATCACTGTTTAATTCATCTGCACATGCCTGACATTTCCACCAAACCCTATTTGCTGCGCGCCCTCTACGAGTGGTGCACCGACAGTGGTTTCACGCCCTATCTTGCGGTCAAGGTCGATGCGGCCACGACGGTTCCGATGGAATACGTCAAAAAAGGCGAGATCATCCTGAACATCGCCTATGGCGCGACGTCCGGTCTGAAGATGGACAACGACGCCATTCATTTCCGCGCCCGCTTCGCCGGCGTTTCGCGCGACATTTACGTACCGGTGCAGAACGTGCTGGCGATTTACGCCAACGAAAACGGCCAGGGCATGGCCTTCGACGTCAGCGCCACCGCCGCCGAAATGGCCACGACAG
Organism: Massilia sp.; assembly: GCA_031398335.1. Classification (GTDB taxonomy): domain Bacteria; phylum Pseudomonadota; class Gammaproteobacteria; order Burkholderiales; family Burkholderiaceae_D; genus Telluria. Next base: position 9,105 of record JANNNC010000105.1, read on the forward strand.
CGGACGAGCCGGCCGCGAGCGTCCCGACCTTGTCGGCCGTGCCCGACCGGGCCAGCGAAGCGCCGCCGGCGCCAGTGTTGCATTCGCCCGACGACAACGACGAGCCCCCGAAAAAAGGCGGCCGCCCGACGCTGACCCGAATCAAATAGCGTTATAATTCCTGCCGTACAGATTACGCCGGCTTAGCTCATTTGGTAGAGCAGTTGATTTGTAATCATCAGGTGGCCAGTTCGAAACCGGCAGCCGGCACCAATATTTTGCAAAAAGGGCTTACAGCGATGTAAGCCCTTTTTTGTTTCTGTTTCTTTCGCCGCCCCATTGCGGCACATCCGCCGCAAAAAGCACCGTTTCGGTGCGCCTCGATGCCGCTTGCCCCCGTAACGCGCCCTGTGCCGGCGAGGTATGGTTCATTGCTGACTTGTCAGCAATGAACGCCCGCGAACTTTCTCCTTCCCTGTCTGCAGGTCCCAGCACCAGCCGGGAAGCCTGCTTGCGCCTGAAGTTTGCGCAACGCGAACATGGAACCGTGCTGAGCGAACGTATCCACACGGGCCCGCTGCACGTGCAAAAAGCCCTGTATCCGGAAGGTCCGCAGGTCTGCCACGCCGTGATCGTCCATCCGCCCGGTGGCGTCGTCGGCGGCGACGCGCTCGCGATCGATATCGCGGCCGGGGCCGGCGCCCTGCTGACGACGCCCGGCACCGCCAAGTGGTACCGCGCGAACGGCCGCACCTCGCGCCAGGATGTGCGCATCGACATCGGTGCGAACGCCGCGCTCGAGTGGCTGCCGCAGGAAACCCTGTTTTATCGCGACGCGCGGGTCGCGCTCACCCACGACGTTGCGCTGGCGGAGAACGCGCGCTATCTCGGCAGCGAAATCCTCTGCTTTGGCCGCACTGCGTTGGGCGAAGTCTTTGCCGAAGGCGCGGTCCGCCAGGCCAGCACGATTCGGCGCGGAGCAACACTCGTCTGGTGCGAAGAGGGCATGCTCGACGGCGCCGGCGCAGCGATGCACAGCCCGTTTGGGGTGGGCGGCAACACCGTCTGCGCCACCCTGATCGCCTGCGGCCTCGCGCTCGACGCCAGCCAGCTCCAGCAACTGCGCCAGGAGCTCGACAGCGCCGGCGCCGGCCGCAACGGCGCCACCCAACTCCCGAAGATCGTCGTCGTGCGTCACCTCGGCCGCTCGGGCGAGGCCGCGCGCGGTGTTATTCGCAGCCTGGCGCCGCCTGCGCCCTGCCCTTCTGGGACGCGCAGCGGCCATCCCGCGCCTGTGGAATACCTGAGAAGACCCCATGGAACTGACGCCACGCGAAAAAGACAAGCTCATGATGTTTACTGCCGCCCTGCTGGCCGAACGGCGCAAGGGGCGCGGTTTAAAACTGAATGATCCGGAAGCGGTCGCCTATATCTCGGCCGCGCTCATGGAAGGCGCGCGCGACGGCAAGAGCGTGGCGCAATTGATGAGCGAGGGGACACGCATCCTCTCGCGCGACGAGGTCATGGAGGGGGTGCCGGAGATGATTCCCGATGTCCAGGTCGAGGCCACTTTCCCCGACGGCAGCAAGCTCGTCACCGTGCACCATCCGATCATCCAGGAGGCCAATGTGATCCCAGGGGAGATGCTGGTCGAAGCAGGCGAACTGGAACTGAACGCCGGCAGGCCGACCGTCGGGCTCGAGGTGGCCAACGGCGGCGACCGGCCGATCCCGGTCGGCTCGCACTTTCACTTTTATGAGACCAATCCGGCCCTGCGCTTCGAGCGACGACTTGCCTACGGCATGCGGCTCGACATCGCCGCCGGCACCGCGGTGCGCTTCGAGCCGGGCCAGGTGCGCACCGTGACCCTGGTGGCACTTGGCGGGGACCGCATCGTCTTCGGTTTCAACGGCCACGTGAACGGTCCTTTGACGGAGGCGCCATGAGCCGCATTGGACGCCAGGCCTATGCCGAGATGCTCGGACCGACCGTGGGCGACAGGCTGCGCCTGGCCGACACGGCGCTGTTCATCGAGATCGAGCGCGATTATGCGATCTATGGCGAAGAGGTGAAATTCGGCGGCGGCAAGGTGATCCGCGACGGCATGGGGCGATCGCAGCGCGTGCACGCGCAGGTGGCCGATACCGCCATCACGAATGCCGTCAACGTCGATCACTGGGGCATCGTCAAAGCCGATATCGGCTTCAAAAATGGCATGATCGTCACCGCGGGCGGGGTCGACAGCCATATCCATTTCATTTGTCCGCAGCAGATCGAGGAAGCGTTATTTAGCGGGATCACGACCATGCTCGGGGGCGGTACCGGTCCCGCGGTCGGCACCGCGGCCACCACTTGCACGCCGGGGCCCTGGCATATTCACGCGATGCTGATGGCGGCCGAAGCCTTTCCGATGAACCTGGGCTTTTTTGGCAAGGGCAATGCGAGCCGGCCGGAACCCCTGGTCGAGCAGGTGCAGGCCGGCGTCATCGGCCTCAAACTGCCTTCAAAGGCCGCACGATCCACACCTTTCATACGGAAGGCGCGGGCGGCGGCCATGCGCCGGACATTATCAAAGCCGTTGGCGAGGCCAATGTGCTGCCCTCGTCGACCAATCCGACCCGTCCGTCCACGGTGAACACGCTCGACGAACATCTCGACATGATGATGGTCTGCCACCACCTCGATGCGGCGATTGCCGAGGACATCGCGTTCGCCGAGTCGCGCATCCGGAGGGGAACGATCGCGGCCGAGGACATCCTGCACGATCTCGGCGCGATCTCGATGATGTCGTCCGACTCGCAGGCGATGGGACGCGTCGGCGAAACCATCCTGCGCACCTGGCAGACGGCGCACAAGATGAAGGTGCAACGCGGCGCCCTGCCAGGAGACCCCGTACGCCACGACAACGCGCGCGTAAAACGCTATGTGGCGAAATACACGATCAACCCGGCCATCACGCACGGCATCGCGCATGCGGTCGGTTCGATCGAACCGGGGAAAATTGCCGACCTGGTGCTGTGGAAGCCGGCCTTCTTCGGCGTCAAGCCGTCGATGGTGATCAAGGGCGGGATGATCGCGGCTGCGCAAATGGGCGACCCGAACGCCTCGATTCCGACGCCGCAGCCGGTGTATGCGCGGCCCATGTTCGGCGCCTTCGGACGCGCCCTGACGAAGTCATATACGTTTGTGTCGCAGGCGGCGCTGGACGCCGGCATTGGCGCGCAGCTTGGACTCATCAAACCGCTGCTGGCGGTGCGCGATACGCGCCGCCTTGGCAAGGCCGACATCGTCCAAAACGACGCCACGCCGCACATGCAGGTCGATCCCGAAACGTATCAGGTGCGCGCCGACGGCGTGCTGCTGCACTGCGAGCCAGCGACCGAACTGTCGCTGGCGCAGCGCTATTTTCTGTTCTGAGGGGTGAACATGCTGACCCTGCATACCTTGATCGATGGCCCGGCGCCGACCGACGGCGAACTGGTGCTGCCGTTTCACCTGCGCGAAAAAAGCCGCTTGTGCACTGCGCTCACGAGTGGCGAGGAAGCCGCCGTACTGCGCCCGCGCGGGACCGTCTTGCGCGGGGGCGATCTGCTGCGCGGCGATGACGGGCGCGTGGTGCGCATCGTCGCCGAAAGGGAGAACCTGTACACGGTGGCGCATGCCGACCCGGTTGCCCTGCTGCGCTGCGCTTTTCACCTGGGGAACCGGCACACGCAGGCGCAAGTCGGCGCGGGCTGGCTGCGCATCCGTGCCGATCCGGTGTTGAAGGAGATGCTGGCCGGGCTGGGGGCGCAGGTTACGGGCGCGCTGGCGCCGTTCGAGCCGGAAGCGGGGGCGTATGGCGGCGGCCACCAGCATGGAGAATATCCGCTGGCGCCGGTCCCGGCGCGCCAGAAAATCCACCGGCCGTCGGATCTCGCATGATGGCCGGCACTGCCCTGCTGCGCCTGCTGCAACTGGCCAGTCCCTCGCTGCCGATCGGCGCCTACAGTTATTCGCAAGGGCTGGAAAGCGCGATCGACACCGGCCTGGTACACGACGCGGCCAGCGCGCACGCGTGGATTCATGCGGCGCTGGGCGAGGTCGTGGCGCACTTCGACGCGCCCGTGCAATGGCGTTTGCTGCTTGCCTTCGCCGCGCGCGACGGCGCCGCCATCTGCGACTGGAGCGAGCACTGGCTCGCTTCGCGCGACACGGCCGAGCTGCGCGCCGGAACGGTCCAGATGGGTTATTCGCTGCGCCAGCTGCTGGGCGCCCTGCTCGAGGATCTGCCGGACGCCGACGCGCGCATGCTGCCACTGCTCGACGCGGCAGCGCTGTCGCTGCCGGCGGCCTACGCCTGCGCAGCCGCGGCGCTTGGCGTGGCGCCCTCTGCCGCCCTGCTCGGGTGCCTCTTTTCGTGGCTTGAAAACGAGGTGCTGGTGTGCGTCAGGACGGTACCCCTGGGCCAGGTGGCCGGGCAAAAAATGCTGCTGGCGCTGGCGCCGGCGGTCGAAGCGGCGGCCCGCCATGCGCAGGCGCTGCCCGGCAGTGCCTTGTCGAACTGGGCGCCGGGTCTGTCGCTGCTGTCGATGCGGCACGAAGTGCAATACAGCCGGCTGTACCGCTCATAGCGGAAATACGATGGAAGCAATCAAAACGCCGCGACGGGTCGGCATTGGCGGGCCGGTGGGGTCGGGCAAGACGGCGCTGTGCGAAATGCTGTGCAAGGCGATGCGCGAGCGCTACGAGATGGCGGTCATCACGAACGACATCTATACGCGCGAAGACATGGACATTTTGCTGCGCGCCGAAGCCTTGCCGGCCGAACGCCTGATGGGTGTGGAAACCGGCGGCTGCCCGCACACGCGATCTGCGCGGATGCATCGATCAAGCTGGAAGCCATCGCGCGCATGAGTGCGGACTTTCCGCAGCTCGACCTGATCCTGATCGAATCGGGCGGCGACAACCTGGCCGCGACCTTCAGTCCCGAGTTGTCGGACCTGACGATCTATGTGATCGACGTCGCCGGTGGCGAAAAGATTCCGCGCAAGGGCGGGCCGGGCATTACCCGCTCGGACCTGCTGGTCATTAACAAGACCGACCTGGCACCCCATGTCGGCGCCAATCTCGAGGTCATGCGCATGGATGCGGCGCGCATGCGCGGCTCCCGTCCCTTTGTGTTTACGAACCTGCGCCATGGCGCGGGTGTCGACGACATCGTTGCCTTCATCCGGCGTCAAGGCTTGCTCGACGCCCTTTTCTTCTACCTGATCAAGGAGTCCGTATGTCCCCGTTCCTGCGCCGCCTTGCCCCGATTGCCGCCATCCTGCTCGCGATCCTTGCCGCCACTTTCACTGCGGGACCCGCCCAGGCGCACGAGACCGGTTTGCCGCACATGATCCACGAGTACGAGGGCTGGGTAGCGCTGGCAGGCGTGGTGCTGTCCCTGATGGGTGCGGGTTTGCTGGTCAGGCGCGCTCTGCGCCGTTGAGGAATGCCGCCGCTCGGGCGTCTCTCCGACTTTCGGCGTTTCAATCCGCCTATTGTGCAGCCCGTCGCACAGCGCGCGCCGGGGGGCACTCCCGCATCTAGAGTGGCATCATCCACTCGATGACGGAGACAACCATGAACAAACTGCTTGCTGCCACCCTGGTGGCTTCGACCCTGGCCTTGAGCACTGGCGCTGCACTGGCCGCCGACCTGGTACGCGAAGCGCGCACCGTGGATGCGCGCGTCACGCGCGTTAAACTCGACGGCGTGGTCGACCTCGTCGTGCGTCAGGGCGCTACCCCTTCGCTTGTGATTTCGGGTGAACGCCCGGATGTCGCGCGCGTGACGACGCACCAGCAAGGAGACATGCTGGAGATCGGCACCGAACGCCGCAACAATTACACCCTCGGGCACAGTCCGAAGCTGCGCGCCGAACTGGTCGTGCCGAATCTTGCCGAGTTCGTATCGGAAGGCGTCGGCGCCAGCACGGTCAGCGGCTTCAGCGGCGAGAAGATCGTCCTCGCCCTCGATGGCGCCGGTGCCGTTACCCTGCAAGGCAGCTACCGCAATGTCGATGCCCGCCTTGGCGGCGTCGGCAGCCTGACGATCGACGCGGCCAAAGCCGAACACATGGACCTGGCTTTGAGCGGCGCCGGCCGGCTCGCCGTCACTGGCCAGACCCGTGCCCTGCGCGCTACCCTGGCCGGCGTCGGCAACCTCGACGCGGAAAAGCTGCGTGCCGACACCGTCAACCTCGACATGAGCGGTCTCGGCGGCGCAACCGTGTATGCCAGCTCGGCGGCGAGCCTGAACCTGAGCGGGATGGGGTCGGCAACCGTCTATGGCAAACCGGCGCAGCGCAATGCAACAACCGGCGGCATGGGAAAGGTCAGCTGGCGCTAAGCCGGCTACTTCAGGACAGTGTTATTGCGCACTTCCTTCACTCCCTTGACCTGACGCGCGATTTGCACCGCTTTCTGGGCGCTCTCGCGCGACTCGACAAAGCCGCTCAGCTGTACCGTGCCCTTGAACGTTTCCACTTTCACTTCGGTCGCTTTCACGTTGGGATCGGCGGCAAAGGCTGCCTTGACCTTGCTCGTGATGACGGTGTCGTCGATGTATTCGCCCGTGCCTTCACGCGTGCTGGTCGGCGCACAGCCGACCAGCAAGAACACCATGAAGGCGGCGAACATCGAGGTTAAACGCTGTGTAATGTTCATGGCAACGCTCCCGTGAGATGAAAGATATCGTCCCATTTTCGGATGCGTGCATCGACAGAGTTTGATACGGAACAAAGGTGACGGGCTGCCACCCGCTTAAGGTGCCTTGCTTGGTAACTCCGCTGCCGCCAGGGTATGGTCGGGTGGCAAGGCCGGACGCAGGACCAATTGCCCGCGTGCCAGATCCTGGCCAAGCACCAGGCGCAAGTCGCTTGGCTTGCAATTGTCGACCTGGACAATCTGGACCGGATCGACGCGGCCCGGCTGGCGCCCCCCCAGGCGCTGGGCCAGCCGTTCGGCCGCAGCGCGAAAATCCGCATGGTGCTCGATGCGCGTACGGCGTACTTGAAAACCCTTTTCGTTGCTCAGCCGCGTTACCTGGAAGCCATCGTCCACGACCTGACGCGAGAGCGCGCGCGCCATGCCGGTGACACCATTGCCGTTGCGAATTTCCAGCAGGACGAGGTCGAGCCGCGCGCGCGGCGCCGGCGGGGCCGGCTGCGGGACCGGCGCACGCTGCGCCAGCGCCCCTTGCGCAGGCACGCGCAGCAGTTCGAGGGTGCCGTCGGCGGCCGTGCGTATTTCGGTCGCGGCCCAGCCGGTGTCGGGCCGCGCCGGGCTGGCGACCGCGGCTTCGATCGCCGCCACCGCCGTGCCGCCGGCGGCTGTGTAGTCGCCCCGGAAATCGTGGTTGCGCAGCGCATCGGCCTGGCGGAACATCAGGGCGGCGCGTTCGCCCTGCCCCAGCCGGCGCAGGCTTTCACCCAGATTGTTCCATGCGCGATGGTCGAGTGGATCGAGCAAGCAGGCTTTTTCCAGCGCAGCCACGGCGTGTTGCAGGTCGCCACCCAGTAGGTAGGCATAGCCCAGATTGGCGAACAGATAGGCGCCATCCGGTCCCGTGCCGGGCGCCAGCTCGTCGGTGAGGACGCGCCAGATGGGGATGGCCTGGGCAAAATCACCCTGGCGCGCAAACGCCGCAGCCAGCGCATTGCGCGCCCGCACGTGGCGTGGCGTGGCGGCAAGTGCCGAGCGATAGGCCGCAGTGGCATCGTCATAGCGGCCGGCAAGATGATGCTGGCGTCCCAGGTCGTAGGCGCGATCGGCCTCGGTGGCGAGCACGGAAGGGGGCTGGCGCGCGACATTGGCACAGGCCAGCAGCAACGCGCCGGCGCACAGGACCGAGATTTTCTTGAGGATACGGCGGGGTTGCATGGAATTCTCCCCAATTCAAGGTGTGCCGTTGACGGCGCTGAGTGTGCGACTCAGCTGGATGATTGCCGGCCCCATCAGGACCATCAGCAGGGTCGGAAAAATGCAGAATATGAGTGGAAACAGCAGTTTCAGGCCGATCTTGGCGGCACACTCCTCGGCCAGCAGGCGGCGCTTGTTGCGCAGGTTGTCCGAATACACGCGCAGCGAATCGCCGACGCTGGTGCCGAACCGCTCGGACTGGATCAGCATGGCCACCAGGGTGTCGACATCAGCCACACCGCTGCGCAGGGCGAAGTTGCGCAAGGCCCGCTCCTTGCTGAAGCCGGCGCGCATTTCCATCAGGACCAGCTGCAGCTCCTGGGCCAGCGTCACGCTTTTGATATGGATTTCCCCTGCGACTTTTACAAATGCCCGTTCCAGGCTGAGGCCTGCTTCGACGCAGACGGTGAGCAAGTCCAGTGCATCGGGCAAGGTCTCGAAGATCTCGCGCTGACGGCGCCGTGCGATGTGATTCAGGCTGACGTTCGGCAGGTAGTAGCCGACCGATGCGGTCAGCAGCAGCAGGAACAGCAGGGGTATGCCGGACAACAGGATGACGGCCGTCGCGACCAGCAGACCGATTACGGTTGGTCCGAGCAGTGCCAGCGCGGTCTTTGCGGCGAAGAACAAGGTCGGCGCAAACGGGTTGCGCCAGCCCGCATTCATGAAGCGGGTCCGCAGCGACGATTTTTCCCAGCCTTCTTCCGGAACCGACAGCCTGGTCAGCGGCTGAGTCACCTTGGCCACCCGCTCCACCCAGCCATCGGATTCGAGCTGGGTGGTATCGGACTTGCCGATGAAACGGCGCAAGCGGGTGCGTAGCGCGACCGGTGCGAACAGCATCATCGCCAGCCAGGCCAGCGCGCAGACGATACCGAAGACGATCAACAGGAACGATAATTGTGCGGCATTCATTGCAGCTCCTCAAATGCGAATCCGGATGACCTTGCGCAGCCAGACGACGCCAAAGAGGATCATCCCGGCCGCATACCACAGCAGGCGCACACCGCTCGGGTCGGTCCACAGCATGCTGACGTATTTGGGGTTGATCAGCGTGAGCATCACCATCACGGCAAACGGCAGAAGACCGAGAATCCAGGCCGACATGCGGCCTTCGGCCGACAGCACGCGCACCTGGGCCACCAGCCTCAATCGGCTGCGGATGATGGTGCTGATGTTGCCGAGGATTTCGGCAAGATTGCCACCGGACTCGCGCTGGATCAGCACCGCGATGATCAGGTAGCGCAGGTCGGTGAGCGGAATGCGCTCGGCCATGTTGTGCAGGGCCTCCCCCATCGGTACCCCATAGTTGATTTCCTCGCGCGCCTGGCGGAACTCGCTGCTCAGCGGCTCAGGTAGCTCATTACCGACGATTTGCAGCACATTCGTAAACGAGTGCCCGGCACGCAGCGCACGTGCAATGAAATCAGCGGCATCGGGTAATTGCTGTTCGATGTGCCACATGCGCCGCGTGCGCGCACGCCACACCAGGAGGTAGGGTACGGCGAGGACGGGCAATACCAGCACAATGCGTAGCGCCAACGGTAGGGGCCAGCGCATGCTTGCCACGAGGGCTAATAAAAAGGCTGCCAAGGAGCAGCCGAGGAAGCGATCGACCGTTATTACGCTGCCAGCCTGGATCAGCAAGGCATCGACCCTCTGAAGCGGCGCGATCCGGTGCAGCAGGCGATCGAAGCCTTCATGGGCGCTGAAGCGGCGCTGCTTGAGAATCGAGATGCGCTCGCCGGAATGACCAATCCCTCCGGACATGACCTGCAGCCGGCGAGCAATGCGTTGCGCGGCTTTGCCATGGGTACTCGACCACCATAAATAGACGCCCTCGATCAAGAGGATCACGGCGGCAAACAGGAAGACGGTAAAGCTATAGAAAAGCAGGTCCATGGCGCGGCTCCACTGCAGGCACGTCCTGCGGGTTCATTGGAAAGTTCGGTCGGGGTCGAAGGTATTGTCCGGAATGTCGACGCCGTACATCTTCAGGCGATCGGCAAAGCGCGGACGCACGCCGGTGGCGGAAAAATGTCCAAGCACCTTGCCGTCGCGGTCGACACCGGTCTGCTCGAAATGGAAGATCTCCTGCATCGAGATGATGTCGCCTTCCATGCCCGTGATTTCCTGGATGCTGACCAGCTTGCGACCGCCGTCGATCAGGCGCGAGGCTTGCACCACCACCGTCACCGCCGAGCAGATCTGCTGGCGAATTGCCCGCGGCGTGAGGTTGACCCCTGCCATGCCGACCATGTTCTCCAGACGCGACAGCGCGTCGCGCGGCGTGTTCGAGTGGATTGTCGCAAGCGAGCCTTCGTGGCCGGTATTCATCGCCTGCAGCATGTCGAGTGCCTCGGGACCGCGCACTTCGCCAAGGATGATGCGGTCCGGGCGCATGCGCAGCGCATTCTTGACCAGTGCGCGTTGCGTGACCTCGCCTTTGCCTTCGATGTTCGCCGGCCGCGTCTCGAGCCGCACCACGTGCGGCTGGCGCAGCTGCAGTTCGGCCGCGTCTTCGATGGTGACGATACGTTCGTTGGCAGGAATAAAGCCCGACAGTAAATTGAGCAGCGTCGTCTTGCCGCTGCCCGTACCGCCGGAGATCAGGATGTTGATCTTGGCGATACCCAGGCCTTGCAGCACATCGATCATCGGCGGCGTTACGCTCTTGTAGGCGAGCAGGTTTTCCACCGTCAGCGGCGTAGCGCCGAAGCGCCGAATCGACAGGATCGGGCCGTCGATCGCCAGCGGCGGAATGATCGCATTCACGCGCGAGCCGTCAGGCAGGCGCGCATCGACCATCGGACTCGACTCGTCGACGCGACGGCCCACGCGTGAGACGATCTTCTCGATGATCTTCATCAGGTGTGCATTGTCGTGAAAGGTGATGTCCGTCATTTCCAGTTTGCCGCGGCGCTCGACATACACCCGGTTGGCGGTGTTGACGAGGATGTCGGAGATGGTCGGGTCGTTCAGCAAGGGCTCGAGCGGGCCGAAGCCGAGCATCTCGTGCTGGATGTCGAGCACCAGATTGTGACGCTCGTGCTGATTGAGGACGATGTGCTCTTCCTCGATAATGCGCTGGATCAGCAATGCCAGCTCGTGCTTGAACTGTTCGGCGGTGAGGCGCTTCAGGCGTTCCAGGTCGATCCGGTCGAGGATCATCTGGTGCATCATTTTTTTCAGTTCACTGTTAAAATGTGCCAGATGGAAAAGATCGCTATCAGTTACGTCCGCTTCTCTACGGCTCAGCAGTCGCAAGGGGAAAGCCTTGAACGTCAAACAACCCTTGCAAGGGAATATGCAGCTAAGCACGGCATGAAATTAGATGAAAATCTGACAATGCGTGATCTTGGTATCTCGGCGTTTTCTGGGAAGAACCTCTCGCAAGGTGCGCTTGGTGTATTCCTGAAGGCAGTGATCGACAAGAAGGTACCGCCGAACTGCTACTTGCTAATCGAAGACGTTGACAGGCTCAGCCGCCTTCCGGTCATGGAAGCTTTGGATGTGTTCCGAACCATCATCAACGGTGGTGTGACTGTCGTTACCTTAAAAGACGAAATTCAATATTCCGCTGACCAGCTTCGCGACGATTGGACCCGCTTGATGCCCGTACTCGTCAGTATGGGACGTGGACATGAGGAGTCCGTAAGGAAGTCTGTACGTATTCGCGATGGATGGGCTGCAAAAAAGAAGGAAGCACGAGAGCACCTGACTCCACTAGGAGCACTAGCGCCAGCATGGCTCACTTATGTGCCGCCAGCGACCAAAGATGGCGTTGGACACTACATCATCGACGACGAAAAAGTAAAAGCCATCAAGTTGATCTTTGATCTTTCAATTAGCGGTAAGGGTATGGTGGCGATCACTCACGAGCTTCGTGCACTAGACATTAAGCCATTCGGAAAACGGGGTGTTGGAAGTTGGTCAGGGAGCAGTCTTCAGCGGCTATTGAAGAACCGTGCATTGCTGGGCGAGTATCAACCAAGCGAATACATTGCCTACATCGAAGGCGGCGTACGGAAACGGAAACAGAACTTCATTGGTAGGCCGATTGAGGGGTTTTACCCGCAAGTCATTGATAGTGGAACCTTCCTTAAAGCAGCGGAAGCGTTGAGGTCGCGAAAGGTTCATCACGTTACGCGCCAAGCTAAGCAGATAAATTTATGGCAAGGCGTAATAAAATGCAATCACTGCGGTAATGCCCTTCACCTAACAACTCGCGAGCATAAGTATTTGGTCTGCTACAAGGCTCGGCTGGGTATGTGTAAGGAATCTCGTTACGTACGTCTTGATCTCGCTGAAAACTACTTTAAAGAAATGCTGGCGAAGATCGACAGTATGGCGCTGGTAGAGTCGTCTAATGATGACCTCGAACACGCTTTGCTGGAAGCTAAAGTTGCGCTCTCGAAGTGTCAGGCCGACATTGACTACTTCATGCAGCAGATCAGAAACCCGGAAACGCGGTCTAACAGCATGGCTATCTTGTTAGCTGAAGCCGAACAAGCGGCAAGGAGTGCTGAAGGCCGGGTCAAGGATGTGGAATCCCTGTTCGCGAGTGAAACCATTATCGACAAGGAAGAATTTTTTCAGCGGCTTGACCTAACAAGCAAGGAAGGCCGCAATAGCGCCAATAGTCTGGTCAAACAGCTTGGCGTTGCAGCCTTCGTAGATGGCAACACCTTCTACATCAAACAGGGCGGGACTCTTCTCTTCACACTATCGAAGGACAGGATGGGCAGGGTCGTTTCTACTCCATACACAAAAGAGCAGTTTATCAAGATGCAAATTCAGGACAGCCCATCACTGGATCAGGTTCTTAGTTACCATAGAAGGCTTCGTCAAGAGCAGGGTATCCCTGAGCGGCAATGGACGAAGGGCGATGAGCCGGACCTTCCTGAAACTCCAAGCACTCAGGAACCTTGGGACTGGTCTGAAATCACGTTGGAGCCATATGGCTACACGCCCGACTCGGAAGGTTCTTAACGGAAGGTTGAGCATGGTTCAGAGCATGGCTTAACGCGTTGTCCAGCTAATCAGATATTACGTGTAGCTTGCCAAAATATCATCCGAAACTATAGCCCTAAGCGCCGTCTAATCGGCCGAACGCGATGCTAATGCTGCTTCTCGTCTTCCCAGACGACAAATACTGCTCGTTCGATGATGTCGTCATCTGCCATCGAATACCCGGTTAGTTCTTCAGCGGTAAGCGTGGCAACCTGAAAATGTTCCGGGTCATCCTTCATCAATTTTAGCCATTCGTCGCGTGAGACCAATTGACCAGTAGCGACTGGCAGGTCTATCCAGAAGCCTGTCTCCCTTTCCGCGACTGCCTTGTAAATGGCAAGCATCTTGTCCATAGAGTAAATCAAGCGTAAAGAGTCGGTATGGAATCAAACCGCCAAACTAACAGGTTAGGACAAGAGGGTCTAACGCCTGCAACTTGGGTGGAGGAAAACCCGCACACTGGTTATGACCGAGGGCACGTATCGGACGCCCCCCTCCAACGAGGGGCTAAGCCACGGCCCCTCCATTACCTATTAGCCCTTAGTGCAGTAAAAAACGGACGTGAAGTTCTGAGCCAACAGATTCGGCACGTTTGCTTGTGGGCCGTTGACGATCGTGAGCTGACCGTTAAACCAGAAAAGCGTTTCTGCGTTGGAAGTAAGCTGCGTATTCTGGCTGTAGTATGGGAACCCGCCTACCATGCCAACCTTGTCCTTGTAGACCACTGGGGCAAAAGACAGGCCCACCGACGACATCTTGATTGTCGCCTCAGTTGCAGTAAACACCGCATCAAGCGTAATAATTGGCGAACCGGTCTTCACACACGAATAACGTCCATTCAGAGCCGTGTAATTGTACGGCGGCGGCGGCGGCGGCGGCGGCGGCGCTACAACTACCGGTGCCGTGGAAGTCGATCCCCCACCACCCCCTCCCCCCCCACCGCAGGCGGTAAGTGCTAACGCAATCAGGACGATGATGCTAGTTTTGTTCATTTCAAAATTCCCTATTATTTAGACTGATAACTCATTGTGCTCGAACAGAAAGATATTTCCGCACTGACACTATTTTATATGACAGTTCAAGGGAGTAGTTCAATTTTTACATCGCATGGTGTTGCAATTTTGCAATATTTAAGCGGTTGCAATATCACCAGCATGGCTTGACAGGGTTGCCCGGCTGTAGGGATGCCTCAGCTGGCTGACCAAAATATCAATAAGCAGTTGTTAGCCTTTCAATGCCGCGTACAGAGTGCCACGCGAAACCTTGTACTCGGCGGCTAATGACGATTTGCTTTCACCCGCTGCACTGCGAACTCTAATGGCTTCCACTTCCGCAGGTTTCAGGCGTTCGGGTCTCCCTGTCGGCTTGCCTGCTGCCTTCGCTGCCGCTATCCCTTCACGTTGACGTTCCAAGATCATTGATCGCTCGAACTCAGCGAATGCGCCCATCATCGAAAGCATCAAGGTGTTCATTGGACTGGAAGTGTCTGCACTGAAGGTCAGATTCTCTTTGACGAAGGTAACGGCTACTCCCTTATTGTTCAGGCCCGAAACGATGGCTCGCAGATCGACAAGGTTGCGAGCAAGGCGGTCGATGGAGTGGACCATCACGGTATCGCCTTCACGGACAAATGCCTGTAGGGCGACTAGTGCAGGGCGTTTTGCATCCTTGCCGGATGCCTTATCCTCGAACACTCTGTCCAGCTTGATACCGTCCAGTTGCCGAGCAAGGTTCTGGTCCAATGAACTTACACGCACGTACCCTACTGTCTGTCCTGTTGCCACTTGCCTTCTCCTTCGTTTATGTGTTCAACAAAGTCTAAGGGGTTATCGGAAAATGTGCAACAATTATTGATAACAACCTTGTTGGACACGGTTTCTTGGCTGTTACAGCCTGTTCATCAAGGTGTACTTATTGAGCAGCGACCCAAGCGCATAGGAACCGTGTTGCAATAGCAACATAATTCCTGTTGGCATGGTAATTGGGAGTAACTCCCTGTAGCATGTACTTGCAGCAATAGAAAAAACTACAACTACCTGAAAGAAAACTTATGAAATACCTCGTTATTGCAACAGTTGCGCTAGCAGTCCTTTCTGGTTGCGCCACTCGTCCAGAGAGCATCTCTGCGTCTTACGTCTCATTCGAGAAATACGTTGGTAATGACTGCACGCAACTTGCAACCGCTATGGCTGATACTCGTGCGGAATTACAAAAGTATTCCTCGATGCAAAACACGAAGGCGAATTTGGATGCTGCCACTGTGTTCCTTGCCTTTGTTCCAGCTAGCAAGCTAACTGGTGACCACGCAGGCGACGTTGCGAAGTTCAAAGGCGAGGTGGAAGCAATTGATACCGCACAGATAAAGAAAGGTTGCAAAGCTACCAAAGTAGCGTAAAAGGAACGACTGCGATCCAGACTGTCGGTCGCAGTCACCTTTCATAGTCAATGAAGAGCCGTCGGAACGGCAAAGAGTGGCTGTTGGTAAAAACGCCGCGCTTCTGCGATTAACTGGTCGAGCAGCTTATCGCCAGTATCGACCCGTGTGAATGATACCGTGTCGGTTTGCTGATGCACATCAGCCGAATTAACGATCCGCTTGCCACGCTTCGGCCTCGATGCTGGGAAAATCTGCCCCTCTTTTTCCCAGTCGCCTTCATGCTTGTCTCGTGCCTTATAGATGTAACTCAACCAGTCAAGCGCATCGACTAGACGAGCAATACCTAGCTCTGTTGCTCTGTTGCCCGGACCGAGGTATGGCAGTTGCGCGTAATGGTTGTTGCCGTGAATTTCGATGTCCTGCGGACCGTTGACGTATGGCTTATTCAGCCGACTTTGGTAGCAGGTCGTCGTAAGCCAGCAATCATCAAAGGTGTTCAATATGCTGTGCACTTGTTTTCCGTACGTGTCCACAAGAACGAAGATGTGGAGGTGTTCGCCCTTGTCCGCACTTTTCTCTCGTCCTGCAAACCATTCGTGCCGATACCCTTTGCGGGTCAATCGTAGGCAGAGGGCGGTGAGCATGACTCGATGTTGTTTGGCTGTTCCGCCTGAGAAGACAACGTGGTAGAGCCGAGGGTCTCGATAGGACGTGAGACACTTAATGATCGTTCGTTCTGCGTTGCGGTATGCGCGTTTTCCCTTGGGGTGCCATCCTGCGTTGCTGCGACGCCTTCCGTTGACAACGGAGGATGGATAGGTGGTGGTAGCCTTTGGCATTGTTGTTTCCTTTCTATTACAGCAACAGCCCTCCTTTGCTTGCTCTGGATGAGTAGCACTCGATTGATGTTGATTTTGGTTGATGGGTAGTGACAGCGCACTACAAATAGGTGGCTTACTTCGTAACGCTACGGGCGAACAGAGTTGGCAGAGTTATCCCAATCACTGGGGCACTTCTCTACTTACGACTTCTGCTACTACAGTAACGGTCGAACTTTGCCCCGTACAAGGCACTTGTTCGTTAGGAAGGGATAAGACACAGAGCCAGAAGCCATGCGGCTTGCAGCCAATTGCGCACAACCAATCGCAGTGATTGTAAAACGTTCAGGCGAACAGAAACCGATGCAGTTGTGCACAGGCATAATAACACTACCATCCAACGTATGCAACCGGCGTAGCAACCGACAGCATTAAGCCGATTAAAAGCCATCCACGCCAATTAAACCGCGTGGCGCCACCTCCCTACGAGCTAAGGCTGAAGTAACCCCAAAAGGGCTGTGGTGGCTTTTAAATGGCATTTCCGACGCATGAGGTACCTAGACGCCAGAGCGTAAAGCACTTACTTGTTTTTCTACACGCCATCACATACAAAACACACCCAAATGGTAAGCACAGGACTGATTCTCTGTCGGTGGGGACAGAAAAATGCGTAATTTTGTCTGGTTTATACGTTCATAGAACTTCAGTTCCTGGTATGCCCCGTTGCCGGCCTCCGCCGGCAGCACGCCAGGCTTGCGGTCATCGTCGGAAACGGAAAGGCGTTCGCGCAGCGACATGGACTTCTCCTTGCAAATTAATATTCGGCTTCGCCGCGGCCGAACAGGCGGTCGAGCAAGCCACGGGTTTCCGGAGCGCGTCGTGCGGTCACCAGTTCCACCAGGTCAGCCAGGCTACGTGCCGCCCCGCTGGCGCGCGACAGTTCGAGGACCGGGACTCCCTGGTTAACGGAATCGGTAACGGCGACGTAATCGTTCGGTACGGTATGCATGACCTCGCAGCCAAGCGCCGCGTGCAAGTCGGGCAGACGCAGGCGGCCGCCTTTTTCGTAGCGGTTGACGATCAGGCGGATCGATTCAAGGGGGTAGCCAAGCGAACGAAAGATGTCGAGCAGGCGGCGGGCGTCGCGAATGTCGGGCAGCGCCAGCTGGAGTACCGGATAGATGGTGTCGGTGCTGTCGAGCGCGCGCAGCGAAACGGCGTCGATCTGGCGCCCGACATCGAGCACGATGTAGTCGTAGTGCTGGCGCGCCACGCGCAAGATGGCGTCGATGTGGTCCGGTTTGGCTGCCTTCGCTTGCGATGGGTCGTCAGCGGCAGCCAGCACGCCAAAGCCGCGCGTGACATGTACCAGGCAGGAGTCGAGGAAGGGACCGTCGATACGCGCGATCTGTTCGCAGACGTCGGACAGCGTCATGGCGGGCTTCTGGTCCGATACGTACAGGGCCGCGTCGCCGAACTGGCCGTGCAGGTCGATCAGCAGCACCTTCTTTTCAGCCAGCGTGGCCAGGGCATAGCCGAAGTTGGTCGAAATGAAGGTGGCGCCGCTGCCGCCCTTGCAGGCGATGAAGGCGAGCACCTTGCCTTCGCGTAGCTGGGCGACGCCGGCGGCAGTGGCGATGCGGTCCATCGCTTCGTGGAAGGCACGGTGCGCCAGTGGCAGTTGCAGCACTTCGCGTACGCCGGCGCGCATCGCACGGATCAGGAATTCCGGCTGATGCTCACTGGTGAGCAGCATGAACTGCGCTTCCGGGTACTGGCGCACCATCCGTTCGAGCAAGTCGGCATCCTCAGGCGTGCCTTCCCGTGCATCGACAACCACCAGGCCTGGCGCCTCCCCCAGCGGCCGGTCGAGCGCCTCGCGCATCGAGACACGGCTGTTGGCGACGTTCAGCGGCGGCACCCGTGCCGCTCCCTGGGAGGCGAGCTCGGCAAACAGCAGGCTGTCGCGGCTGGTCAGAAGGGCTTTCATGACAATCCTCGTGGAGGCACTGGTGTTGGAAACAATCGAGGGAGTGCGGCCTGGTGCCGATCAGGCTTACTTCCCGCCGCCGAGCGTGTTGAGCAGCGGTGTGCTGGTCGCGCTGTCGGGATAGACAAAGGACCGCTGATAGCGCTCATGCGCGGCGCGCGCCGCGGGCCCGTCGATGCCACTGACAGGGTTCGTGTTGGCCCCAGCGCGAGGATCGACTGTCTGCGCGGTGAGATTGGCGCGCACTGATGCGCCGAAGTTCTTCTCGAAACGCGGCGCGCTCGAGCAGCCTTGCAGCATCAGCAACGCTACGATTCCTGCGATTGTCCTGGTTGCCATTTTGCCGCCTCCTATTTGATTTCGAATCCGTCGACGCTCTGGCCCGTGCGGGCGACGGGCGCGGGCAGCTTTGCCGCGCTTTCGAGCCGGCCACCAAGCATCAGGGCAGCACGCGATGGTGCATCCACACCATCGGTCGGCAGCGCATAGCCAGTAGCCGTCAGCGGCTTGACCAGGCGTGCCGTGATCACGAAGACAAGCTCGGTGCGGTCCTGCTGGAAGTCGGTACTGCGAAACAGCGCGCCCAGCACAGGAACTTCGCCTAGCACCGGAAGGCCTTTCAGATTCATCACCAGGTTGTTCTTGATCAGGCCGCCGATGGCGAAGCTTTGGCCGTCGTAGAGCTGCACCGTGGTGCTGGCGCGGCGCGTGGTCACGACCGGCAAGATCGCACTACCGGAAATACCGGAGGCATTGATGCCGATACCTTCGCGCGAGAGCTCGGACACTTCAGGAGAGACACGCAGATTGATCCGGCCGCCGCCAAGCACCGTCGGGGTAAAGCGCAGACCGACGCCAAATTCCTTTTCTTCCAGCGTGATTCGGTTGTTTTCCTGTGCGACAGGGATGTAGAACTTGCCGCCGGCTAGAAAACTGCCCTCCTGGCCACTGATGGCCATGACGTTCGGCTCGGCCAGCACGCGTATCAGGCTGTCCTGGGTCTCGGCGTCGAGACCGAAGCGGTTGCCGTTCGGACGCTTGGCCGCCAGTCCGCCCTTCGCGGTCCCACTGAGGAAATTCGCTGCCAGCGTGGCAGCCCAGCTGCCAGACCCGAAAGTCCAGTTGGTACCGGCCTCAAGGCGCTCGAGCAGGCTTTTCGAGACCTCGGCCACCTTCACCTCGAGCTGCACCTGCTGTGGCGCTGCCACACCAAGCAAGTTCACCACGCGCAGGTTGGCATTGCTGGCGGGGGTGGCCGCCGCGCCGTTCGCATTTGGTGCCAGATCCTTCGGTACGGCGCCCAGCGGACGTAGCGGACGGCGAACATAAGCGGTGGCCAGCTCGGCGGCGCGCGCAACTGCTGAAGCGTCCGACACGGTCCCGGTCAGCACCAGCGAATCGGCGGCCGCCAGCACACGAATATCCTTCTCCTCGGGCATGACCGCAGCGAGCGTTGCCTGGAGTGCGCTGGGATCCATCGATACCGTGATATCGAGGACGCTGCACAGACCGCTACGGCCCTGGACGATCATATTCGTCGTACCCACATCAATGCCGGCGATGTACATCGTGTCCGCCGACACCAGCATCGCTTGTACGACTTCCGGGTTGCCGACGCTGCGGTTCTGGACAGCCTCGGGCAGGCGCATCAGGGTCGATTTACCCATCTGCAGCGCAACCTGTGCAGGACGCGCCGCTTCGCCGCTGCAGCGCGGTCCGACCCCGGTACGCTCGCCGGCCACGGGCGCGGCATCGGCCTGGGGAGTCGGACGCGCGGCGTGGGCAGCGCCAGCGAGCGCCAATGCCGCGCCGCCGAGTGCGCACTGGCGCAACAGGAAACGCACGTCGACGCGCGAATGAATGGTGTAGCCGGACGGTTTTGAACTGGTGTTCATGATTTCACCTGACGCGGTAAAGGGATCAGAAGCACTCTTGCGAGGAATGCAGGCCGTTGATGACGGTGACGCAGTTGCGGCGTACGGGTGGCGTCGCGACCCGGTGCACCGTCGCCTTCTCGGGACGGCGCGGTACGGCAACGGGCTTCGGCGGGGCCGGCTTGACGCTTGGCACCGCTACCGGCAGCAAGGTCAGCTTGGTGGCGCCCTCGGTCTGGGCCGATTGCGGATCGACCTGGTTGCGCAGTGCCAGCGACAGCGTACCGACACTGCGCGCCAGGTCGAGTTTCTCGGCCTGTTCCGGCGTAACCTCGAGCGTGACGGCATTCACCACGCGCGGCTTGGTCTCGTCGCGGTTGACTTCCTGGGCCACTGCCAGCACCAGGATGCGCTCGAGTACGATCTTCGAAATGCTTTGTTCGCGTGCGTTGATCTCAGGACCCGGATCCTTTTCGGTGCTGACGATGATGTCGACGAAATTCCCCGGCAGCGTGAAGCCAGCAACGCCGATGACATCGTTGACGCGCACCGTGATTGCACGCTTGCCTTCGGTGATCAGGGCTGACAGGCCGCCAAGCGTACCGGCCGGCGCCAGCTTTGCTTCGCTGACCGGTTCGCCGGCCAGCACACTGCTCTTGAGCACCCGGCCGGCCAGCTTCGCCGGATCGGTATAGGCGCCCTTGGGCATGCTGTCTGCGGGCCACTCGGCCAGCTTGACCATCTCTGGCGTCAGGCGCTGCCCGAGGTTGATATCGGTCGCCGCCACTGCGATATATCCCGCACTGGCGGTCGGCTGCAGCAGCAGCCAGCGTGAAGCAAGGATCACGGCGGTCAGGCCGAACAGGATGGCAATGGCCATCACGACAAGGGCACGCTTGTTTTTCATGGTTCGATTCCTGCGACGTGGCACGAGGCCGGGGCGCTGCCGCTGGTGCACATGCTGTTCCACGCCTGCTCCAGGGCAGCGATCGTCAGGCGGGGTTCGGTACCGGCAAAGCCGGCGAAATCAAGCACACGGCTAAGTAGCTCGTGCGGATAGCAAGCCAGCAACGGCGTTGCGCTGGCGCGATGCAGGCGCGTGATCAAATGATCGATCACGAACTCTTCGCAATCGAGTCCATGCAGCCGGCTGGCACGGCGCAGCAGTGCGCGGTAGGCCGGTTCAGCCAGCGGTCCAAGGCCGATGTGGTAGCCGATGCGGCGCAGGAAGGCAGGGTCGAACACGCTGGCCGGCGCCAGATTCGTGACAAACACCAGCATCGCGTCGAATGGCATGGTTTCGCCATGACCTCCCACCAGCAGGCGCGCTTGTCCTCCGTCAAGTGCGCCGAGCCAGCCCGCCAGCAGCTCGGCGACCGGAACGCGGCCGCAACCGAGATCGTCGAGAACCATGATGCCGTTGTTGGCCTGCAGCTGCAGCGGGGCGTAATGCATACCGCTTTCGGGATCGGCTTGCAGGGTCAGCATGGTGGCGTCGAGTTCGGCGCCTACATGCACGAGCGGGCGCTGGCAGATCGCCCAGCGCGCATCGCAGCTGCGCCGCTCTTCCTGCTGGCGTCCCAGCGGCAGCGGCGCCGGATGACGCACCGGATCGTGAAACGGGACGATGTGATCCCCGACCAGGATCGCGTACGGCACCGCCACGGCGCCCGGCAGCAGGCGCGCCAGCTTGCGCGCCAAGGTCGTCTTGCCGCAGCCGGTCGGTCCGTGCAGCAGCAGTGGGCGCTGCGCATGCAGGGCGGCGCCCAGCACCTGGCGCAGGGCCGGATCGAGTCCGTCGTCGGCCAGCACCGCGGCCAGCTCGCCGGGGGTGGGGCCGCGCGCCGCCGACGATGGCAGCGTCCCATGGCGCCCCGGTTGGCGCAGCGCCGGCTGGCGTAAGGACTGGCGCTCGACCATCGCGCGATAAGCAGCCAGCGTCACCGGTGCAGGACCGACGTAGCGGCATTCGTCCAGGCAAACGAGCGCGGCGCGCTGGCCAATCGGGGTCAACTGATATTGGACGTCGATGTCGGACTCGCCCGACCAGGCCACCTCGACCTGTTGATCGACCGTCATCGCCCCCAGCGCTTCGCGCAGCACGCTGATCGACAGGCGCAATTTTCCGGCCAACAGCGGCAGCGGCGCGCGGCCGGTGACGTGCAAGGTCTTGAGCACCAGGGCACATACCAGGCGCGGCTCGAGTCCGGTATCGCTGACCGTCCTCGGCTGGCGCGGCAGAATTGCAGCCACCTCCAGCTCGCCCGGCAGCGCGGACGTCACTGGACCGGATGCGGTACCAGGCGCTGCAAATGCCAGCGTTTCGTCCATAGTATTTCTCCTCGTATTCACCGAAGCGCATTCCTACAAAACATTGAATTCATTCTAACGACCAGGTCTTTTGGGCCATTGAGCCGTAGCAAGCCCTTACCTTTACGTGTGATAACGTTGTGCCAACAGCCAAAGCGTGCTTAAAGCAATTGCCAATCCATAAGGCATCGAGCCAACGCTTTCGCGGGCTGGAGCGCCCTGCGGAGGCGGCCCCATTCGTAACAGCACTGGTAACAGCAAGTTGCGCAGGTTGTTATAGGCAGCCGACCAGCGCCGTGTAAACAGAATGATCACCAGCGCCATCACGCCACCCACGCACCAGGTGAGGATGCAGGCATGGAGGGTCTGGGCCGGTCCGAGAAACAGTCCGACGGTGGCCATCAGCTTCACGTCGCCAGCCGCCATGCCACGCACCACGTACAACGGGAGGAACAGGGCGAAGCCGATTGCCGCACCGCCGAGGGTGCTCAACACGCTGGTGGGCGCCGGATGAATCAAGTGCAGGCCCAGCAAAGCACACACCGCAGCCAGCAATAATTTATTGGGGATTTTGCGTATTGCTAAGTCGGTGATGGCGGCAGTCACCACCATTAGCAGCAATACCAAGTCGAGCTGGAGTTGAAAATTCATGTTCACCCCGAAAAAAAGCCCTCCGGATCGTTCCGGAGGGCAAGGTCAAGCGATTACAGCAGAGCGTCTTTCATCTTCTTCGCAACATCTGCAAACGTTGCGTCGATCTGATCGCCCAAGACCCCCGCACCGGCCACGATGGCAACACCAACCAGGGCAGCGATCAGGCCATACTCAATGGCAGTCACACCGTCTTCATCAGTAATGAAGGCTTGCACAGCGGTAAAGATGGTTTTCATGAAAAACTCCATATGGTGTGTTTATAAGAACAACCCCGCAACGGCAGGAAACTTCCCTTGACTCTGCTAACTGCGCTTTGTCGTTTCCGCTGCAGTGAGTTCACTATAAAAGATGATGCCGAACAGCAAGTTGACTGTAAGCAAGCTTTCCATGGGGAATTAATTTCCCATTGAAAACATTGATCCACATTGTATGAGCGTTTCAGAGGCTGTAAAACCCCCAAAAAAAGCAGGCCGAATATTGCTTGGATAACTAAAAGAGATTATGCTGTTTCACTTGCTCTTTGGAAATTCCGGCGTGTAGCGCCAGCCTGGGAGAAGCAGTGGCGGGTTGATTACATTTCTGAGAATGACATGGATTCCCTTCTGAAACACATGGTGGACATGACCGGCCACCGCGACCATGCGATGCTTGACATCTCCGTGGTGGCGGCTGTGCAGGAACTGGCTACCGCCGTGCAGACGCGGGTGTTGTCCATCTCTACCACCGGCGCGCACCAGTATGTGCGTGTGCGCGCCTCCGTCAGCGCCGGCGGTACTGCCCGCATCGAAGACTTACACGATACCGGCACGCCCGGCGAGCCACTCGACGCCTACCCGGAATTGGCCGCCTGCCTGGCGCGCCGCGCCAGCAGTGCCGAAGCCTGCGGCCCGGGTTGCACCCGCACCCTGTGGCTGCCGATCTGGTTTGGCGACAAGGCCGACACCTGCCTCGAAATTGTGCGCGACGCGCCCTTCCCGGCCGCCATCATTCACATCATCACGGGCATCGTCGGCGTCTACCGCAATTTCCAGAATTTGCTCGACTACAGCGAACGCGATTCACTGACCGGCCTGCTCAACCGCAAGACTTTCGAAGACCAGCTCGCACGCGTGCTGCAATGCCCGGCCGAGCCAGAGCCGCCGCTGGCGGGCCAGTGCGAGCGGCGTTGCAATCAGGGCGAGGAAAAAGGATGGCTGGCCGTGGTCGACGTCGACCATTTCAAGATGGTGAACGACACCTTCGGCCATTTGTACGGGGATGAAGTGCTGATCCTGATCGCGAACCAGCTACAGGCCTCGTTTCGTGCCCAGGACCGGGTGTTTCGCTTCGGCGGCGAGGAATTCGTCGTCCTGCTGCGCTCGACCACACTGGAGAATGCGCGCCGCATCATCGACCGCTTCCGCAGCAATGTCGAGGCTTACCAGTTTCCGCAAGTCGGCAGGGTGACCGTCAGCGTCGGCTTCGTCAGCATCAGCCCCTACGATTCACCTGTCGTCACGCTCGGCCATGCCGACCAGGCCCTGTACTTTGCCAAGACCCACGGCCGCAACCAGGCCTGCCATTACAACGAGCTGGTCGAGCGCGGGGTCCTGCAGACGGTGACGTCGAACGACACCGCCGATTTCTTCTAGGGCGCTTCTCCGGCGACGAGCAGGAATTTGTCCGGGTCGACGCGCCACTTGTCGGGCGACTCGTGACGCACGATCTTGTCGCCGCCGCCGAAACCGAGCGCGCGCGACAGGTCGAGCAGCTCCGGGCGGATATAGGTCTGGCTCTTGGTATTGAAGAACACATTCACCTTCGGCGTGAGCATGTTGCTCTCGTGCGGTTCCACCACCACGCCCAGGCGCCCCGATTCCAACATCACCATCGTACCGACCGGGTAGATGCCGACGCAGCGCATGAACTCCTGGGTCAGGGCCGGATTGAAGTGGAACTTGCTCCACTCGTAAATCTTGCGCAGCGCCTCGGCGGCCGACATGCCCTTGTGATAGCAGCGGTCCGACGTGATGGCGTCGTACACATCGACGATTGCCGCCATCTGCGCCAGTTCGCTGATCTCGCCCTCGTTCTGCATTTCCGGATACCCGCTGCCGTCGCGCCGTTCGTGGTGGTGCAAGGTAATGTCGAGCGGAATGTGGCCGATGCCCGGCGTCTGGCGCAACAGGTCGTAACCGTCGCGCGGGTGCTTCTTGATGATCGCAAATTCTTCATCGGTCAGGCGGCCCGTCTTGTTCAGGATCGCATCCGGCACCAGCGCCTTGCCGGTGTCGTGCAGCAGGCCGCCGACACCGGCTTCGTAAATCGTTTCCTCGTCCATGCCGCGCGAGCGGCAGAACGCCACCAGCAGCGTGCACACGCTGACCGAATGCAGGAAGGTATAGTTGTCCTTGGTCTTGATCCGCATCAGGCTAAGCAAGGCGCCGCTATTGCGCAGGATTGATTCGGTGATGTTCGTCACGACCGGCGACACGCTTTCCATTTCGACCGCCTTGCCCAGGCGCGCATCGCGCATCACGGTGCGCACCATCCCGGCGGCCTGGTTGCGGATCGTCGCGGCGCGCTGCAATTCTTCGCCGACCGACACGCGCGTGACGATCACGGGCGGCGCGGCGATCGCGGTCAGTTCGGCCTCGGTGCTGGCGCGCGCTTCGGACAGGGTGGGGGCATCCTGCACGTCGCGCCCGCGCGCCGCGTCGATGACCACGTCGTGGATACCCGCTTCGATGATCTTGCGGATTTCCTTTTCACTGCCGAGCATGAAACGGTTGCGCACGAAGGGATGGGTCATCCAGTCGCAGCTGAGGTCGTGAATGAACATCCCGATGGCTAACTGGGAT
>JANNNC010000113.1:0-2845 GCA_031398335.1 Massilia sp.
TGCAGCAGGTCGATCAGGGTGCCCGTCGGCCAGCCGCCGCCCGGCAATTGCTTCGACAAGGCAGGGTGGCCGGTGTCGACGCAGCGTGCATGCGCGTGGGCCAGCTGCGAAGCGCGCCATAGTGAAGGGTGCAAATCTTCTGGTGCGGCAGTGTGGGGTGAACAAGACATGATTAGGGGCAATGCAAAAGTACTGGATATATATACAGTACTCGGTCGTTCAGCTTTTGGCAAGATGTGTATAGTTTGAAAACGCAGGATTTAACCTTGCGCTTGTGTGCGCTCAAACTCTCTTTCAAAAGCGAGCTCGAGCGACACATCATCTTGCCTGCATCAAAAGATGAAATAATGGGCCTTCATTTATTATCCGACTGACAATGACCGCTTTCCCCTTTCCCGGACGTCTTTCATGACCACGATGCAGCTGGTCGGCGCCCTCCTCTTCGCCTGCGCCCTGGTCCACACCTTCGCCGCCAAGGGGTTTGAAATCCTGGCCGACCGCCATCCGCGCCATGAAGGCCTGTTCCACCTGCTGGGCGAAGTCGAGGTCGTGTTCGGCTTCTGGGCCTTCGTCCTGATCGTGGCGATGGCCTTCATCGTCGGGCCGGGCGCCGCCGTCGACTACGCCGAATCGCGCCAGTACACCGAACCCCTGCTCGTGTTCGTGGTCATGGTGATTGCCGCCTCGCGCCCGATCCTCGACGCCATGCGTTCGCTGCTGGGCACGGTTGCGCGGCTGGTGCCGGTGCGTACCGAGGTCGCGCTGGCCTGGCTGGGACTGGCCCTGGTGCCCCTTAGCGGCTCGCTGATCACGGAACCGGCCGCGATGACGCTCGCGGCCCTGATGCTCGCACCCCAGGTATTTCGCCCCGGGATTCCGGAGCCGCTGAAATACGGCGCGCTCGGCGTGCTGTTCGTGAACGTCTCGATCGGCGGCACCCTGACCTCCTACGCCGCGCCACCGGTGCTGATGGTGGCCACGACCTGGGGCTGGGACAGCGCCTATATGCTGACCCACTTCGGCTGGCGCGCGGCCGTGGCCGTGCTCATCAACGCGAGCGTCGTCACGCTGCTGCTGCGAGCGCACCTGGCGCCGGCAAGCGCCGAAGCCGTCGAGCCGGTGCCGCTGAAAGTATCGGCCATCCACCTGGCTTTCCTGGCAGCGGTCGTGCTGCTGGCGCACCACCCGGTGTTGTTCCTCGGCCTGTTCCTGCTGTTCCTCGGTTTCACCCAGGCGTACCAGCGTCACCAGGATCCATTGATCCTGAAAGAAGGGCTGCTGGTCGGCTTTTTCCTGGCCGGCCTGGTCGTGCTGGGCGGCATGCAGCAATGGTGGCTGCAGCCGATCGTTTCCAGCCTGGCGCCGACCGCCCTGTTCTTTGGTGCGCTCGGCCTCACCGCAATCACCGACAATGCGGCACTGACCTATCTCGGTTCGCTGATCGCCGGACTGTCCGAGCACGCCAAATACATGCTGGTGGCCGGCGCGGTTGCCGGCGGCGGCCTGACCGTGATCGCCAACGCCCCGAACCCGGCCGGCGCCGCATTGCTGCGGCGCGGCTTCAACGACGAATCGATCGGCGCCCTCGGCCTGCTCGGTGGCGCCCTGGGGCCGACGATCGTCGCCGCAATCCTGTTCCTGATCTGAAGGAGTACATATGGACGACACTGTATTGGTCGGCAAGACCGGCATCATCGAACGCTGCTGCCGCCGCGCCCGCGAAGAGTACGAGAAGGACCCGACCACCTTTGTCGGCGACCTCACGCGCCAGGACGCCGCCACCCTGAACGTGATCCGCGCCTGGGAAGCGGCCATCGAGATGGGCGACTACGTGATCGCCGAAGCGAACCTGGGCGCCCCGCGCGATGAACGCGAGGTCATTACCGTTCTGGCCGAAAACGGCTGGATCGCCCCCACCCTTGCCGAAGACCTGAAGCGCACCGGCGAATTCTGCCGCGCCGAATGGGACCACCAGGCCGCCCCCCTGCCGGCGCTGGTGACGATCATCAAGCGCGGGCTGGACGATTTCGGCGCCTACGGCCAGGCGCTGCTGGCGGGCGCGGGCTGACGACATGCAGAAGGCGCCTGCGCGCTCCGTACGCTCCCGTACGGATGAACCGGCCAAGAGCGTGCATACTCGGTGCACTTGCTGACGAAGCAATGGCGCAACTGTTCACGTCGCCCCGTTGCCTCACCAGCCTCCCGGTCCGCGCATCTCCCCCATTCAAGGAAATCACCATGTCGTTCAACCACGCTGTCGTCTGGCTCGACCAGACCGAGGCACATGTCATTCATTTCAGCCGTAACGCGGCCGAATCCGAAGTCGTCAAGACCACGTCGCAGCACAAGAAGGACGGCGTCGTCAGCAACAACCGCGCCGTCGAAGGCACGGAATATTTCGACGAAGTCGCCGCCACCCTGCTGTCGTCGAAAGAAATCCTGATCGTCGGTCCTGGCCAGGAAAAACTCGGCTTCATGAAACACCTGACCAAGAGCCACGCCGAGACCGCCGACAAGGTCGTCAGCGTCGAGACGGTCGACCATCCGAACGATGGCCAGCTGCTCGAATACGCGCGCAAGTATTTTGCCAAAGACGACATGACCAACTGATTGCGTTTTCCGGCAATGCAAAACGGCCCTCAAGGGCCGTTTTGCATTGCGCCGATGCGGCCGTGGGATTCAGCCCGGCGCCAGCAGCTTTTGCACCAGCCGCGCCATCTCGTCGAGGCGATACGGTTTTTGCAGCAGCGGCAAGCGCCGCAAGAGCTCGTCCTCGAGACCGTCGTCGCCCGGATAGCCGGACGCGAACAATACTTTCGCCCGTGGCAGGTAGTCGGCCGCGGCC